>NZ_SJPO01000003.1:0-300000 GCF_007859935.1 Posidoniimonas polymericola | reverse complement strand
CGACTCGTCGTCGTCGTCGAAGTTGACCTCGGAGAAGCCGTCTTCTTCGCCGAAGCCTTCTTCGTCTTCGTAGAAGTCGTCATCGTCGTCGTAGTCGCTGGGCATGATGGTCGCTCGGCGTGGCCGCCAGGGATCGGGTGGGGGATAGAGAAATGGGCCGGGGCGGGGCCTACCAGTCCTCGTCGTCCGACATACCCATGCCGCCCTGCCAGGACTCGAGCTGCTGCAGCACCTCGCCCTGCTCGACCGGGTTGGCCCAGACGGTCTCGCCGTGCTCGAGGCGGACCTCGTAGCACCCCTCGCGGACGCAGTCTTCCTCGCCGCAGAAGTGGGGCGTGGCCGCCACCCACATGATGCGGTAGAGCGGGATGTTCTTGTCGTCGACGCGGCACATGATGGACATGAATTGACCTCTGGGCGACTAACCCTTGGCAGGGCGCTTTGAAATCAGCTCGGTGAAAACCGCTCGGTGTGCTTGACTGACTATCGCTAGCTTGATTGGCCCAGCTCGCGGGAACGCTCCGTGGCCGCCGTGACCGCCTCGGCTAGCGCGTGACGCACGCCGCACCGCTCGAGCGCCGCCAGGCCGGCGGCCGTGGTGCCGCCGGGGCTGACCACCTCGTCCCGCAGCACGGCGGGGTGCTTGCCGGTGGAGATCACCATCTCGGCGGCGCCCGCCACGGTGCGGGCGGCCAGCTGAGCGGCGACCGCCCGCGGCAGCCCGGCCCGGACCCCCGCGTCGGCGATCGCCTCGATGACAGTATACACGTAGGCGGGCCCGGAGCCCGAGACTCCGGTCACCGCGTCGAGCTGGTGCTCGGGCACCGGGTACGCCTCGCCTACCGCGCCGAGCAGCGTTTCCACCAGTCGGGCGTCGTCCTCGGTGGCGTGCTCGCCGAGCGCGAACGCGCAGGCGCCCTTGCCGATCAGGCACGGCGTGTTGGGCATCACGCGGACCAGCCGCACGCCACGCTTGAACGCCTTGGCGAGGTGCTCCAAGGTCACGCCGGCCGCCACCGACACCACCAGCGTCTGGGGCCGGACGGCGCTGCGGATCTCCGGCAGCACGGTGGCCATCACCTGCGGCTTGATCGACAGGATGAGCAGGTCTGACTGCTCAGCGACCGCGGTATTCGACTTGGTCGTCTCAACGCCCGGGATGCTCTCTGACAACTGCGCGAGCGTCTGCTCGGTCCGGGCGCTGGCCGAAATCTGGCCGGCCTTGGCCACACCAGCCCGAACGACGCCCTGGGCGATAGCAGACGCCATCTTGCCGGCGCCAATAAATCCAATCTTTCCCGAGATCATTTCCGACACGCAAACCCTTACTGGCTAACTGTTTTCTGCTAATCCCCCATTCTACGCTACGACCGCGGGGTCGCACAATCGCGTCGGAAAACGCCCAAACTGGCATGGACGCCCCCGCTGCCTTCTGGCAAACTCCGCCGCGCGTTTTCCGCATCCCCATGCGAAACCCCAACCTGCCATGAACCACTACCTACCCACGACCGCCCGCGGGGCGGCGCTGATCCTGCTGACCGCACTGCCGCTCGCCGCGCAGGAGCTCCCCACGGGCGGAGCCGCCGGCCCCACCGGCGAGCTGCCCGCCGCCAGCGAGGCCGAAGCCAAGTCGGGCGGCTGGCTGATGAGCTCGCCGCTGGTCGACGTCGGCTGGCCGGAACTCAAGATGCCCAAGGTCAATTGGAAGCCGTTCAGCGCGACCGACCCCGACGCCGCCCCCAAGCCGAACCCGATCACCCGCGTGACCCAAGCGACGCAGGGCGCGTTTCAACGCGGCCGCACGGCCTGGAACGGCGCGGTCGAGAAGATGAAGATCGGCCCGTTCCGCTCCAGCAAGCCCGACCAGCCGGCCGACGCCGAACCGAGCTTCTTCGCCAAGATGTTTGGCGGCCAGCAGGAGCCGCAGCGTTCGGAAACCGTCGCCGAGTTCATCGGGCAGGACCGCCCGACGATGCGCTAGCGGCTACGCCTCGGGATGCGCTAGCGGCTACTCGAAACAACTACTCTTGGTGCGACAACTCGCCGAGCCTGGCGAGCAGCCCACTCGCCGCGCCGGAGTCGATCGCCTCTGCCGCCTTGGTCGCCCCCTCCCGAGGGCCTTCGGCGATGCCGGCGATGATCAGCGCGGCCGCCGCGTTCAGCACCACGATGCCGCGCGACGCGCCGGAATTGCCGGCCAGCACCTCGCGGATCCGCTCGGCGCTCTGGGCCGGGGTCTCGATCAGCAGTTCGTCGAGCGGCCCGGGTTCGACGCCGAAGTCTGCGGGCGTCCACTCGTACTCGACGATCCCGTCGGGCGTGACGTCGGTAACATCGGTGACGCCGGTGATGGTGACGTCGCCCAGCCCGTCGCGACCCGACACGACCAGCGTGCGTTTGGCGCCGAGCTTCTGGATCGCTCCGGCCAGCAGCGGGCGGAGGTGCGGCAGCCCCGCGCCGAGCAGCTGGTGCTCGGCCCCGGCCGGGTTGGCCAGCGGCCCGAGCACGTTGAAGATGGTGCGGATGCCGAGCCGCTTGCGGACCGCGCCGACGTGCTTCATCGCGGGGTGCATCAGCGGCGCGAAGCAGAAGCAGAGGCCCAGCTCGTCGAGGCAGCGCTCGACCTGCTCGACCGAGGCCTCGATGTTGACGCCCAGCTCGGCCAGCACGTCGGCGGAGCCGCTGCGGCTGGTGATGCTGCGGTTGCCGTGCTTGGCGACCGGGGCGCCGGCCGCCGCGGCGACGATGGCCGCGGTGGTGCTGACGTTGAAGGTCTGCGATCCGCCCCCGCCGGTGCCGCAGGTGTCCACCAAACCGGTCCGCTCGGTCCGAATTGGGCGCATGTGCCTGCGCATTGCCGTGGCGGCTCCGGCGACCTCGTCGACGGTCTCGCCCTTGTGGGCCAGCGCAGTCAACAGCAGGGCGATCTGCTCGTCGGTGCAGCCGCCCTGCATGATGTGGTCGATGGCGGCGGCCATCTGGTCCCTTGTCAGGTCGCCGCCGGCGCTGACCTGGCCCAGCGTGTCGAGGAAGTTGATCGGGGGCATAGCGGGCCGCAGCAGGGAGTTTTTGGATTGCCTGAACACCGTGTTTCCACCATAAAGGGGGTAGCGGCTTCAGCAGCCGTCGATCGTAACGCCCCGGCACTGGTCTCCCAACCCCTCAGCGATTCATGCCGCGTAAAGTCATCCTCGACATGGACCCCGGCGTCGACGACGCGATCGCCCTCTGCGTGGCCCTGGCCGAGCCCGAGTTCGATCTGCTGGCGGTTACCGCGACCGGCGGCAACGTCGGGCCCAAGCAGGCGACCCTCAACGTGCAGACCATCATCGAGCAGGTCGACCCGGCCCGCTGGCCGCGGATCGGCGCCGCCACGCCCGACCAGCTCCTGCGGACCGACGCCCGTCACCTGATGGGGACAGACGGCTTCTGCGGCGCCAACTTCCCGGTCGCCGAACTCCACAACCGCCACAACAGCATCAAGGTCCTCTCCGACGAGATCCGCGGCGCCGCCGGCGAGGTCACCGTCATCGCCACCGGGCCGCTCAGCAACATCGCCTCGCTGCTGCAAGCCGAGCCCGACCTGGCGACCGAGATCGGCCACCTGATCATCCTCGGCGGCGCGGTCGCGGGCCCCGGCAACATCACGGCCGCGGCCGAGTTCAACATCTACTGCGACGCCGAGTCCGCCCGCCAGGTGTTCCAGTCGCCCGTCACCAAGACACTGATCCCGGTCGACGTCAGCAGCCAGGTGATGCTCGGGCTGGACGTGCTCGAGAAGCTCAAGCACAGCGGCAGCCGCACCGCCCAGTTCCTCTCAAAAATCCTGCCCAACGCGTTCCGCATGCAGCGTCAGGTGCTCGGCCTCGAGGCCCTCGCCGTGCACGACGTCGTGGCGGTGACCGCCGCGATGCACCCCAACCTGTTCACCACCGAGCCGCTGCACGGCGACGTCGAGACCGCCGGCGAGCTGACCCACGGGGCCACCGTGTTCGACCGCCGCATCGTCACCGACAGCCGCCCCAACATGGACGTCGCCGTGGACGTCGACGCTGATGGCGTGCTGCGGTACATCCTGGGTAGACTAGAGGCGGGCGTCTGACCCCGTTCGCTCCGTTCTCCCCTGCCGGCACGCTCTTCCCATGGCCATCCGTTTCCAGTGCAGCCAGTGCGGCGCCGGCTTCAAAGCGGGCGACTCGCAGGGCGGCATCGAGCTCCCCTGCCCCAAGTGCGGCGCCAACATCCGGGTGCCCTCGAATCACGACGGCCCAGCCGAAGCGGCCCTCGCCCCCCCCGACGACCCGCTCGACGAGACCGAGTCCGCTGGCTACGGCGACACGCTCGTAAACCCGTTTGTCGGCATCGGCGCCGAGATGGGCCCCGCCGATTCGACCAACCCGCCGCACGATGCCCCACTCGCTCCGCCCCCGCCTCCCCCGCCAACGCAGGCAGCTGCCGACACTCCCACTGCCGCGCCGACGGGCGGCGCCGCTATGGCCCCAACGCCAACGCGGCACGTCGTGCACGAGTACCTCTTCCCCCAGCTGCACGCGTCGTTCGCCGACAAACTGAAGCACGCGTTCCAATGGGGCATCGCGATTGGCGTGCTGGGGTTCTTTCTCTCCTTCACCGCAATCGTTTTGTCGTTCGTGTTTTCAATTAGCTTCGGATTGATCTCCGCCGCCATCGTCACCTTGGTGCGTTCGCTAGGTCTTTCCTAGCCTCCACCGGACGCCGGATCTTTAACGCCCTGCCCACGGCACGCCGCTCACAACATGCCCGGACTCTTTGACGGAACGCCGCTCGAGCGCCCGGTCACCTGCGACCGCTGCGGCCGCGAGTTGAGCGCGTGCAGCTGCCCCCCGGAAACTGCAAACAGCACCGGACCCCCGCCGCACGAGCAGCAGGTCCGCGTCCGTCGCGAGCGGCGCCGCGGCAAGTGGTCGACCGTCATCGCCGGGCTCGAGTCCGACGCCGCCGGACTCAAGCAGCTCCTCAGCGAGCTCCGCACTACGCTCGGCGCCGGCGGCGGCGTGTCGGACGGCGAGCTCGTGCTGCAGGGCGACCACCGCGACAAGGTGATCGCGCACCTCGCCACGCTCGGCTACCGCGCAAAGGCCTCCGGCGGCTGAATCGACCGCCACAACGCAGGCCCAATCGGGCGCTCGCCGCAGCGACTTCGTTGGACCGCACTGGTAGCACTTCCCCACCAGCATCGGCAGAGGAAGTTCGTCTGCAGGGCGTCCGCGTCTCACGGTATTCTGCCGCCATGGACGAACCACAAGGACTCCAAGGCACGAAGAACAGCCACCCCTGAGAAGTGTTCGCTGCTGCCGCACTTCGTGCCTTTGTGGCTCACTCCTGGAGTTTCCGCAGGCGGCTACCAGCTGGGCGGGGTGAGCTCAAGCGGGTCCTCCAACCGGCGCTGTTCTTCCTCGAGCCGGCGGAAGAGCCGCTCGACCACCGGCCGCAGCTCGGCGCGGTCGGACAGGTCCGTCATCTCCTCGGGGTCGTCGTCGAGGTTGAACAGGAGGAACCGCGGAACCTGTGGGTAGACGATCAGCTTCCACGGACCGACAAGGATCGCCCGCTGCCGGTCGAGGTAGGAGCCGTAGATCGCCTCTCTGCCGGCCGGTTCGGCGTCGCCCGCTTCCTGGCCACCGATCAGCGGCAGCAGGCTCTGAAAGCCCGTTCCTTGAGAGTCCGCGCCGGCCAACTCCAGCGTCGTCGGCACGACGTCCTGCATGTAGACCCGCTGCGACACCCGCTCGCCGGCGGGCATCCCCGGGCCGGCGACCACCAGCGGCGGCCGCAGGCTGTGCTCGTACATGCTCTGCTTGCCCATCAGGCCGTGCCGCCCGATCGCCAACCCGTGGTCGGACGTGAACACGATGTAGGTGCTCTCCCGCAGCCCAAGCTCACCGAGCGAGGCCAGAATGCGGCCGATCTGCGCGTCGAGGTGCGAGATCAGCGCCGCGTACTCGGCGCGGTGCACGCGGACGGCGTGCTCGGTCCGCGGGAACGGCGCGAGCCGCTCGTCGCGAAGCCCGCGGCCGGCGCCGATCGCCTCGGCGTCGGGGTACTCGGGCAGGAAGCTGGCGGGCACGTCCATCTGATCGGGCGGGTACATCGCCAGGTACTCGGCCGGCGACTGCCGCGGGTCGTGCGGCGCGTTGAAGGCCGCGTACAGGAAGAACGGCCGGTCGCCGCCGGCGCTCTCTTCGATCATGGCGACGGCGTCGTCGGCGACCACCTCCGACCAGTGCCGGCCCCCCTTCCAGTAGCCGCCGAGCGCCGGGTCGGCCGGGTCGAACGGGTCGGGCCGATCCGCGAGGGGCCGGTCGTACATCGCCGGCCTGGCGCCCGCCATCCCCGGCCGCACGTGCCGCACGTCGTCGAACACTCGGTGCGGGTCGACCTGGACGTGCCACTTGCCGGTCATGCAGGTGTGGTAGCCGGCCGCCTGCATCCGCTGCGGCCACGACCGGGCGGGCTCGACGTAGCGGGCCTCGAGGAAGCGCTGGTCCCGCTTGGCGCGCCACAGCATCTGGCCGGTGAACAGCATCGTGCGGCTGGCGACGCACACCGCGCCGGACCAGCTGCCGGGGTTGTACGCGTGGGTGAAGGTCACCCCCTCGTGCACCAGCCGGTCGAGGTGGGGCGTCTGGAGTTCTTGCCAGCCGAGCGCGTGCACCGCGTCGTACGCCTGGTCGTCGGTCAGCAGGAAGAGGATGTTTGGCTTGTCGGCGGCGCCCGCAGGAACGGCGGCCGCCAAGACCAACAACACAGCAGTCGCAAGCTTCATCCCATACGCCCCGGTTCATGGTCGCGGTCGTCAACGAAAGCGGACGCGATTATCGAGGACCCGCCGGGCGAAAGCCACGCTAATCAAAGTATTGCGAGGCAATTAGCGCGAGATGTTTTTGGAATGAATTTCTGGGATTTAAGATGAACTAGCGTCCGGTGGGCAAGAAGCTGCCACGCGCCGAGCTTGCCCCGCCCAAGCCGCGAGTCGAGAACGGGGACTGGCTCGCCGCGTTTAAACAGTGCGAACCCAGTCGGCCACGACGACGCGGCGTGCCTGTCCCCGTTTTCGACGGGCTACTCCACACTCGCCCCCCGCTGGAAAAGGGGACAGGCACGCGACCGCCGTCGCGCCGCTGAGATTGCCACCCGCTGCCCGGCGGTCGCGAGCCAGTCCCCTATTCCAGCTCACCGCGCCGGGACTGGCCCTTTTGCTTGGTGTCTTCGTGCCTTCGTGGTTCCTCAAGCCGGGAACTACGCCTCGTACCCCAGGTTCGGGCTCAGCCACCGCTCGACCTCGGCGACCGGCATGCCCTTGCGGCGGGCGTAGTCCTCGACCTGGTCCTTCGTCAGCCGGTCGACGGCGAAGTAGCGGGCCTCGGGGTGGGCGAAGTACAGGCCGCTGACGCTGGACGCGGGGTGCATGGCGTAGCTCTCGGTGAGCGTGATGCCGGTCGCCTTCTCGGCGTCGAGCAGGTCGAACAGCGTCCGCTTCTCGGTGTGGTCTGGCTGCGCGGGGTAGCCGGCGGCCGGGCGGATGCCGCGGTACTTCTCGGCGATCAGGTCCTCGCTGCTCAGCCCCTCCTCCTTGCCGTAGCCCCAGTCGGCCCGGGCCTGGGCGTGCAGGCACTCGGCGAAGGCCTCGGCCAGGCGGTCGGCGAGCGCCTTGACCATGATGCTGTTGTAGTCGTCGTGGTCCTTGAGGTACTTGGCGGACAGCTCGTCGCAGCCGAGGCCCGCGGTGACCGCGAAGCCGCCGAGGTAGTCGAGCCGTCCCGAGTCGACCGGCGCGATGTAGTCGGCCAGCGAGCGGAACGCCGTCTGGCCCTTCCGCTCCCACTGCTGCCGCAGCGCGTGGAACCGGCACCGCTCGCCGGCGCCGTCGAGGTCCGTGAAGACGACAATGTCGTCGCCGATGGAGTTGGCCGGGAAGAACCCGTACACGCCCTTGGCCGTGAACAGCTTCTCGCTGACGATCTGGTCGAGCAGCTGCTGGGCGTCGTCGAACAGCTTCTTGGCCTCCACGCCCAGGTTCGGGTCGTCGAAGATCCGCGGGTGCTTGCCCTTCATCTCCCAGGTCATGAAGAACGGCGACCAGTCGATGTAGTCGCGGAGCTTCTCGAGCGGGAAGTCGTCGAGCTGCCTCACGCCGACGAACGACGGCTCCGGGATGTCGACGCTCGCCCAGTCGGTGGCGAAGCGGTTCTCCAGCGCGTGCTGGTACGACACCAGGTTCGCGGAGGAACGCTTGTTGTAGCCCGCCAGCAGTTCGGCCTGCAGCCGGCGGTTCTCTTCCTCCAGCGCGGGGCGATTGTCCTTGCTGAGCAGCTTCTCAACCACGCCGACGCTGCGCGACGCGTCGAGCACGTGGATGACGTTGCCCGAGTAGTGCGGGGCGATCTTCACCGCGGTGTGCTTGGCGCTGGTCGTGGCGCCGCCGATCAAGAGCGGCGTGTTCAGCTGGAGCCGCTCGAGCTCCTTGGCGAAGTGCACCATCTCGTCGAGGCTCGGCGTGATCAGGCCCGACAGCCCGATGATGTCGACGCCCTCCTTGCTGGCCGCCTCGAGGATAGTCTCGGCCGGGCACATGACGCCCATGTCGATCACATCAAAGCTGTTGCAGCCGAGCACCACGCCGACAATGTTCTTGCCGATGTCGTGCACGTCGCCCTTGACGGTGGCCATCAGCACCCGGCCGCGGGACGTGCCGGCCGTGCCGGCGGCCTCCTTCTCGGCCTCCATGAACGGGAACAGGTACGCGACCGCCTTCTTCATCACGCGGGCGCTCTTGACCACCTGCGGCAGGAACATCTTGCCGGCGCCGAACAGGTCGCCGACCGTGCTCATGCCGTCCATCAGCGGGCCCTCGATGATGTCGAGGCACTTCGGGTACTTCTGCCGGGCCTCCTCGGTGTCCTCGTCGATGTGCTTGACGATGCCCTTGATCAACGCGTGCTGCAGCCGCTTCTCGACCGGCTCGCTGCGCCAGGCGTCGTCCTGGACGTTCACCTTGCCCCCCTGCCCCTTCACCTTCTCGGCGAAGTCGATGAGCTTTTCGGTGGCTTCCGGGTCGCGGTTGAGGATCACGTCCTCGACCAGCTTCTTCAGCTCGGGCTCGATCTCGTCGTACACGACCAGCTGGCCGGCGTTGACGATGCCCATATCGAGCCCCGCCTGGATCGCGTGGTACAGGAAGACGCTGTGCATCGCCTCGCGGACGTGGTCGTTTCCGCGGAAGCTGAACGATATGTTCGACACGCCGCCGGAGACCTTCGCGCCCGGGCAGACCTGCTTGATCTGGCGGGTCGCCTCGATGAAGTTGACGGCGTACGGGTTGTGCTCCTCGATGCCGGTGGCGACCGTAAGGATGTTCGGGTCGAAGATGATGTCCTCGGGCGGGAAGCCGGCCCCGCCCTCTTCCCTGGCACGGGTCAGCAGGTCGTACGCCCGCTTGCAGATGCGGACCTTCTCGTCGGCCTCGGCGGCCTGGCCCTGCTCGTCGAAGGCCATCACAACCGCGGCGGCGCCGTACTGGCGGCACAGGCGGGCGCGGCGGAGGAACTCCTCCTCGCCGTCCTTGAGGCTGATCGAGTTGACGATCGCCTTGCCCTGCACGGCCTGCAGGCCGGCCTCGAGGACCGACCACTTGCTGCTGTCGATCATCACGGGGACTTTTGCAATGTCGGTCTCGCCGGCGATCAGCCGCAGGAACCGCTGCATCTCGGCCTCGCTGTCCAGCAGGCCCTCGTCCATGTTGACGTCGATCACGTTGGCGCCGTTCTCGACCTGCTCGCGGGCGACCTCGATCGCCTCCTCGTAGTTCTCCGACTTGATGAGCCGGGCGAACTTCTTGCTGCCGGTGACGTTGGTCCGCTCGCCGATCATCAGGAAGTTGCTCTCGGGGCGCAGCTCCATCGGCTGCGTGCCGGACAGGCGCAGACGCGGCGCGACCGTGGTGGTCTTGTGCGGCGTGACGCCCTTCACCGCTTCGGCGAACGCGGCGATGTGGGCCGGCGTGGTGCCGCAGCAGCCGCCGAGGATGTTGACCCAGCCCTGCTCGGCGAACTCGCCGACCATCGGCGCCATCTTCGCCGGGTCGAGGTCGAACTCGCCCATCTCGTTCGGCAGGCCGGCGTTGGGGTAGCAGCTAATGGCGACGTCGGCCACGCGCTGCAACTCTTCCAGGTGCGGGCGCATCACGTCGGGGCCGAGCGCGCAGTTCATGCCCACCGAGAAGAGCGGGAAGTGGGACACCGCGTTCCAGAACGCCTCGACCGACTGGCCGGAGACGAACGTGCCGCCCCCCTTGTCGAACGTGCCCGACGCCATCACCGGCACCCGGCAGCCGAGGTCGTCGAAGACCCGCTCGATGGCGAACAGGCACGCCTTGAGGTTGAGCGTGTCGATCACGGTCTCGGCCAGCAGGATGTCGACCCCCGCCTCGACCATCGCCCGGGCCTGCTGGTAGTACGAGTCGACCATCTCCATGAACACGACGTCGCGGTGGCTGGGGTCGTCGACGCGGGTCGAGATGGCCATCTGCTTGGAGGTCGGCCCGATCGACCCGGCGACGAACCGCGGCTTGTCGGGCGTCCGCTCGGTGAACTCCGCCGCGGCCTGCTTGGCGAGGCGCACCGCGGCGGTGTTGATCTCGCGCCCGAGGGCCGAGGCGTCGACGCCGGCCTCGGCGAACTCGAAGTCGAGCATCCCGACCGGGCTGGCCCCGAAGGAGTTGGTCTCGATAATGTCCGAGCCCGCCTCGAGGTACGCGCGGTGGATCCCCAGGATCGCGTCCGGCTTCGTGAGGCAGAGCAGGTCGCCGAAGTTCTTCAGCTCCTTGTGGTGGTCGGCGAACCGCTCGCCACGGACGTCGGCCTCGCCGATGCCGAGCTTCTGGATTTCGACCCCCATGGCCCCGTCCAGGAGCAGGATCCGCTCAGAAGTGAGGGTCTGGAGTTCGGCGGTGCGGTCGGGCGTGGCGGTCTGCGTCATGGGTGGGCTCGCGCGATCGTGAGTCTCGTTTGCGCGGGAGGGCGACAGACACCCGCCCGGGCGGTTGGTAGGATGGATCGATAAGCGTATCAGTGTATCCGGGCAGGAGTTAGCGCTACAGGGCTCCCCCGCCAAATCCGCGCGGCCGCTCGCACGGCCCGGCGCCAACCAATCCCGACGCCATGAAGCTTTACAAGGTTCATCAACAGCTCGCCGACTGCCCGCTGGCCGACCCGGCCGCCGAGGTCCACAAGCAGCTCGACGCGATGCTGGCCGCCGGCCACGTCGTGCCGCAGGGCGAGGTCGCGATCACGGCCGGCAGCCGCGGCATCGACAACATCGCCGCCATCACCCGCGCGGCGGGCGACTGGCTCAAGGCCCACGGCGCCAGCCCGTTCATCGTGCCGGCGATGGGCTCGCACAACGGCGCCACCGGCCCGGGCCAGCAGGCGATGGTCGAGTCGCTCGGCATGACCGAAGAGGCGATGGGCATGCCGATCCGCGCCAGCATGGAGTGCGTGAAGGTGGGCGAGGTCTCGACGGGCGATGTCTGGATGGATCGGCACTGCTACGAGTCGGCCGGCACGCTGGTCCTCAACCGCGTGAAGCTGCACACCTGCTTCAGCGGGCCGGTGCAGAGCGGGCTGACCAAGATGATGGTGGTCGGCATGGGCAAGATTAAATCGGCCCAGACGTTCCACACCGCGCACTCATTCGACATGAAGCACATGCTGCTGGAGATGGGCCGCGTGCTGGTCGACAGCGGCAAGATCTGGGCCGGCCTGGCGCTGTTGGAGGACGGCTTCGACAAGACCGCCGAGATCCACGCCGTGCCGGCAGCCGACATCCTGGAGGAGGAGCCGCGCCTGCTCGAGAAGCACCGCACCTACTTCCCGAGCCTGCCGGTCGATGACATCGACGTGCTGGTTGTCGACGAGATCGGCAAGACCTACAGCGGCACCGGCATGGACACCAACGTCATCGGCTACCGCGGCGTGCGCGGCGGCGAGGACCTCGACCGCCCGCGGGTCAAGCACATCGCCGCCCTCAACCTAGTCGAGGCGTCCAAGGGGAACGCGATCGGCGTCGGCCTGGCCGACTTCATCACCCGCCGCCTGCGGGACGCGATCGACGAAAGCAAGACCTTCATCAACGTCTACACCACCGGCGACATGGAGCGGGCCAAGATCCCCGCCACCCTGGCCGACGACGAGGAGGTGGTCGGCAAGATCCGCGACCGCTACGGCGACTCCGGCTGGATGTTTGTCCCGAACACGCTGCACCTGGGAACCATCTACGTCACCGAGGACCTGGTCGAGGCCGTCAAACGGAATCCGATCTGCACGGTCGACCCCGAGCCGGTCGAGCTGAGCTTCGCCGACGGCCGGCATCAGTTGGCGTGGTCGTAGCTGAGCCCCCCTGCCGTTGAGAGGGATTCTTGCTACTTTGCCGGCGATAGGCGGTACAGGCCCGAGCCGTGGCTCGGCAGCTCGGCACTAAATTTAGCGTCGTGCACGGCGGCCTGGCCGGCGTCTTGCCAGAGGTCTTCGACGCGGATCTTATGCGGCAGCTCGAGCTCGGCGAACTCGACGCCAACCTCGGTCGCCTCGCCGCCGGTGTTGAATAGCGCCAGGTACTTATCGCCCGAGCCCGGCGCGTCGGCGATCCAGGCGACCTGGTCGCCGCGGCGGTAGAGCTGGCGGTTGTTCGTGCTGTGCTGGTTGACCGCGATCATCCGCCGGTTGGTCAGCAGGCTCTCGGTGAACGGGTCGAGCTGGGCGAGGTCGCCCCCCATCATTAGCGGCGAGCGGGCGATGGCCCACAGGTTCATCAGCGTGTGCTGCTCGTCCTTGGTGAACAGCGTGTGCTTGGGGTGCGGCGAGGTCGAGACCTGCCGCAGCGCGCCGAGCGGCAGCATGTCGGCGTCGGGCCAGTGGCCGGGGCCGCGGTACGGGGTCCAGGCGTCGAGCCGGCGGAACTGGTCGAACAGCAGCGGCCAGTGGTCCCAGAAGTCGTCGCTGATCCGCCACAGGTTGGCGTGCCGCTCGACGTGCGGGCCCTGGTCGACCGGGGTCTCGCCGGGCGACAGGCTCAGCACCATCGGGCGGCCGGTCTGGTCGATCGCGTGGCGGATGGCCTCGATCTCGGCGAGGTTGTCCTCGTAGGGGCGGCTGAGGTCATCGACCTTGACATAGTCGACGCCCCATTCGGCGAACAGGTCGTAGACCGAGTTGTAGTACTCCTGCGCGCCGGGCTTCGACATGTCGACGCCGTACATGTCGGAGTTCCAGGTGCAGGTGCTGTTCTTGTTGGCGATGTCGGCGGCGGTGAGGTCGGTCCCCTTGATCGGCAGCTCCCGGTCGACCGCCAGACGCGGGATGCCCCGCATGATGTGCACGCCGAACTTCAGGCCCAGGCCGTGCACGTCGTCTGACAGCGGCCTGAAGCCGGCGCCGCCGTCGGCGCTCGGGAAGCGGTTCACGGCGGGCTGCAGGCGGCCGAACTCGTCCATCACCAGCGGCGCGCCCGCGCGGTACTCGAAGCCGTTGGCGCCCGGCTCGTACCACTGGATGTCGACCACCACGTACTGCCAACCGAAGTCCTTGAGCTTCGCGGCCATCACGTCGGCGTTGGCGCGGGTCTGCTGCTCGTTGACCGTGGCGGCGAAGCAGTCCCAGCTGTTCCACCCCATCGGCGGGCTCTCGGCCCACTGCAGGAAGCGGGCCGTCTCGTCGGCGGCGGCGGGCGAGACAAATCCGAAGCTGCTAGCGAGCAGCGCAATGGTCAGTGCGAGAGACTTCACTTGGGAACCCGATGGTCGGCAGAAAGGCGAGAACAGACAGCGGCGGCGGCCTGGTCGGCCCGCGACGCACGGTTCCACCTTAGCCCACGGCCCCCGAGCCAGCAATTGCCGACGCCCGCAGCCGCGTCCGGCGCTGGTATACTAGGATTCCGCCTCTGCCCGCAGCCGCCCGACTCCTCACGGATCGCTTATGTCCGCCCGCCGACTCCGCTCTGCTACCGCCATCACCGCCTGCACCCTGCTGCTGACGGCGGCCTGGGCGCGCGGCCAGGAGCCCGGCTGGCAGGCCGAGCTGAGCCGGGACTACCACAACGTTTCGGGGACGGTGACCATCGTCGACGCCGACACCTTTCGCATCGACAACTTCACGTACGACGGCGGCGGGCCGAGCGTGTACTTCTACCTCGGCGCCGAGGACACGACCCCCGCGTTCACCAACGGCGTGAAGGTCCCACAATTGTTGACCGGCACGGTCTACAACGGCTCGCAGGGCCCGCTACTGTTCGACCTGGCGCCCGGCGACTCGTTCGACGGGCTGCAGGCGATCTCCGTGTGGTGCGACGACTTCTACGTCAGCTTCGGCTCCGGCGCCTTCGCGGCGCCGAGCCTGCCGGGCAACTACAACGGCGACCTAGCGGTCGACGCGGCCGACTACACGGTGTGGCGCGACAACACCAGCGGCGAGTTCCTGCCTGCCGACTACGACACATGGCGGACCAACTACGGCGCAGCATCAGCCAGTTCGGAGCTTACCGCCGCCATCGCCGCGCCCGAGCCGCCGGCGTTGTGGCTGCTGACAGCCGCGCTGGCCACGCTGAAACGGCGGCCGCCATCCCGGGGTCGCGCTCTCTAGCGGCAATTAAAACCTACGGCGGGCCGCGGCCACGCCGATGAGACCCAACAGCGCTAATGTCGCGGACAGCGGCTCAGGGACCTCCGCACGCAGGTTGTCGACGCCAAACTCTTGGCCGCCGAGACGCACCGTGTCTATCTGGCCAGTGAGCGTTACCTCGCCGAAGACTCCCCCGAAAATGGGGGACGCGGTAACTGATACCGCGACCCCTGCGATCGACGCTGGAGCATCCGTCATGTCAGCCAAGGACAGGTTCGTCCCGTTGACGCCCAGGTTGACCGTGCCGCCAGAGTCTGCGTATTCGAATGTCACGAGGCCGACGTCGAACGGAAGTGATCCAAATTCGAAGTCGAGGTTGATATTGCTGATCGTCATCGGCGTCGTTGAGAACTTATCGGCCATGAAGCCTCCGACCGTCGCACTGGAGAAGCTCCCGCTGCTGTAGTTCTGCAACCGCACGTCGACGCCGTCCTCGGTGAAGGCCAGGTCACCAGGGCTGTCGCCGGAAGAGGCACCGTAGGTCGTGCCCAGCGGAAGCGACTCGAAGTCGATCGTTGCCGATTGCGCCCTGACAGTCTGGTCTGCGAGCAGAAGAAAAACCGCCGCAAGTGCGGCCGAGGTGACAGCTTTCATCGAAGTGTCTCCGTGAGAGGGCCCCTGAGAGCTCTGCCAAACAAAAAACCCACACCGTGCGTCCCTGTCGACCGGTTCGCAAACCGAATCGTGGACGAATGGTGAGGGTTGATGCGTTAGCTGAACTCAATTGTCGTAGGGCGGTATATGAATAGCCGCTTCGAAACTACACGGCTGGACGATGTCAGCCAAACACTTTGCGTTAATCGGCCTAGCCTCGTCCCGCCAAGCTTCGGCCTACTGGCGTTAGCGACGCGAGTGGACGGGTTCCGGTCGTCTCGGGCATAATGGGACGCAGCTAGCAGAGCTGCAATCGGTTTTCGTATCGCACGAGAGGAGGGAGTCGCATGGCGGAACAGGTCCATGGGCACGAGGTGATGCGGATGATGCTCGCCGGGGGCCAGTCGTACACGCGGGAGTCGCTGTGCTCGGCGATCGTCAAGGAGTTCGGCGAGGCGGCCCGTTTCTGCACCTGTTCGGCCGAGGGCATGACGGCCGACGAGCTGGTCTCCTTCCTCGAGGCCCGCGACAAGTTCGTCGCCACCGAGGGCGGCTTTACCACGGCGGCGGACAAGATCTGCGACCACTGACAATTGCCGGTCGACTGGGCGCCATTGGCGATCACGCTTGTTCAGGAGTCTGCGAGTTTTAGGCCCGGCATTCATGCCGGGTTCTGGGGCTGAAGCCAAACTTGGTAAGCCCCGTTAACGGGGCTTCACGGCGCCCGTTGTGCCGGGTTGACCCGGCATGAATGCCGGGCCTAGCAACTCTGCGGCCTAAGGTCGGCGCCAGCTAGTGAAAAGCCTTGCCCAAATGCGGGGGGGCGCCGTCGCATCGGCCCATCTCTTCTGCTCTCGCCGCCGGTTTGTTGCTGCAACCGGCTGCCCGACGCGTTCTAATATCAAATGGAAGTACGCCCACCAGAGGGTGTCGGGCGTGTGGGTTCCGCTGCGCGCGTGGGGCCTGGGAGCGGTCTCTTGAACCGCTAACACGGCTCCGAGGCGACCCCGGTCAGATCATGGCGGGTTGGCCGACGGCGGTCCGATCCGCAAAACACTTAGGGACAAAACCCCACCCACCACTGGAAGGAGCCTTGCCCAATGCATTAGCTGCTAAACACTTACAAGAATCGAGGAAGAGATAGGCCGCGGGTTTTGTCCCCTCCGCTCGTTTTTTCAGACTAAACCTCTGAGCGGCGTTGCGACCGCGGACGACAAAAAAAGCGACCCGGAGGAGGACCGTTGCGCCAAACAACGATGCCCCTGCCGGGCCGCTCTGTGGGATTCGACGCCGTAGCGGCGAACTGGTTTTTCGACTCCGCTAGGCGTTGGCGACCGCGGGGACCTCGGCCAGGCGTCCCGCCACGTAGCCGCGACAGTTGTCGGCCCCGCAGCGGCACTCGAACGCCTTGAACAGGTAGTCCTCGGTGAGGTCGTAGTCCATGGTCAGCAGCTCGCCCGGCTCGATGTCGCGCACGGCGATGTAGCACCGCGTGCGGGGCTCGAGCATCGAGTTGGGGTCACAGCAGTGCAGCACCTTGCCGCCGACGTACGGGTCGTCGAGGTGCTCGTTGGGCCCCACCTGCAGCGTGTACTGCGTGACGTAGTCGCGGAGAACTCCGTTCATCCGGAACAGCAGCTCTCCAGCTGCGAACCGGCGGAGGACTTCCACGCCCTGGCCGCGATGGTCGTCCACGTCGATCACGCGGAATTCTTCTGCCTGCGGCTCATCGGCGATCACAGGCAGGTGTCTGGGGTAGATTCTCATTTGCGGTAGAATACCTCACAGGTCACCGAGGAAGGGGACAGGAAGTCGTCCAAGACTCGCCTGACAGTTTCTTCTTCAAACTCTTTGCAGCTAAAGACGTCCAGGTACATGTCGCGGTGGGCGTCGTTGGTGTGGATGACGATGGCGGAGGTCTCGATCAGCTGCACGCCGGAGATGCCGGTCTCGATGCCGCCGCCGAAGCGGGCGATGACCGGGTCGCCGAAGCGGACCATGTCGATGTCGTCGGCCATGACCTGCAAGAACTTGGTCATGCGTTCGATCGAGAGTATGTCTTCGCTGCAGCCCAGGCAGGTCGCGATCAGGTGCTGACCGTAGTGGGGCTGGCCGTTGTGTTGAAGGCGACGATACTCCGCAAGCGCAGTTGTCATAGGGAGGGGCTCCAAAGGGAGTGGGGGCTCGGGTCCGGTGCCGGCAGCCGTTCGGGAACGGTTTGCGGGAAGCGGCGACTGCTTAGAGGCAGTTCAGAGCGGAAAGCGAAAGGCGCCGAACATTCCGATCAACGATTCGAAGGCGGCCGCCGATTTGTGTAGCACGGGAAATGTTATCGACTACGCCCCGGTCGGGTAAGATGAGTTTCCCAATTTTTCGAGAATTGCTCCGAGACTGCCCCCTGCAGCGGAAATGCCCGGCGCCAGCACGAAAAACTCGCTCGCCCACCCGTCACTCGCGCGACAGTCGCACCGCCCGTGGCCGATCCCCGCGCGACGCTGGACCTGGCGGCAGAGTTGGCTGGAGCTGCTGTTCGCCCACTGGCCGGTCGAACCGGGTCTGCTGCGACCACTGCTGCCGCCGGGGCTCGAGCTCGACCTGTGGGACAACCAGGCGTGGCTCGGCGTGGTGCCGTTTCGGATGGAGGGCGTCACGCGGCGGCCGCTGCCCGACCTGCCGTGGCTGTCGGCCTTCCCGGAGATCAATGTCCGCACCTACGTCCGACAGGTCGGTCGGCCAGGCGGGAGCCCCGACGGCCGGCCGGGCGTCTGGTTCCTGAGCCTCGACGCGACCAACCCGCTGGCGGTATGGGCGGCGCGGCGGTGGTTCCACCTGCCGTACCACCGCGCGCGGATCGACGCCCGCCGCACGGACCACGGCGTCGCGTACCTGTCGGAGCGCGCCGACTGCGCGGCCTGCTTCGCGGCCGAGTACCGCCCGACCTCCGACCCGTTCGAGGCGACGCCCGGAACGCTCGAGCACTGGCTGACCGAGCGGTACTGCCTGTACGCCCCCCGCCCCGACGGCGGCATGACCCGCACCGAGGTGCACCACGTGCCGTGGCCGCTGCAGCACGCCGAGGCGACGATCATGGAGAACAGCATGGCCGCGCCGCACGGCGTCGACTGCGCAGGGCCGCCCGCCACGCTGCACTACGCCGAGCGGATCGACGTCGCGGTCTGGTCGCCCGAGCTGCTGCCGCGTTACAGCTCGTAGCCGTGCTGCAGCTCGGGGCGGACGATCGCCGCCAGCTCCGGGGCGTTGGTCGGCGTCATGCTCTGGGCGTCCCACTCGACCCGCTGGCCGGGGGTATCGGCCTCGTGGGCGGCCCACACGGCCAGGTTGCCCAGCAGCACGGTCTCGGTCAGCGGGCCGCCGGTGTCGGCAAAATTGGACGCGCCCGCCGCGCCGCCGCCGATCGCCCGCACCCACTCGTCGAAGTGGCCCGGCGAGCGTTCGAACTCGACCTCGGGGGTCTCGAGGTCGCCGATGATCTCGAAATTGCTGCCGTAGGCGTCGGGAGAGTAGAGCGTGGCGTTCTCGGCGACCACGATCACGCCGTTGCCCGGCAGTTCACCCTCGGACCCGACCAGCGCCGGGTCGGGACGCTTGCCGCCGTCGTACCAGGTGAGCTTGAGCGCGTCCCGTGAATCGTTGCTGGGGAACTCGAAGTCGATGACCGACCAGTTGGGGTAGCTGTCGCGGTTGTGGCCGGAGGTGGTGGCCTGCACCGCCACCGGATCGCGGAGCTCCAGCGCGTGGAACGGCATGTTCAGCACGTGGCAGGCCATGTCGCCCAGGGCGCCGGTGCCGAAGTCCCACCAGCCGCGCCACTTGAACGGGTGGTACAGTGGGCTGAACGGGCGGGAGGGCGCGGGGCCGAGGAACAGGTCCCAGCTGACGTGCGGCGGCGCCTCGGCCGCGGCGGGGCGGTCGACGCCCTGCGGCCACCAGCCGCCGCAGCGGTCGGTCCAGGCGTGCACCTCGCGGACCTTGCCCAGCACGCCCGACTGGATCACCGCCTGCGAGCGTCGGGCCGCTTCGAGCGCCGCGCCCTGGTTGCCCATCTGCGTCGCGACGCCGGCCTCGGCGGCGATCTCGGTCAGTCGGCGGGCCTCCCAGATCGAGTGCGTGAGCGGCTTCTGGCAGTAGACGTGCTTGCCGAGCCGCATGGCGGCCGCGGCCGCCACCGCGTGGGTGTGGTCGGGCGTGCTGACGGTGACACCATCGATCTTGTCGCCCAGCTTGTCGAGCATCTCGCGGAAGTCGGCGAACCGCTCGGCGCCGGTGTGCTTCTCGTCGCCCGAGCTGTTGAGCGTGTTGGCGTCGATGTCGCAGATCGCCACGACGTCGCCGAACCGGGCGGCGTCGGCGGAGTCGCTCGAACCCTTGCCCCCTACCCCGATGCAGGCAAACTGCGGCCGGCTGTTAGCGAGACCAGGTTGCTGCGCTCCGAGTGAACCGGTAACCCAGAATCCGGCGCCCGCCAGAGCAGAGGATTGCAGGAATCGGCGACGACTTAGCGAGTGACTCATCGATGTGGCCCGTCAGGGGTTTCGGTTGCGAGACCGGAACTCCGCCGGTCGCGTTCCCAGAACTTAGCCGACCCGACCCACAGAAAGCAAATCGCGGGGCGGGCGCCACGGCCCGCCGCAGATCGCGGTCAAGCAGCCCGGCGGGTTGCTTCGGCGGGCTCGAACAGCGGCACCACCGCCCTGAGCGCCTCGCGGGTCACTTCCTTGGGCTGGTTCGCGACCGCCGCCAGCCGGCTGATCTCGTGCGTCAGACGCAGCAGGCTCTCGACGTTGCTGTCGGCGACCATGATCTTGCCGTGCGAGGTCGGCTTGTGCCGCTCCGAGTCCCAGTACAGCTCCTCGTACAGCTTCTCGCCCGGGCGGAGGCCCGTGATCTCGATCTCGATGTCCTCGCCAACCTTCAGGCCGGACAGCCGGATCATGTCGCGGGCGAGGTCCATGATGCGGACCGGCTCGCCCATGTCGAGCACGAAGATCTCGCCCCCGCGCCCCATCATCCCGGCCTGGATGACCAGCTGCGACGCCTCGGGGATCATCATGAAGTAGCGTTCGATGTCGGGGTGCGTGACCGACACCGGCCCGCCCCCGGCGATCTGCTGGCGGAACACCGGCACCACGCTGCCGGCCGAGTCGAGCACATTGCCGAACCGCACCGTGGTGAACCGGCACGACGAGCCGGCGGAGCGGGCCTGCACGTAGCGTTCGGCGAGCTGCTTGCAGCTGCCCATCACGCTGGTTGGGTTGACGGCCTTGTCGGTCGAGATCATGACGAACGCCTGGGCTCCGTGCGACTCGGCCAGGTCCGCGACGTTGCGGGTCGCGAGCACGATGTTCTTGACCGCCTCGCCGGGGTGCTCTTCCATCAGCGGCACGTGCTTGTAGGCGGCGGCGTGGAAGATGACGTCGGGCTGGTGCTGGGCGAAGACCGCCTCCATCCGTTCGGGGTCGGTGAGGTCGCCGATCGTGACCTCGAGATCCGCCTCGGGCGCGAGCCGGCGGAGCTCCCGCTCGAGGAAGAACTGGCCGGTCTCCGAGCGGTCGATCACGACCAGCTTGGCCGGCCGGACCCGCAGCAGCTGGCGGCAGACCTCCGAGCCGATGCTGCCGGCGCTGCCGGTCACCAGCACGGTGCTCCCGCGCAGCCAGGCGCCGACCGCCTGCTGATCGAAGTCGACCGCCTCGCGGCGCAGCAGGTCCTCGATCGCCACGCTCCGCGGCTGCACCGAGACATCCTCGTCCAGGATCTGCTGGTAGCTCGGAAGCACCCGCACGCGGAAGTCGTGATCCGCCGCGGTGTGCACGATCTGCCGCACCTGCTTGCCGGGCAGGCTGCCGGCGATCAGCACCTCTTCCACCGCGTGACGCTCCACGAGTTCCAGCAGTTGATCGGTGCCGCCGAGGACCGGCGTGCCGCTAATGCGGCGGCCGCGATGCGTGGGGTCGTCGTCGACAAACCCAACTACCCGAGCCGCCGAGGCGCCGCCGGCCCGCAGCGCGCGGAGCAGCACCTCACCGTGGTCGTCGGCGCCGACAATCAGCGTGCGGACCTGCCCCTCGCCGGCGTTGAACGCGCGGGTGCGTAGGTAGTGCAGCGCCCGCGGCCACGCCCGCACGGCGCTCAGGGCCAGGATCGTGGCTCCCCAGTCGATGAACACCACGCCGCGGGGGATGGCCAGCCTGGTGAGCACAAAGGTGTCGAGCAGCGTCAGCGCCACGGCGCCCGCGGTGGCGGCCTTGACGATCGCCACCAGATCCTCGAAGCCGATGAAGCGGTGGTGCTGCTGGTGGACGTCGTGCCAAAAGACGGCGCCCAGCTTGGCGATCACCGCGACGCCAATCGTCAGGTACATCTGGTCCCAGTAGTGCGGCGAACCTCCGTCGTTGAACCGCAGCACGTACGCCAGCACGTACGCGCCGGCGCAGGCGAGCGTGAGGCAAAGCAGTCGGATTCCGGACGCCAGTCGCTGTCTCATGGATCTTGCTTGGGGTCGGTCGGGGGTTCGTCCCACGGGCTCGCCAGCAGCGAGCGGCGGGCGACACGCGTCGGGCTGGAAGCGTCTCGCTGCATCAGGCGGTGCTTGGCGATCTTCTCCAACCAGCTCCGCAGCGACTGATCGTCGGGGCTGCGGGCCAGGCACCAGCGGATGTGCGGGTCGGCCTCGTCGTAGCGTTCCGACCGGAACAACGCGCTCGCCAGCCCGCGGCGGATGTGGAACAACCGGGGTTCAATCTCGTAGGCGCGGGCGGCGCACTCCACGGCACGGGGCAGGTCGCCGAGCTGCTCGTGGATGGTCGCCGCCTGCCAGTAGTTCACAGCCGCGTGCCGCGGCGTGTCGGTCAGCTGGTTCTGCTCGGCTAGTTTCGTGGCGTGGACCGCCAGCGCCCGCAGGTCGGTCTCGTTGCCGCGGTGGCGGTAGAACTCGTAGGCGGCGAAGGTGAACCGCCAGTCCGGATCAAAGTCGGTGACGAACTGCTCCGCCGGGAACAGCAGGCTCACGACCGAAGCGAGCTTCACCAAGTGGTTGCCCGGGGCGCGACCCGCCCGCCGCCACAGCTCGCGGGCCTCGTCGATCTGGGCGGTCTGGAAGCGGTGCTTGCCGGCGGTGAACAGCACGCTGCCGTTCTGCGGCCGCACCGACAGCGCCTGCTCGACCAGCTGGTCGTTGCCGGGCAACTGGTCGGCGGCGAGGAAGTCGAGGTCCGCCAGGTAGAGGTAGCCCTCTCCCTGCAGCGGGCAGAGCCGCACCGCGTGCGCGGCCGCCGAGCGGGCGGTGAGCAGCAGTCGAGCGTCCTCGCCGAAGGCGCGGCGCAGCCATTCGACCGTCGCCTCGTGCGAGGGGAACTCCGAGGCGAGCACCGCCGAGCGGACCGCCTCCAGCCCCATGCCGCCTCCGGCCTGGGCCTGCGCCAGCTCGAACCGGTGCAGGCACTGGGCCGCCAAGCGGAGCTGCGCGGCCGCGTCCTGAGGGTTGGCGCGGACGATCTCGACCAGGTCGCGGATCATCTCGTCCGAGTAGTACACCCGCGAAGCCAGGATCTGATCGTCGGCGTCCGGGGCGTTGTTGCGGGCCTTGGCGAACAGGCTTGAGTTGTAGCGATTCACCGCGACCGAGGTCGTCGTGTAGTGGTCCCGCAGGCGGGCGGTTTCGGCGGGGGCGACCAGCAGGGCCACGCACGCCGACGCCATCGCGACGCCGGCGTAGCCGCCGCTGACGACGCCATTGGGCCGCCAGAGGGGGCGTTTGTCACGGAGCAGGTGCAGCCGCATCGCCGCCGCCGCGATCAGCACCATCGGCGCCAGGCAGGACGGGATGAACCAGACAAAGTCGGCGATCGAGTGGAACAGAGACACGCCCAGCGCCCCGGCGATCACGGCCCACAGGGCCAGATCGTCGCGGTCCTTGGCGCCGACCAGGCCGCGGACGCACCAGCAGCCAACGAGCGCCACGGCGCCGCCTGCCAGCAGCAGCCCGGCCAGGCCGGCCTCGGTGGCGACCTGCAGGTACCCGGACTCGGCGTGAGTGAAGTGGACCGGCGTGGCCTCCTCGATGAACATCGGGTAGACCTGGCCGTGGCTGCCGGCCCCGTACCCGAAGACCGGGTTGGCGGCGAAGGCCGACAGGTTCGCCCGCCACACCAGCTGGCGGTCTGTGGTGTCGGTCAGGTCGTCGATGCCGGTCAGCGTCACCCCGCCCGACTTCTGGGAGACCTGATCGTACTGCAGCAGCGACAACGCAACGCCGGCCACGATCAGCAGCAGACCGCCGCGCACTAAGTGCGACCGCCCGACCCACCCGGCCCAGCCGAGCAGCGCGAGCGTCACGGCCATACCGACGAGGTAGGCGAGCAACGCCCCGCGCGAGAAGGTCAACAGCACCGCCGCGGCGGTCAGCCCGAGCGCGGCGATTGAGCCAATGGTCCGAATGAGCTCGTCGCGCGATACGCCGGGCTTGGCGTTGGGAGAACGACGGAGGGCGGCCGCGGCGAGCGCCTCGCGTTGCCGCAGGGCGAGCAGCAGCAGGGCGCCTACGCCCAACGCAATGAAGTGCCCGCAGTGGTTGGGGGTCGTGAACGAGCCGAGCGCCGCGCGGCTGACGTCGCGGTACGGCAGCGGAATGCACCACAGCAGCAGCTTCGTCCCCGAGGCGTACTGCAGCAGCGCGAGCGCCGACATGCCAACCGCCGCAAAGCCGACCCAAGAGATCAGCCGCCGGACGTCGCCGACGGTTTTGAGCCGCTGGGCGGCAACGAGGAACAGCACGCAGTGCGTCAGCAGCGTTGCAAGACTAGAACGGGTCGCCCAGGCGTCCACGGTCAGCGTCTGCCACGCGCCGAACGAGTTCGCATCCCCGCGCCAGGTGGTCAGGCGATCGGCCAGCTCCGGGGAAAGCACCCCCAAGACTGCCGGCGGCAGCGGAGTCAGTTGGAGGAGCAGCAGCGCCGGTCCCGCCGCCAGCAGCGCGGCGGCCCAGCCAGAGAGCGGGCTCGCCGAGCCCTCGTTCGTCGCGCGGTGCACCGCCCAGGCGACCGCGGTCGCCAGCACGATCACCGCGTAGGCCAGCAGGCCGATGTCATGCCGCCCGCCGTAGAATAGCGGCGCCACCAGCAGCACCGCCGCCAGGCCCGCGTCCACGGCCTTCAGCGGCCAGCGGCGGACATCGACATTGCGGAGTCGTTGGATGATGGCTTGCGGCTTCATAGCAATGCATAGTGTCGGCGGTTAGGCCGCCCGGTCGGCGTCGGCGGGACCTTCGGTCGGGCGGCGCCACGACGCGGCTGCGGGCTCGACAGGCGACAGGTCGTGCTCGACTTTTTCCTCGACTCTCTCCTCCTCGTCGGAGTGCCCGTAGCCGTACCCGTAGCCATACCCGTAGCCGTAGCCGCCTTCGGATTTGTTAGAGATGCGGTTCGCCACGACGCCGTGCACGTGGCAGCCGGCGTGCAGGAAGCTGTCGCACGCGCGGACCACCAACCGGCGGTGGTTCTTTTCGGGCGTGACCACCACGACCACGCCGTCGACCAGGCGGCCGATGATCTGGGCGTCGCTGACCGCCAGCACGGGCGGGCAGTCGACCAGGACCTGGTCGTAGCGTCCCTCGGCCCAGGCGAGCAGCTCGCCGAAGTTGGGTCCCGAGAGCAGCTCGGCCGCGTCGGGCCGGCGGGGACCGGCCGGGATGACGTCGAGCTTATCGAGCCCGGTCTTGACCAGGCACCGCTCTGCGAGAGCGCCGATGGCGCCTTCGCAGATCAGGATGTCCGTGACGCCGGCGTGGCCCTTGAGGCCCATCAGGCTGGTCATGCCGGGTTTGCGGAGGTCGGCGTCGATGATCAGGGTGCGTTTGCCGACCTGCGCGAACGCGACGCCCAGGTTCGACGAGACCGTCGTCTTGCCGTCGGACGGCTCGGCGCTGGAGATGACGAGTCGTTCGGTCTCTTCGCCGCGGAGGGTGAGCGAGGTCCGCAGGGTGCGGAAGGCCTCGGCTTCGACCGAGTTCGCGTCGACGTGCATGTGGACCGCGTCGAGTCCCGTGCCGGGCAGCGGGTTGAGGGTCCGCACGACCGACAGCACCGGCAGCTCGAGCTGCTGGGACATCTCGTCGGGCGAGGCGAAGCGGTCGTCGAGCTGGTCGCGGATGAACACGATGCCGGCCCCCAGCAGCACGCCGCCGACCAGGGCCGAGCCGAACAGCCGGGCGAACCGCGGCGACACCGGGGTCTCCTCGGGCAGCGGCTCCTCGACAATGCTGGCGCGGATCGGCGCTTGAACCTGGTGGATGTCGACCGCCGCGATCTTCTCGAACAGCACGTCGTGCAGCGACTCCAGCCGCTCGACCTCGCGTTTCCGCATGTCGAGCTCGACCAGGTCGCCGCTCTGACGGGCGGCGTTGACGCGGGCGTCCTCGAACGACTCGGCCAGGATGCGTTCCTGCTCCATCGCCTGGGCGACCGACTGCTCGAGGGTCCGCTTGATCATCGGTCCGAGGTCGCCGTTGTTGATCGACGCGTAGCGCGAACCGCTGGCGGCGTGGTAGCTCGAGAGGTACTGCTGCAGCGCGGCGACCTGCTCGGTGAGCTCCTTGATCTGGGGGTGGTTGGGCCCGTAGTGGGGCGACAGCCGCCGCAGCTCGTCCTGGGTCTCCATCAGCCGCTGCTGCTGGCTGGTGAGCATCTCCATGTCCTGGTGGCTGAGTCCGAGCGCGGCCAGCATCATCTGCTCTCCGACCGCCTCCTCGACCACGCTCAGGTAGTTGCGCATGTCGTCGCCGCGGGCCATCGCCATCGCCACCGACGCCAGCGAGCCCTGCAGGTCGAGCCGCCGCTGCTGGGCCTCCATTAGGGCGTCGTTGAGGTGGATCGCCCGGCCGATCATCGGGTCGACCACGCCGTCCTTCTGATCGATCGCCAGGTGTCCGCACCGTTCGCGGGCCTCCTGCAGCAGTTTCTGCTTCCGCAGCAGCTCGCTCTGCAGCTGGTCGCGTTCGATGGTGAGCACGTCGAGCACCTCGGCGGCGGTGCTGCGGTGGGTCTCTTCGACGAAGTGCAGGTAGCTGTTGATCACCGCGTTGACCACCGCCACGGCCGACTCCGGCCGCCGCGACTTGTAGCTGACCTGGATAAACTTAGTGCGGCGGACGGTCGACGCCGACAGGCCGCGACCGAGCTCCTCTACCCAGTGGGAAGGGTTGATCGTTTCGAGGTCGATGCGGTGCTCGGGCGGCAGGTCGGAGATCGCGTTCTGCAGCACAACCGGGCTCTTCACCAGCTCGCGGTGGGTCGCCATGAGGTCGTCGGCGCGTCCCCCTTCGGCGACGCTCGATACGCTGTCCGGGTCCTGCTCGATCAGCAGCAGCTTAGCGGTGGAGCTGTAGAAGCGCGGGGCGGCGACGTAGTACGCCATCGCGATCACCGTGCAGCCGGCAACGCACCACGCCAGGGTCGCCTGGTTGCGCTGCATCAGCCGCAGCAGACGCACCAGCCCGTGCAGCGAGTCGGCCAGCGACCCCTCGTGGGCCGCCTCTTCTGGAAAACCACCTTGTTGATCGACGGCTGTCATTCTTGGTGTCGGTCGGTTGGCTCGCGGGCTAGGCCCCGCGATCGATGGGGTGAGTTGCTATTCTTAGAACGCGGCAAGCCGGCTGCTGACGCCCATGGTCACACGGAAGAAGTTCCGGAAGGCGTCCAGCACGGTGGTGGCGGCGGTCTGCTCGACGCTCACCAGGTCGCCCGATCCGATCACCAGGTTCTCATCGCCGGACATCTTGGCCTTGGCGATGCTGACCTCGATCACGACCGGAGGCTCGGCGTCGATGTCGTTCTGCCGGATAACGAACACGCGGTCCGCCACCGGCGAGCTGGTCCCGCCGGCCATCGCCAGCGCGTCGAGCACGCGGATCACCTGGTCGTCGGGCAGTTCAAACTGGTCGGGGCGTTCCACCAGGCCGGTCACGTGGAAGACCCGCTTCTCTTTCGGGTGCACCATCACGACGTCGCGGTCGTCCAGACGCTGATTGGTGGAGCTCCCGGCGCCCGCCTGAGCGAGATTGATTCGTTCGGTAACCGGCCCGCCGGCCGCCGCCTGGTACGAGACCTGCTGCACCCCGCCCTCGTCACCCGCGTCGGGCTGGACGTCGGCGGTGATCAGCCCGGTGCGCGACTGACGCAGCAGCTCGACCTCTGGGCCGGCATCCTCGGTGAGGCCGCCGGCCAGCGCGATCGCGCTGGCGACGTCGCACCCCGCCCGTGGGATTTCGTAGGCGCCGGGGTTGGTTACGGCCCCGAGCACGACGACACGATTGGTCGCCTGCTCGTGCATCTGCACCGTGACCTGCGGCCGCTGGTAGATGCCGCGTTCAACCGCGGCGGCGCCGATCTGCCGACCGGCCGAGGCGACATCGAGCCCCGCCAGCCGGACCGGACCGATCAGCGGGACGTCCGCGTCGCCGTTGGCGTCGACGCGGACGAGCAGCGGCTCCCGCTCGGTGGTCTCGACGCCGGTCGCCAATTGTACGGAAAGCAGGTCGTCGGCGCCGATGGTGGTGCTCTTCCCGCCGCCGCTCGCCAGGCTAGAAATCTGGATCTGACTCGAGTTCAGGGCCGCCGAGCGGCGCATATTCAGCGGGAGGTCCGCGGCCCGGTACTGGGCAGAGTGGCAGCCGAGGGCCGCGCCCGAAAGGAGCACCGCGGCAGTAAACAACCGGAATTGCAGGGTGTAGGACGGCATTCGGGAAGCGACTCGTTGCGGGCGCAGGACCTCTGGTTAGGATGGTGAGCGGGGGTTAATACAGTTTCCTGCGGTCGCCAACAAGGTCGGTCCGCTTCCTGCCCCCTGCCCCCCCTCCCCCGCGCCCCGCTCGGGCCCGCCCCCCAAAGGACCCCATGCCGAGTTCCCCCTGCAAACCGCTGCTAGTCGTTGGCACGCGTCCCGAGGCGATCAAGATGGCCCCCGTGGTCCGCGCGTGCCTGGGCCGCGACGAAATGACGCCGGTGGTCTGCTTCACCGGGCAGCACCAGGAGATGCTGGCGCAGGTGGCAGACTACTTCGGCCTGACGGCCGACGTGAACCTCGACGTGATGCGTCCCAACCAGTCGCTGTCGGGGCTCACCGCGCGGTGCCTGGAGGGGTTAGACCGCGTCGTGCAGGAGCACGCGCCGACGGTGGTCGTGGCGCAGGGCGACACCAGCTCGGTGCTGGCGGCGGCGCTAACGGCGTTCTACCACCGGCTGCCGCTGGTGCACGTCGAGGCCGGGCTGCGGACGCACAACCTGCAGGCGCCGTGGCCCGAAGAGTTCAACCGCCGAGTTGCTAGCATCGCTACCACGGTGCACTGCGCGCCGACCGAGCGCTCGGCCGACGAGCTGCGCCGCGAGCACGTGCCCAACGACCAGATCCACGTAACCGGCAACACCGTGGTCGACGCCCTGCTGGCGACCGTTGAGCGTGAACGCGAGAACGGCGCCCACTGGCGCTGCCGGCACGCCGGCCTGGAACGCGAACGCCTGGTGCTGATTACTGGCCACCGGCGGGAGAACTTCGGAGCCGGCATGCAGGGGATTTGCGACGCGATCGCCGCCCTAGCCAGGCGTTTCACCGACACCGACTTCGTCTACCCGGTGCACCTCAACCCGAACGTCCGAGGGCCCGTGCACGAGGCGCTCGGCGGCTTGGCGAACGTCCACCTGCTGCTGCCCGCCAGCTACCCAGAGTTTGTCTGGCTGATGGACCGCTCGACGCTGATCCTGACCGACTCGGGCGGGGTGCAGGAGGAGGCCCCCTCGCTCGGCAAGCCGCTGCTGGTGATGCGGGACACTACCGAACGGCCTGAGGCGGTCGACGCCGGCGCGGCCCGGCTGGTCGGCGCCAGCACCGGCCGCATCGTCGAAGAGGTCTCGCTGCTGCTGGACGACCCGGCGGAGCTCTCGCGACGGCGGCCGACCTCTAACCCGTACGGCGACGGACACGCCGCCGAGCGGATCGCAGGCCTGATCGCCGGGTGCTAGCGAGGCGTGAACTGGGGTTGTTGGTCGGCGACCGTCGGCCATAAACTTTTGGCCCAGCATCAGGCCATGGACACGGCCGGCTGCTCTCCACCGCGACCCCCAAGGCCGAGCAACGGAATGTTCGACGGGAAGACGATCTTTGTGACCGGCGGCACCGGTTCGTTCGGCAACAGCTTCACCCGCATGGTCTTGACCGACCACTCGCCGGAGCGCGTCGTCGTGTTCAGCCGCGACGAGAAGAAGCAGCACGACATGCGGCTCGCCCTCAACGACGAGCGGGTCAGCTTCGTCATCGGCGACATCCGCGACCGGCCGCAGGTCGCCTACGCGATGCGGGGCGCCAACTACGTGTTCCACGCGGCGGCGCTCAAGCAGGTCCCCTCGTGCGAGTTTTTCCCGTTCGAGGCGGTGCAGACCAATATTATCGGCGCGCACAACGTGCTCGAGTCGGCCGAGGAAGTCGGCGTCGAGAAGCTGGTCGTGCTCAGCACCGACAAGGCGGTCTACCCGGTCAACGCGATGGGCCAGACCAAGGCCCTGATGGAAAAGCTGATGCTCGCCCGGGCGCAGTCGCACCAGACCACCTCCACTACATTCTGCGGCGTGCGCTACGGCAACGTGATGTGCTCTCGCGGCTCGGTCATCCCGCTGTTCATCGACCAGATCAAGGCCGGCAAGCCGCTGACGGTCACCGACCCCAAGATGACCCGCCTGCTGCTCCCCCTGACCGAGGCGGTCAAGCTCGTCACCTTCGCGATGGAGCACGGCCAGCAGGGCGACGTGCTCGTCCAGAAGGCGACCGCGTCGACCGTCGAGGTCCTGGCCCAGGCGCTCTTGAACCTGTTCGGCGCCGACAACGAAGTCAACATTGTCGGCGTGCGGGCGGGCGAGAAGACCCACGAGGTGCTGCTGACGCCCGAAGAGATGATCCGCTCCGAGGAGTACGACAACTACTACCGCGTGCCGTGCCGCGCGGGTCGCAACTACGAGGACTACTTCTCCCGCGGCGACCTCAAGGCGACCTTCATCAAAGACGGCTACACGTCCGAGAACGCCACCCGCCTGACGGTCGAGGACACCGAGGCCCTGCTGCTCAGCCTGCCGGAAGTGCAGGCCGAGCTGAAGGACTGGCCCACCGCCCGCAAGCTGAAGAGGATCGCCGCGTGAGCAACCAGGTCATCGCCATCACCGGTCCGAGCGGATTCGTCGCTAAGGGGCTGCAGACGCGGCTCCGCACCCACGAAGGGGTCGAGGTCCGCCTGATCCCGCGGTCGGCCTGGGACGACGTGCATCGCCTCGCCGCCAAGCTCGCCGGCTGCGACGCCGTGCTGCACATCGCCGGCGTCAACCGCGGGACCGAGGACGAGGTCCGCACCGGCAACACCGTGATGGCCGAGAAACTCGTCCGCGCGTGCGAGGCCAACGGCCAGACGCCGCACGTCGTGTTCAGCTCGACCACGCAGCGCGACAACGGCTCGCCCTACGGCCGGGCGAAGCTGGCCGCCGAGCAGACGCTCGCCGAATGGTCCCACCGGACCGGCGCGCCGCTCTCAATCGCCGTGCTCCCGAACGTCTACGGCGCGGGCTGTCGGCCGAACTACAACTCCGTCGTGGCGACCTTCTGCGCCAAACTCGCCGCTGGCGAGAGCCCACAGATCATCGAGGACCGCGAGGTCGAGTTCATCTGGGTGGGCGACGTCGCCGAGCGGCTCTGCGGGCTGCTGGCCGACCCGCCCGCCGAGACCCGCGTGACGCGGCTCGAGGGCTGTGCAACGCTCAAAGTTTCTGAGCTGCTCGCCAAGCTCGAGGACTTCCGCGCGTCGTTCTTCGAGCGGCACATCGTGCCCGACCTGACAAGCCACCTCGACGCCACCCTGTACTCGACCTTCTTGTCGTACGTGGACCTGGACGACCACCGGCACACGCCGGAGGTCAAGGCCGACAACCGCGGCGAGCTGTACGAGATCATCAAGCTCGCCACCGGCGGCCAGGTGTTCTTCTCGACCACCAAGCCGGGCGTGATCCGCGGCAACCACTACCACACCCGCAAGGTCGAGTGGTTCTGCGTGCTCAAGGGCGAGGCGGTCATCCGGCTGCGTCCGATCCACGGCGGCGCGGTCAAGGACTTCCGCGTCTGCGGCGACCGGCCGCAGTTCATCTCAATCCCGGTGCTGCACACCCACCACATCGAGAACGTCGGCTCCGAGGAGCTGCTGACCATGTTCTGGTGCAACGAAGTCTTCGACCAGGCCGACCCGGACACCTTTTACGACGCGGTGGCCTGACCCCGCGCTGCAAGACACGCTCGGTCGGGCAAGGCTGCCCGGCCCCGACGCCAGGAGGGCCCGATGGCGGCTCCACTCAAAGTTATGACGATCCTGGGCACCCGCCCAGAAATTATCCGCCTGTCGCGGGTGATGGCGCTCTTGGACCAGCACGTCGACCACAAGCTGGTGCACACCGGCCAGAACTCCGACTACGAGCTGAACGAGGTCTTCTTCGAGGACCTGAAGGTCCGCCAGCCGGATTACTACCTGGGGGTCGACCGCTCGTCGCTCGGCCGCATCCTGGGTGATGTGCTGGTGAAGTCCGAGGAGGTGTTCGTCCAAGAACGCCCCGACGCGGTGCTAATCCTCGGCGACACCAACAGCGCGTTCGCCGGCGTGATCGCGAGGCGGATGAAGATCCCGCTCTACCACATGGAGGCCGGCAACCGCTGCTTCGACTTCAACGTCCCCGAGGAGATCAACCGCCGCATCGTCGACCACATCAGCGACTTCAACCTGGTCTACACCGAACACGCCCGCCGCAACCTGCTGGCCGAGGGGGTGCACCCGCGGAAGATCTACCTGACCGGCTCGCCGATGCGCGAGGTGCTCGACTCTTGCAAACCCGAGATCGCCGCCTCGGGCATCCTCGACCGGCTGCAGCTCACGCCGAATGGGTACCTGGTGGTCAGCCTACACCGGGCGGAGAACGTCGACTCGAAGCAGAACCTCGAGCAGCTGCTGACGATCCTCAACACGCTCTGCCAACGCTACGACCGTCCGCTGATCGTCAGCACGCACCCGCGAACCAAGCAGAAGCTCGAGGCCCTGGCGCCCGCTGTTCGAAACGGCGCCGACGCGCGGGTGCGGTTCCTGCAGCCGTTCGGGTATCACGATTACGTGCGGCTGCAGCAGGACGCGTTCTGCACGATCTCCGACAGCGGCACGATTAGCGAGGAGAGCTCGATCCTCGGCTTCCCGGCGGTCACCACCCGCACCGCGATGGAGCGCCCCGAGGCGATGGACACCGGCCACATCGTGCTGACCGGCCTGGACGTCGGGACCGTGGTCGAGTCGGTAGAGTTTGTGACCCAGAACAGCCAGAACTCCCGCGAGCACAACATTGCCCCCGAGTACCAGGTGACCAACACCTCGCACCGCGTGCTGAAGCTGATCCTCGGCACCGCGAAGCTCGGCCATTTGTGGGACGGGATCCGCGCGGCGTAGCCGTGCGGCCTTGCGTACAGCAACCGAGGACAGACCTTGCGTGTCTTGCTGCTCACTCAATATTTCACGCCGGAGCCTGCTGACAAGTGGCAGGAGCTCGCGACGCTGCTGCGCGACGCGGGCCACGGTGTCGAGGTGCTGACCGGCTTCCCCTGCTACCCGCTCGGCACAACCTACCCTGGCTACCGGCAGAAGCTTCTTGGCGAAGAGCAGATCGACGGAGTCCGTGTGATTCGGGCGCCCCAGCTGCCCGACCACAGCAAGTCGGCCCTCCGCCGGATCCTCTACTACTGCAGCTTCGCGATCAGCGCCATCCTGGTGGGACTGCTGAAGTCGCGGCGGCCCGATGTGATTCTCGTCTACCAGTCGGCGGCCCCGATCGGGCTGACCGCTTGGTTGCTGAGCCGCCTATGGCGAAGGCCCTACGTGCTCGACGTCGCTGACCTGTGGCCGGAGAGTGTGGCAGCGTCGGGGATGATGAGCAGCCCGCTGGCGATGGGCGTGATCCGTCGCTTCATGCGATTCGTCTACGCCGGCGCGGCAGAGATCAATGTGATCACCAAGGGCTACCGAGAATCACTGGTCGCGATGGGAGTCCATCCGGCTAAAATCCACTTGGTCTATTACTGGCCGAGTAGCAGCCGGTTCCCGACTTCTGCGGCGGCCGAGTCCCCGCCAGAACTTACTGCGGGCCTCAAGATCACCTACGCGGGCGCGGTCGGACCGTGTCAGGGCCTCGGCGTGCTGCTCGACGCGGCGTCGCTGCTCACGGACCTGCCCGAAGTGCGCTTCGAGATAATCGGCGACGGCGTCGAGCTTGAAGGGCTGCGTCGATCAGCCGCCAAACGTGGCCTTGCGAATGTGGAGTTCCTCGGCAGGATGCCGCTCGACCAAACGAGCCAACGCTTACGGCGATCCGACCTGCTGCTGATCCACCTTAAGCCAGACCCGATGTCGCGGCTCTCGATTCCATCGAAGACTTTCGCCTGCATGGCCGCAGCCCGCCCGCTGCTGATGGCGGTTGAGGGCGAGGCGACCGACATCGTTGCGTCGCGCCGTTGCGGCGAGACCGCTGCCCCTTCGGACCCGCGTTCCCTCGAGATTGCGATCCGCCGCCACCTCGGCCGGTCCATCGAGGAGCGCCGCGAGATGGGACGCAACGCCCGACGGGCGTACGAAGCCGAGTTCTGCCGCGATGCGCAAGCGCCCAAGCTGATCGAGTCGCTCGAGCGGGCGGCTCACCTGCACCGCACGCGTCGCGGTTATTTCTACCGCACCTTCGGCAAGCGGGGCCTCGACATTGCCGCATCCGCAACGCTGCTGGTGCTGCTCTCTCCGGTCATCGCCGTCACTGCGCTGCTGGTGCGTTGTCGGCTGGGTTCTCCGGTGCTCTTTCGGCAAGATCGTCCGGGGCGTGCTGAGCGGGTCTTCCGAATGATCAAGTTCCGGAGCATGTCCGACCGCCGCGACGCCGACGGGGTGCTGCTTGATGACGAGCAGCGGCTCCCCCCGTTCGGACGCCTGCTCCGAGCGTCCAGCCTCGACGAGCTGCCAGAGCTGTGGAACGTGCTGTGCGGCGATATGAGTCTCGTCGGACCGCGGCCGCTGCTGACAAGGTACCTCCCGCGCTACAGCCCACAGCAGCGCCGCCGTCACGAGGTCCGCCCCGGCGTCACCGGGCTGGCGCAGGTGAAGGGCCGCAACGCTTGCGGCTGGGAAGAACGCCTGAAACTGGATGTCGCGTACGTCGAGAACCTCTCGCTGCGTCTTGACCTCTGGATCCTGTTGCAGACCGTAGTCATTACACTGACCCGCCGCGGCGTCGCTGCGGACGGGCACGCAACGATGCCCGAGTTCCGCGGCAAGGAAGACGCCTCGCCGCCTGCTTCTACCGACCGAGTCGCCGCATGAACGCCCCCAGTCCAGAACGCATCCTGCTCTCGCCTCCGCACATGTCGGGGGGCGAGCGGGAGCTGCTGCTCGACGCCTTCGACTCGAACTGGATCGCCCCGCTCGGCCCGCACGTCGACGCCTTGGAACGTGAAGTGTGCGAGCGGGTTGGCACCGAGGCGGCCGTTGCGCTCGCCACCGGCACCGCCGCGCTGCACCTGGCTTTGCTGACCCACGGCGTCGGCCCTGGCGACGAGGTGCTGTGCTCGACCCTGACGTTCGCCGCCACTGCCAACGCCATACGCTACTGCGGCGCCAAGCCGGTGTTTGTCGACAGCGACCTCGCCAGCTGGAATATGGACCCCGACCTGCTGGAAGCCGAACTTAAGCGGATGGCGGCCGCCGGCGCCCGGCCCGCCGCGGTGCTGACGGTCGACGCCTTCGGGCAGTGCGCCGACTACGAACGGATCGAGCCCCTCTGTGAGAGGTTTGCTACGCCGTTGATTGTCGACGCGGCCGAGTCGCTCGGCGCGACGTGTGGCGACCGGCACGCGGGCACGCAGGGCCGGTGCGGCGTCTACTCGCTGAACGGCAACAAAATCATCACCGCCAGCGGCGGCGGCGTCCTGGTCACGTCCGACCCAGGGCTGGCCGAGAGGATCCGCCACCTGGCGACCCAGGCCAAGCTGCCCGCGCCGCACTACGAGCACGAGGAGATCGGCTTCAACTACCGCATGAGCAACCTGCTGGCGGCGGTCGCTCGCGGTCAGCTCGCCGTGCTGGACGAGCGCGTCGCCGCACGGCGGGCAAACTTCGACTCCTACCGTCGCGCCCTTTCGGATCTGCCCGGAGTGTCGTTTATGCCCGAGGCGCCCTACGGCGCCAGCACGCGGTGGCTCACATGCATGCAGATCGACCCGGCCGCCGCCGGCGTGGATCAAACCGCCGTGCGCGAAACGCTGGCTCGACAGAGTATCGAGAGCCGCCCCCTCTGGAAGCCTATGCACCTGCAGCCAGTCCACCAGGACTGCCGCCGGGTGGGGGGCCGCGTATCTCAGACGCTCTTCGAGACCGGGCTCTGTCTACCGAGCGGCTCGGCGTTAACAGACCGGCAGCTCGATCGCGTCGCGAAGGCTGTCCGTGACGCGTTCTCCTTGGCCGGTCACCGAGCGGCATGACGCTAGCTTTAAGTGGAGTTGTCTCGGGTTTCGCGAATCTGATAGAACCGCCCAACCCCTACCTTCGCCCCTGAACCGAGGACCACACAATGACTCAACTGTACGCTCATCTCGAAGAGCTCTTCGAGGTCGATCCGGGGACAATCACTGGCCAAGAGAAGCTGACGGAGCTGCCGGGATGGAGTTCGCTGATGTTCGTTTCGGTGATCGCGATGATCGACGAGGAGTACGAAGTCAGCCTGGAGCCAAAGCTGATCATCGGCTGCGAGAACATCAAGGCCCTCAGGCTCGCGCTCGAAGAAACGCTGTCGCGGCAAAGGGCCGCGTAGTCCCCAGGGCGCAGCCTCGGCCGGCCACCACAGGAATTGAACAATGGCGACGATGAAGATAAACGGAGTCCGCGTGGCCGGGATTGCGTCGGCGGTTCCCGCCAACACGCTAACGGCGGACGATCTGTCTCGGCGGTTCGGCGACGAAGAGTCCGCCAAAATCCGCGCCAGCGTCGGCGTCGAAGAACGCCGCGTCGCCGAGGACGGCGTCTGCGCCTCGGACCTTTGTTTCGAGGCAGCCGAGCGACTCCTCGCGGACCTCTCTTGGGACCGCGGGGACGTCCAGGGCCTGATCTTTGTCACGCAAACGCCAGACTACTTCGCACCCTCGACCAGCTGCGTGCTCCAACACCGGTTGGGCCTTGCCCCGAGCTGCGCCGCGTTCGACGTCAACATGGGATGCTCTGGCTACGTCTACGGACTGGCAGTCGCCATGCAGCTGGCTGGCTCAATTGACGGCCGCGTGCTCCTACTTGTTGGCGACACGATCACCAAGATGGTGTCGCCCGACGACCGGTCCACCGCGCCGCTGTTCGGCGACGCCGGGTCGGCCACCGCGATCGAGCCGGACGCCGACGCCCCGCCAGCGACGATCGTGCTCGGCACCAACGGGGCGGGGGCAGAACACCTCATCACCCGACGCGGCGGGTTCCGCGAGCCCGCCGATCAGCAACACCCGCCGCGGCTGAAGATGGACGGCGCCGAGGTCTTCCAGTTCGCACTGGGCGAGGTCCCCAGGGCCTACCGCGCTACGATCCAAGAGCATGGCTGGACCACCGACGACGTCGAGAGCGTGGTAATGCACCAATCAAACCTGTTTATGCTCCAGCACTTCCGCAAGCGTCTGAAGCTCCCCGAGGAGAAGCTCGTCATCGGTCTGCAGAAGTACGGCAACGCGAGCTGCGCCTCGATCCCGCTGGCGATCGCCGATGCGTGGGGAGCGCCCGGCGCAACCCTATCTAGGCGGCTGGCTCTAGTCGGCTTCGGCGTCGGCTGGTCCTGGGGCGGCGCCGCGGTGTCGCTCCACGACGCGGTCCTTCCTGCTGTGGTGTCGGTAGACTCCCCCCCCGCGGCGATGCCGGAGGCGGCGTAGATGCCCCTGAACCCGATGGACATGGGTGGGGGCCGCGTGCTGGTCTCCGGCGCGTCCGCCGGCTTGGGCAGGGGGATCTCCGTCTTGCTCAGTCAGCTCGGCGCGTCGGTCGTGCTCGTCTCGCGTAGCGAGCGCGGGCTCCGCGAGACAAGGGAACTGCTCGCCCCAGGCGATCACATCGTGGCCCCGTTCGACCTTAACAAGCTCGACGAGATCCCTGCGTGGATGAAGCAACTGGCGGCCGAACACGGCCCCTTCAGCGGCTTGGTTCATTCCGCCGGCGTCAACTTCACTTACCCACTTCGGGTCTCGAAGCCCGAGAAGGTGGACGAGTTGATGCGGATTAACTTCTCCGCGGCGATCGCGCTCAGCCGTGGCTTCCGCCAGAAAGAGGTTTCGACGAAGCCCGGCAGCATCGTGTACATCTCATCGGTGATGGGGATTGTCGGCGACATCGCGGTGTCGGCCTACTCCGCGAGCAAGGGGGCCCTGATCGCCGCCGCCCGGTCGCTGGCGTTGGAGCTGGCGCCGGAAGAAGTCCGAGTTAACTGCGTCTGCCCCGGCCACGTGCAGACCATGCTCACCGAAAAGTCCTACTCTCTCATGGAGGGCGACCGTGTCCGCGCCCTGCGCGCGAAGCACCCGCTGGGCATGGGCAAGCCGGAGGACGTCGCGAACGCGGTCGCGTTCCTGCTTTCGGACGCCGCGAGCTGGATTACCGGCCAATCGTTGGTCGTCGACGGCGGTTTCACTATTCACTAGCAATCGGTCGAGCGGTGTCCAGCAGAATCATCATCGTCGGCGCCGGCGGCTTCGGACGCGAGGTGCACGCCTGGGCGGGCCACGCCATCGCGTCTGGGCTGCTGCCGGCGGGCGTCACCGGGTTCTTGGACGACCGGTCCGACCCGTTGGACGGATACGGGTTGGAGGACAAGCTGCTGGGCCGCTGCTCCGACTACTTGCCCGAGGCTGGCGATCTGTTCCTGTGCGCCATTGGCGACCCTAAAGCAAAGCTGCAGGTCTCGTCGGGCCTAAGGTCCCGAGGCGCCGAGTTCGTGTCGCTGATTCACCCGACCGCCATCATCGGGCCGCGTTGCCGTCTGGGAGTTGGGTGCGTCGTCTGCCCCTACGCGACGGTAACGGCGGACGTCACGATCGGCGACTTCGTCTGCCTGAACGCCCACGCCACCGTCGGGCACGACGCGTCGTTGGGCGACGGGTGCACCCTCAGCGGGCACTGCGATATCACCGGCGGTGCACGGCTCGGTGAGGGCGTGTTTATGGGCTCGCACGCCGCGGTGCTTCCAGGCGTCAGGGTCGGCGACTACGCTACAATCGCCGCCGGAAGCGTTGCCTACCACCGTGTGGCCCCTGAGACCACAGCGATCGGCGTTCCCGCCAAGCGTCTGGCGGAGCCGACGGCCTGATCTTCCGATGCGCGCTAACAGCGCGTGCGACCTGCTCCCGCGTCCGGGGATACGCATTGCCCTAATCCAACGCCGCCGCTACGCTCTCCTGCCCGCCGCGGCGCGTGGCGGCCGGACTGTTCGCAGTTCGGCGTCTCCAACCCGATGCGTTCCGAGTTGCCTCCACGCCTTGTACGTCCCACGCCCATTTGCCGTCACCAGTGCCCGCGGACGCCGACGGTCGGCATGCCTGCCCTGGATAGGCGCGGGGTGGTCGCGGGGCGCTAGCGTGGTCTCGAGCGCACTGCTGCAGCTGTGGCTTGCTAGAACACTTGGGATACTAGCCTACGGCGAATACGTTTTCGTCCTTACCAACGCGCTCGTAGTAAGCACTATTGCGCTCCGCGGCTCCGAGACTCTCGCAGTGCGATGGGTGGCGAAGTACTCATCGGGCGAGATTTCGCCACATGCGTTTCTAAACTTCGTTCGGAAGCGGGCGTTTAACGGGGGGCTGGCGGGTGCGGCGGCCCTCGCGTTGCTGTCCGGGGTTCTACGCCTCTTTGCTCCGACTTACCCACACGAACTTCTGCTATATTCCGCGGCGTTCCCCCCTATGTGGGCGATCGCGAAGGTCAACGAGGCCACCGTCCGGGGTACCGGTAAACCGACACGAGGGTCGTTAAGCAACTGGACCGTGCCCAGCGTCACCCTGGCAATTACCTGGACTCTGCAGCAGACGGGCGTTGTGGCGATCAACGCCCCCACCGCCCTGCTTGCGCAGCTTACTGGCCTGGGGGCCATGGCTGTTTGCGCTCGCGTTGTCGCCGCGCGCAGTTTCGCCGCAACGCGCCGAGAGTTGGATGCGTCAACAAGCGCACTTGAGTGGGAGGCCGAGGCTCGGCCCCTCGCTCTGCTCTCCGCGGCGACGGTCTTGCAGATGCAAGGTTCGTTGCTGCTAGTCGCCTGGGCGTTGAGCCCACAGTCGACGAGCGTGTTCGGCATCGCCACTAAGATTGCAAGCGTGTTGTTCATCGGCGTAGAAATTGCAGGGCTCATCACGCAGCCTCGCTACGCGGCGGCGGCCGACCGAGCAACTCTCCAGCGGCACGCGAGCCGGGCCGCTTGGGCCGCGTCGATCCTGGCGGTGTTGATGGGCATTGCGCTATTGGCTGGGCGCCCACTGCTGGTCTCAGTGCTTGGGATAGACTACCGGGATATTACTCCGACGCTAAGCCTGCTTTCGGTGCTGTACTTGGCCAGTGTTGCGACGGGCTCACCGGACCTCTTACTCAACATGTCGGGCTACCCCTGGGTGTGCGTACAGGCGATGGCGGCCAGCGCCGTTGCCGGTCTGGTAGCCACTCTCTGCCTCGCACCGGCCTTCGGTCCGATGGGCGCCGCGGCGGGGCACGCCGGCGGACTGCTCTTTCGGCAACTGCTGCTAGCCTGGCGCGTCAAGCGCCTAACCGGGATCAACACTACTGTCTTCACGTATCTAAACCGTCCAACCCCGGACATGGCGTCGTCGCACCGTCTGATCGGCACAGACCCATCCCGCAACGCGGCCTAGCCGAACCTACACAAGTATTCATATCCGGATCTCTGCTCGCCCACGCGGCATTACACGGCGAAAGAACATTACCTATGCCCTCCACCGACAGCACAGTCGCCCCAGCCAAGCCATCGACTCCCGGAGTTGCTCCCGGTTCGCTGCTCGCGTTCGTGCACATCGAGAAGTGTGGCGGCACCACGCTGATCGATACGCTTAGGAGAACTTTCTGCCTCAATCACATCGATGTGATACCGCTCGATCGCACGTCGATGCTGTTCACGCGTGACGATCTGCAACGGGCGAGGAGACTGCGACCACAGCTCGCGAGCGTTTCGGGACACAGCGTGCGACTGCATTCTGATCTGGACTCGCAGGGCGACCAGATTGCCTACTACACCTGTCTCCGGGACCCCATTCGGCGATATCTAAGCGAGTACTACTACTTTGTTGAGCGACTTGGGATGCAACCCGGCTTTCCGAGGTGGCTGGACCGCGAAGACCGCCACAACTTCCAGACGCAGGCGATCGCCGGCGCCCCAAATCTTGTATCAGCCAAGGCGATGGTCGATACGCGTTTTGTCGAAGTCGGTCTGCTCGAGGAGTACGACACTTTTCTCTCACGCCTCGACTCGATCGCCGCCTCAGCAAGCGGGCAGCGTCTGCTTCCTGCCCGCGGCGTCCTGAATCCGCGCCGTCGCCAGGGTGGGCTGCCTGAGCCCAAGGAGTTGCTCGAGAAGCACGGCGACGCCATTATAGCCGCAAACGCGCTTGATATTGCACTCGTAGAACACCTCAAGACGAGCCATCGGACTATTACGGCGGCGGAATCCCCGTCCGCTATCGCGTCGACGTCGACGTCGAGCCCGTCAAGGTTTCCTGCGTGGCTGAGCGATCACGCCAGGTTGGCGGTGTACCGGGCGTATCGCAATCTTGTGTACAAGCCGTATGTTGGCCGCTTACCCCGGACTCATTGCCTTCCGACCTACCACTGTACTAACGTCAATCCGCCGGTGGCCCCCCCCAATCGCCGGGCCGCCTAATAATCGGAGAGCACCTTGAACGCGGCTGTCCCAACCCGTCAATTTCGAATTGCCCGCAGGGCCACGCCCGCGCCACATCGACGCGTTCGGACCGCGACGCGACTCACCAGCGGCGGGTACTGTACCGCCGTGCTGCTGCTGCTCTATGCCAGCAAAGTCGCGTGGTACGACCTCCGGATCGTGTTCGAGTCGCTCCGGGGTGACGCCTTCAGGCAGATCCTCGGTTTGTATGGGCTTCTCATGCTGCCCTTTCTGGCGGCGGCGCTGACCTACGGAGCCAGGCAGTTTTTCAACCGCTGGACCCTGCTCCTTTTCGCAGGGGTAAGTGTTTATGGAATCGCACTCAATGTCGTTTGGGGCGTCAAAGTACCGGTTTACGTGGCGCAGGATCTGTACAAGTTGGCGTTTATACCCGCAGCCTACCTCATGGTAGTCAATTTTCGGCCAGATAGTTGTGACACGATGCTACGGTATCTCTCGCGCGCGGTCGTCGCATTCCTGGTAATTAAGATCCTAGTGACACTGCTGTACTACCACGGCTCGTTCGGCCTGTACTACGGCGGCGTGCTTGACCTGTATCCGTTCTGCTACTACGCGGCAAAGCATTTCGACCGAGGAAGCAAGCCGACTACGGGGCTGATGGCGATTGCCTCGCTACTGTTAGCAGCCATGGGCCAGAAGCGGACGGTGCTGCTCGCGGCCATCGCCGTTATCGTGTACCTGCTCGGCGCCAACTGGCGGAAGCTTGTGCGGAGCATCGCAACCTACGCGGCATTGGCGGCCGCTATCGTCATCGGTATCTGTTTCCGAGCGCCGCTGGAAGACTTCATTTCGCAGCATTTCAAGCGTGTTATTCAACTCAACGAAGTCACCTCGTTCGACGAGGACATGCCGCGGCTCGCCGAGGTGATGGTAGTCCTCGATGAGCTTGATTCGCACGGTCCGTGGGCAAAGTACTTTGGCCTCGGGCACGGCGCCGCGTTTGAGAACGCAGCGATCGACGTCCACGGTGAGGAGCTAACCCACAGCGTCCACTTCACCCCCGCCGCGATGCTGCTGCGATACGGCGCAGTCGGAATCGTGTTCTACGGTGCCATCGCTGTGGCGATCCTCGCCCCTCGCAAGCATCACGGGTCCGCCTGGGTGAGCCGCTCGGACCTGATGGTCGTCCGCTGCTACGGGGTAGTCGCTGTGCTTGGGTCGTTCGCCATCTATGGGCTGGTGGATGACATGGTCACGGGCGCCATGCTGGGGGTCTGCTCAATGAACCGGCCCCACAATCGGTCAAGCCGTCAGAGACGGCGCTACGCCCAGTCGCCGATCAGATTGAAGGCGAAGTCGGTCGCGTCGGCGTCTACGACGTTATCGCCGCCATTGGTGGCGTAGAAGGAGCCGGAATCGAACCCATCGGCGGTTAAGCTTACGCCCTGGCAGAGCAGCGAAACTGCGGCGTCCCGGATCCTCAACGCGTCATCCCCGATGCCGTCGTGTAACTCGACCATGTCATTCCCGGCGGTGGCGTGCGCCGAGACGGAGGCGAAGCCCGTCGCCTTATTGAAGTACCCCGCACCCGACATAACCGATCGATTCGCGTATCCGCGGAACAGGTCCGCGCCAGCGGAGTCGAAGAACTCCGCTGTGTCCGCCCCCGATGTGGAGAACGCGAGCACTCCCCCAAAGCCGGTCGCCTTGTTGTAGTACCCCGCGCCTGACATCACAGCCCGGTCGCTGTAGGCCCGGAATGCGTCATTCCCGGCGCCGTCGTACATGTAGGCCAGGTCGTTGCCGGCGTGCGAATAACCATACGTCGCGTCGAATCCAACCACTCGCGCGTAGAAGCCGGCGCCGGTGAGCACGGCTTGATCCGGACTAGTGGTGAACACGTCATCACCCGCGGAGTCAAAAAAGTAGGCGACGTCGTTCCCTTGACTGGCGAAGGCGATCGTCCGATCAAAACCGCTTGCCTTGCTGTAAAACCCAGCCCCAGAGATGTAGGACCGGTCCGCATAGCATTGGACTAGGTCATCCCCGGCTGAGTCGTAGAGCAGCGAGATGTCGTTGCCGATCGTCGCTACACCGACTGTCGTTGCGAACCCCCACGCGCGGTTCGAGTACGACGCCCCTTCCATGACCACGCGGTCGGCGTACGCGACGTAGAGGTCGTCGCCGGGGGTGTCATAGACGTACGCAACGTCCTGCCCGCCGTTCGAGAAGGCGATGGTCGTAGCAAACCCAGTGGCCTTGCGGTAGGTGCCGTTGTCCTGCCAGACAACCCGGTCTGAGTAGGCGCTGTAGACCTCGTTCCCGGCCCCGTCGTACATGTATGCGAGGTCGCCGCCAGTAGACGAGAACGCGAGGGTCACGGTGAAACCCGCTGCGCGGCTATAGTAGCCGGCGCCGGTCATTACCGCGCGGTCGGAGTAGCTAGAGTACACATCAGCACCCGCACTGTCGTAGAACCTCGCCGTGTTGGCCCCCCCTTTGCCGTTGATAACGTTCGTCTCCGACCCCACGACCGAGACGCTGTAGCCCGCGCCGGTCAACGTCGCCGTTCCGACGGACAGAATCGCGTTGTCTGCGCCCGAGCCGCCAGAGAGCGTCGAGCTGTCAGCGCCCGCGCCGCCTGCGAACGACGCACTCGAGAATTGGCTGGAACTAAACGAGTACGCCACCCCATTCAGCGAGGTCTTATGCGTCGTCGCCCCAGCGGCGAACGTGAACGCGTCATCCCCACTAGTCCCCAGCACGGTCACCACACCGCCCGATACGCTCACGGCGTTCGTCAGCCGCATGTCGACGCCCGCGGTGGAGCCGGTCACGCGGAGGTACAGCTCTTCGCCGGCCGAGGCGTAGTAGTCGACCCGGCCGCCCGCGCCCGTCGCGACTACCTGCTGGTTGGCGTTCAGCAACTCGACCGCGGTGATGCCGGCGGATTGCAGCGTTTCGGCGGTGACGTAGCCGTCCCGCCCGGCCTGCACGCGGAAGAACGACTCGCCGCTGATCGCGCCGGTGGACTTGGTCTCCTGGATGCCGGTTGCTCCCCAGTCGACGAACGTGAACGCCGAGTCGGCAGTGACCACCAGATCGTAGTAGCCGAGACCGTCGCTGCTGGAGAGGGCAATATTGTACTGCTGCCCGGCCACGACATTGATCGTGTAGCTCGAGCCGTCGCCGCTCGCCTGGCCATCGGCGCCCATGGCGTCCCAATTGGCCGCCATGTGGTGGGTGGTGTTCTGGGCGGCGAAGGTCACCGTGCCGGTAGCGCCGGCGGTGAACGTGAAGTAGTCGGCGTCGTCCATCTTGGCGATGTGGCCGGCCATCGGGCCCGCCTGCGTCGCCGGGCCGGCGGTGATCGTGCCGAGGTTGTAGGCGTCGAGCACCGAGTTGCCGAAGTCGTCCGCCGGCATGATGGCGTCGATCGCCGCCTGCATGTTCAGCCGGCTGTAGTTGAGCCCGGTGTTCGAGTCGTAGAAGGAGTCGGCCGTGTCCATCATCAGGTCGAAGATGTCGTCCTGATCGATGCCGGTCATCCCGACGAACTCCATCGCCTCGCGGATGATCACGCTGGCGCCCGCCACGTAGGGGGCCGCCATGCTGGTGCCGGAGAAGTTGGCCCAGTCGTCGTCAACGCCGTTGTTGTTGCCGGCGTAGTCGGGCACCGTGCTGTAGACGTAGCGGCCCGGCGCCGAGATCGCGTTCTGGTGCCGCTGGCTGAAGTAGCTCAACAGGCCGCTGTCGTCGGACGACATGACCGGCACCACGTTCGGGCTGGCCGCCGGGTAGCTGAGTCCCGGCGTGGAGAAGTCGACGTCGCCGTAGCCGGTGTAGGTGTCGCTGGGGTTGAAGCTGTTGCCGGCCGACACCGAGATAAAGATGCCGTCCGCCTTGAGCTGGGCGAACTCGTCCTCCAGCGTGGTCCAGCTCGGGATGCTGGTCGAGTTCCACTTGGTTCCCAGCGACAGGTTGACCGCGGTGATCGGGTTCTCGAAGGCGTCGCGGTTGTTGTGCACCCACTTCAGGGCGCTCTCAACCCAGCTGAAATAGCCGGCGCCGTTGTCGGCGAACACCCGCAGGCCGACCAGGTCGACGCCGGGCGCGACGCCGGAGCGGACGCCGTCGTCGGCGCCGACGATGCCCGCGACGTGGGTGCCGTGCGAGCCCTCGGTCCCGTCGTCGTAGGGGTCGGAGTCGTTCTCGGTGAAGTCGTAGCCGCCGACCACGCGGTAGTTGCTCCCGAGGCCGCCTCCCAGCGCGTAGTGGTTGTAGGCGATGCCCGAGTCGATGACGGCCACGGTCTGGCCGGCGCCGGTGAAGCCGAAGTTGGTCTTCACCTGGTCCATGCCGGTGAGCTGGTGCGCGCTGGCGAGCGTCTGCTCGATCTCCTCGACCTGCTCGTCGAGCGTGGTCTGCAGCGAGTTGTCGAGCCAGAAGTCGGCGTTCGGGTCGGAGACCGAGTAGTCAAGACCGCCGTGCTGCGCGAGGTCGCCCATCCCCTGGTCGATCGCGTGGGGGACCATTTCCGGCGGCCCCTCTGCGATCGCGTGCTGCGTAATCGCCCCACCCAGCAGGTCCGCGAGCGGATCTGCCGACATCACCTGCCGCGCCTCGAGGGTTTCGAGCTGCGAGCGGCGGAGCGTGCTGCGACGGGCCTTCTTTGTGCGTTTTTTCGACATGGGCCGATGCCTTCCCCGCACCACTAGCAGCGGAAGCGGAGGGATTGAGGCCGACGCCTGCGCGCCGACTGGAGGAGGAGCCCGACGGCGCCAAGCGTGTGCCCGCTGCCGGCGTCGTCAGAGGAGTGTGAAAAGGAGACCGGTCATCCCTGGCGGGAGGCCCATGGCGGCCGCTCGCGTCTTGCCCGACGAGCCGCCGCTGTTTCCGGTCACTGAAACTCTAGGTCAGGATTCCGCCGACACCGCCGCGTACAGAAAGAAACCACGCCGCCGCCGCAGCCGCTTGCCGACACCGCCGCACCGGCCCGGCGTAGCGTGGCAGAATCTCAACGTGGTTCGGCCAGGGTGTGGCGGGGCCGAAACGCTTCGCCCGCGGGGTGTGGCAGGCGGGCAACAGTGTCGCCCGCAGGGTTCATCCCGGCAGCTTGTCGGCGGGGAAGCCCGCCTCGGCCAGGAACGCGTCCGGCGGCGCGGAGTCGTCACGGCAGACGTCAGCCGAGCGGGTGCTGGGCCTCAGCCGATCGCGCTGTTACGCGACGGCGCGCCGATCGCCGCGTTCGCCGCCTCGGGCGTCTCCCGGACCTGGCTCATCAGGTTCCGGATGGCGGCGCCGTAATGCGATACCGTCTCGCGCCAGTCGCCGCACCCGGCGGCCTGCTCGCAGCGGGCGTCAAACGACGACCAGTCGATCTTCTCGGCGCCGTTGGTCGACTTGGTCCGCGGGGAATCGCCCGACCGGATCCGCGACAGCTCGTCCACGACGTCGCGGAGGTGCTGCGTGATGCGCTCGCCGCTGTGGCAGTCGCAGTTGCGGTACGGGGCGCTGCCGTAGGGGCCGCCCAGCGTTTCGAAGCTCGCGGCCTGGCGGGGGTGGCCCGAGCGGCCTAGCGCCCGGACGGCGGCGCCGCCGAGCCCGATGGCCGCGGCCACGGCGCCCCAGGTCTGCTGCTCGCGGATGCACCAGATCACCACCGCCAGGCAGACCGCGGTCGCGGCCATCGCCAGCCAGCGGACCGGGTCGGTGCGGTAGGCGGCGGCCCCGCGGCACGCGTGCGCGGTCGGCTGCTCTGGGTCGTCGTCCCCGGCCGGCTGGTCGCTCTCGCCAACGCGGACCACGATCACCGAGATGTTATCCGGCCCGCCCCGCAGGTTGGCCAGGTCGACCAGCGTCTGGGCGGCCTCCTCTGGCGCCATCGCGGTCAGCACGCCGCCGATCAGCTCGTCGCCGACCACGCCGGTCAGGCCGTCGCTGCACAGCAGGTAGACGTCGCCCGGCTTGAGGTCGAACGGTCCCTCGAGGTCGACGTTCACAACCGGGTGCGGTCCGAGCGAACGCGTGATGACGTTCTTGGGGATGCAGGCCGGGATCTTGTCCTCGGTGGTGTGGCTCGCCTCGGCCAGCTCCCACACCAGGCTGTGGTCGAAGGTGAGCTGCTCGAGCTCCAGCTCGCGGATGCGGTACACGCGGCTGTCGCCGACGTGGGCGATCAGCGCCGCGTCGCCCAGCACCACAAGGCTCGCGCAGGTGGTGCCCATGCCCTGGAACTCAGAACTGCTCTGCCCCTTGGCATGGATCAGCCCGTTGGCCTTCTGCACCGCCTGACGCAGCGCGGCGGGCGCCGGCTGGTCGCGGAGCATCTTGTACTCGTGCGGCACGTTCTTGACCGCCAACTCGCTGGCGAGCTCGCCGGCGGCGTGGGCGCCCATGCCGTCGGCCACGATGAACAGGCTGCCACGGCCCTCGGTCTGGTCCGTGTCGGCCAGCGCCAGCACCGCGTCCTGATTATTGGCCCGCCGCATCCCGACGTCCGACTTCACCGCATACTCGATACGGTAGTTCGTGCAGGACGGGTTGGGCATAGCAAGGAGAAAGGCTAGGCAGGAAAGCTAGGCGGGCTTGGATTGGGGCGATCCGCCCATTCTATCCTGCTGCTACCCGATTGAACAACAACCGGCTCGATGGCGGTCGAAAGTCTTGCCGCTAGCAGCCCGGGCAGCTGTCTGCGCAGTGCCGAGGCGGTCTGGCCCCGGGCGGCAGGGGCCCCTATACTCCGCCGCTCGAATTGCCCGAATCCTGCGTTCGATGTCGCGAATGGTCGCGCGTCGCGAGGTCCGATGATGCCCCTACTGTCCCACCGCCATGCCCTCGGCCAACGCACCACGTTGGTGCTGCTGGTCGCGGCTGCGCTGCTGTCGAGCGGCTGCGTCCGCCGGCGGCTGATGGTCCGCACCAACCCGCCCGGGGCACTGCTGTACGTCGACAACCAGCAGATCGGCACCACGCCCTGCGGCGTCGACTTTACTTACTACGGCACCCGCGAGCTCCGCGTCGTGAAGGCGGGCTACGAGACCCTGACCGTCAATCAGCCGATCCCCACGCCGTGGTACGAGACCCCCGGCGTCGACTTTGTGAGCGAGAACCTGGTCCCCTGGCGGATCCGCGACGACCGGGTTGTGAGCCTGACGATGTCGCCGCAGCGGATGATCCCCAGCGAAGAACTCAAGGCCCGCGGCCAACAACTCCGGGCGCAGGCCAACCAGCCGATCGTCCCGACCGGGGCGATCCTCGGCGCGCCGGTCGATCCGTTCGCCGGCTCGACGTCTTACCCTTCAGCTGGACCGTCGACGGTCATCGGCCCCCCGGCCGGCGCCCCCGGGTCGGTGTACCCCGGCACGGTTCCGCCGGCCAATGTGCCGCAGCCGGGCTTCGTGCAACCCGGCCCTGCCCCGCCCGCGTCGACCACCCCGGCGTTCCCACCGCCGGCGTTCTGAGTCGGGTTGGGCTTTCCGGCGGGTGACGCTGCTAGCCGCCGGGCCGGACCTAGCCAGGATCGCGCCGAGTGGAATTCTCTGCCGCCCCGCAGTTGGCGCCGGGGTCGAACCGCCTAGAGTTTGCCTAGTAGGTCCAAGGTCACGTTCCCGCAAGTTTGAAAGGCCTCGCGATGAGCAATCCCACACAGCACACCAACAACTGGCCCGACCTGGCGGTCGGTCTGTTCGACCGCCTGACTGGTCGCCAGGCAGAAATCAGCTACCGCTTCGACAACATGCACCTGCGGGTGCCGTCGGGCACCGGCGACGAAGCCCAGCACGCCGAGTGGGTGCTGAACGGCGGCCTCACCGTCACCACTAGCGACGGTTCGTCGTCCCCAAACTGACGATGGCCGGCGACCTGTCCGCGACGGTCGACGGTCACCCAGTAGCGATTCACGCGGAGGGATCCGCGCTCACCTTAGCGGCGCCGTTGAGAAGCGGACTGCACCTCTTCGGACCCCTACGCCGCAGCGAGGCGATGTCGCGCCTCGTGCCGCCTGGTATCGGTCTGTACCTGCGGCTTGGATGGCTAACGGCGCCTGTTCGTCCCATGATTTGACGATCGCCACGGCAACCCTCCCCATGGAGATGAGTGTATGCACCCCAAGCCGGTCCCCCCCAAGCCAGGGCAAGAATCGGTGTGGGATTATCCCCGTCCCCCGGCGATCGAGCGATGTCACGCCCGGCTGCGTGTGGTCTTCGCCGGCCAGACGATTGCCGACACCACGGACGGCTATCGTGTCCTCGAGACGTCGCACCCGCCGGTCTACTACCTGCCGATAACCGAGGAATTCTCTCAGCACCTCGGCCCGGCCGGGGGCGGTTCGTTCTGCGAGTGGAAGGGCGCCGCCCGGTACTTCGACATCCGGGTGGGCGACCTGGTCGCAGAGAAGGCGGCGTGGGGCTACGACGACCCCACCGCCCGCTTCGCACCGATTGCGGGGTTCGTGGCGATCTACCCCGGCAAGATGGACGCCTGCTACGTCGACGATGAACGAGTCACTCCCCAGCCAGGTGGCTTCTACGGCGGCTGGATCACGAGCAGCGTCGCGGGCCCGTTCAAGGGAGGCCCCGGTTCGATGGGCTGGTAGCTGGCTGGCCGCGGCGGTTCGTGCTGCGTACGATGCTTTGCCGACGCAACCGCCGTCGCCACCGCCATCGTCCCGATTCGCGTCGGGAGCAGCTCGAGGAGAACCGCGTGCCCCGTCCCGTCACTGTCAGTGTGCCGCACAACCTCGGCCAAGCCGAAGCACGGCGGCGGATCGAAGACGGCTTCGGCCAACTCCAGCAGCAGATGACCGGCGGTTTGGGCTCCATGGTCTCTTGGCAGCGGCATTGGGAGGGCGACTGCCTGCACTTCGAGTCGGGCATGCTCGGCCAGAAGCTGACCGGCCGGCTCGAGATCCTCGACGACGCGGTGCGGATGGAGATCGACCTGCCCGAGATCCTGGCGGCCCTCGCCGACCGGATCTCCGGCAAGCTCCGCGACGCCGGCCGCAAGCTGCTGGAGAAGAAGTAGCGGCTGCGGCCCGGTGGCTACTCCTTGTTTTCTGGCGCCTGCTCTGCTTTGGTGCTCTCGGCGGCGCCCATCCGCTTCTCAAACTGTCGGCGGTACTCCTCGAGGTCCTTGGCGTACAGCTTCTGGGTGCTGATGTTCATCGTGTTCTTGCCGCCCACTAGCGGCAGTTGGATGCCGCTGCGTTGGCAGTTGGCGACCAGCCGAGCGACCGCCTCGTAGCCGTACTGGTACGGGTCCTGGGCGACGGTCGCAAAGATCACGCCGCTCTCGATAGCGTCGAGGGTTTCGTCGAGGGCGTCGAACGCGACGACCTTGAGCTTGCCGTCCAGCTCCTTCTGCTTCAGGCACTCGGCGATCAGCCCGCCGTGGTAGGAGTTCAGGCCCACGACGCCCGCCAGGTCGGGGTGCGCTTCGAGGGCCGCGATCAACTGGTCTTGGCAGCGTTGGGCGTCGCCCTCATCGATCAGGACGTCGACGATCTCGACCTTGGCCCCTTCGCTTTCCGCGTCCCCGTCCACCTTTTCTTTGATTCCCTGGACCCGTTCCAGCATGTTCTGCTTGGTCATGTTGGCCGCCAGCACGACGACCTTGCCGCCCCCGCCGAGGGCCTCCTCAACGAGTTCGGCGCACTGGATGCCCGCGGCGTGGTTGCTGGCGCCGACGAAGCCGATCCGGTTGGACTGCGGCGCGTCGGAGTCGACCGTGATCACGAGGGCGTGGCCCGCGATATCATTGATCAGGCGGGTCTGCCCCTCGGCCTCGAGGGGGCTGATCGCCACGCCGTCGACCTCCGAGGCGTGGACCTTCACCAGCAGCTCGGTCTGCTGCTTGGCGTCCTCATCGTCCGCAGGGATTTTGAGTTCGAGGTCGGCGTCCAGCTCGTCGGCCGCCGCCACGGCGCCCTTAGCGAGGAGCTGCCAGTAGGGGCTGCTGCCGCCGGTAACTAGCACTAGCTCGGGGTGCTCGACCAGCGGCTGTGGATTGCTGTACACCTCCGACCGGAACCACACGACGCCGGCGGCGATCAGGGCGAGAAGACCGAAGACGAAGAAACGCTGGCTGCCAGACATCGCAGCGACCTCCAGAAGAGCAGTTAGAAAAGCAGAGGAGGACAATGCCTTCTCGGACGCCCCTCAGCATACCGCCGGGGAGACCGGCAACCAAGCGGACGCAAGCCAGATTCGCCAACCGAGGCGAGCCGGGACCGGTGGCAGTCTAACGGCCGCGTCCCTGCGCCTTGCGGCGGTCGGCAATCGCCTGCTTGACGTGGTCGCGGCGGCGGCGGCGTGTGGCGGGGTCGTTCAAGTAGTCGGCGAACTCGACCCGCAGGAACTTCCTGAAGGACGGGTCGGAATCGAGCCCCCGCAGACGCAGGTAAAACCGCGGGCTGAGCGGCAGCCGGTACAGCGTCGCGCCGAGCCAGTGCAGCCAGTCGTACGAGACGACCTCGTCCAGTATCTCGAGCGGGTTGGAGGTGCAGTTGTTGGTGCCCCACAGCCGGAGCATGTAGTAGGGCTCGTCCATGCCGGCGCGGTTGCTCCGCTGCAGCGCCCTGGTCAGCAGCCGCCGCTGCTCGTCGGGCTTCAGCGCGAGCGGAGCCGACTCGACAACGTACTGCCCCTCGACCGCCACCCGCTCGAACACCATCTCCTGCGTCGAGAGCAGCCGGTGCGCACAGACCATGTTGCCCATGACCGCGTCCCGCAGGTTGAACAGCACGCCCTCGGGCCCGGTCGCCTCGGCCGAGTAGATAATGTCGTGCAGCGTGTGGGCCGGCTCGCCGGAGGTGGGGCCGCCGTTCGGGTACAGCCGCACCGGCTGGTCGTCGGCAAACAGGAAACGGCACTGCACGTGGTTGAGGATCGGGATCTTCCGCCGCGGCAGGCCGCTGGGGCGGAACAGGGTCTCCGGGCCGTTCTCGCCCTTGCGGGTCTTGGGGGCCGAGAAGTTGTAGGTCTGCCCGCTCACGTCACGGACGCCGGCCACCGGCGCCACCGCCCGCCAGTCGGCGCCCTCGTGGCGGAAGTAGTCGAACGTGACGCACGCCGCGTCGTCGGCGATCGGCTCGACCGCCGCGATCGAGTGCCGCCCGTTGTTGGCGATCGCCTGGCCGGCGTAGCGCGACCACCGGGGCATGGGCTGCGCATCGGGGGCGACGGCGACTGGGACTGCGGTGTCAGCGGCGGGCATGTCGTGGGCGTGGGCGGTCCGGTGGTGAGCGAGGGGCGTTCGCTCGATTCTACCGGTTTCCCGCGTGGCTGTGGATGCTGATCTGCCGTTAAGCACCCAAGAGAAACGCCCCGCAACGGGCAGGCCGGGTGCGGGGCGTCGTCTGGTTCGTTGCCGCAGTGGGCGCCTAGTTCAGCGCCCCGTCAACGGCCTGCTCCAATGTGTCCGGGTCCTCGGAGACGTTCAGGTTGTTGTAGTTCGCTACTACCTTGTAGTCCTTGTAGACCATCACCGTGTTCTCGGCGGCCGGGTTGATCTTGTACTTCTCGAGGTCCTTAGCGCGGGTCTTCGGGTCGAGGCAGCAGACCGAAGTCAGCCTCAGCCGCGCGGCGTCCGCCATGGTCGAGGCGACCACCGGCGGCGTGTCGAGCAGCACGACGAACGCGTGCAGCTTGCCGCCCTGCCGGTCGGCGAGCAGCTGCTCGAGCTGCTGAATCATCGCCTGGGTCTCCGGGCCGGACCTGCAGAACGCGACCACGGCCGGGGCCTTCATGTAGGTGCAGACCGGGCAGGCCTGGGTCCCCTTGTGAGGGCCAGAGACGTGCACCGGCTCCCACGGCTCGACCTCCTCGCCCACCGCCAGGCCTGAGGCGGCGCGGCCGTTGCCCGTGTCGTCGCCCGCGGTCTTGCCGCCTGCGGCGTCGGCGCCGTGGGTCGACGGCTGCCCGACCACGACGCTGATTTTCACCAGCTTCTCGACGCCGTTCTCGTGCCCCGTGATGCCGTGGGCTATGCGGTTGAAATCAAACGAGCCCACCAGCGTGATCCCCTTCTCCGAGACGCTCACCGTGGCGGGGAACGTGAACGGCTTGGTCTCGCCCATGAAGGTCAATTCGCCGGAGATGTCCACCGTGCCCGGCTTCTTGCCCGGCGTGATCTTGGTGCTCTCGAACGCGGCCGCGGGGTGCTCGGCCGTGTTGAAGAAGTCGGCCGCGTTGAGGTGCTGGGTGAGCTTGTCGAACTCGGTCCAGATCGAAGCGGTGTCGATCTTCACCGCGACAGACGTCAGCTTGCCGTCCGCGACGCCGAGCTCGCCAGAGTACTTCGCGAACCCGCCGAGCCGCGGCTTCGGGTCGTCGCCGACGTGCAGGCCGATGAACTCGATCTGGGTGTTGGCGGGCGAGATCGGGGCGGCGCCGTCGGCGACCGGGACCGGCTTGATCGCGTCGGCCTGCTTGCTGAACTCTTGGGCGAACGCCAGTTGGGGAGGCGCCAACAACAGGGTGGCCTGCAATAGGATGGCAATCAGCGGGGTGGCCAGCAATGGGATACGGTCAGGTCTCAGGGAGGGAGCGCGCATAGACGCCTTTCACGCGGAGTGCTTGGGGAGGAAGCGGGTGAGGACGGCGCCGTCTGGCGGGCCGCGGACCTATTGTACCGGCCCGGCCCCGCGAGCCAAGTTTCACCGGCCGACACTCCCCAAAATCAGGTGGGGTTCCCCGAACCTCACGCCAGCACCGCTATTGAGCGAATCCGCGGCTCGCACACCGGCGGCGTTGTTGCGGCGGGGACGCCGCCTACTTGATGCCGGGCCCCGGCTTGATGGCGCCGCTGATGATGCGGCCGGGCTCGCGGGCGACCTTGTCGGTCACGACGCGGACGTCGGTCAGGATCGGGCGGACCTGCTTGGCCAGCTCGTTGATGCGGATGATCGTCTGGTTGGCATTGTACACGGTGGTGTTGAGGTTGTCGTACAGCTCCCGCTCGTTGACGATCCGGCCGAGGCTCCCCTGGCCGTTGTTGAGCGAGGCGGCAAAGCGGCGGGCGTCGGCCAGGATCAGGTCGAGGTTCTCGAGGCTGCTGGTCAGGAGCTGCACCAGCTCGGCGCCCTTCTGTCCGAGCGGCTCGGTGAGGCTCTCGATGTTCTTGAGGTTGGCCGTGGCGCTGATCACGGCTCCGTCGAGCGAGCGGAACGCCTGGTCGGCGGTCGAGGCCGCGTTGCGGAGGTTGGCGACCAGCTCGGGGAAGTCGGCGATGGCCTTGCGGAGCTGCTGCTGCGATCCCTGCTCGCCGATCACCGAGTTGATCGAGTCCATCGTCACCGTAAAGGACGTGGCGGCCTGGTCGAGGTGCAGAATCAGCTCGCCCAGCCGCTGCCCGTCGAGGTTGTCGCCCAGGGCGTTGTTGATCCGCTCCGCCAGCAGCGAGACCGAGTCCCCCGCCCTGCCAAGCGATTGGATCGCCGGAGCGACCTCGACCTGCAGCTCGGTGAGCGCGGCGAGCGGGTCGGGGGCCGACTCGGCGCGGATCACCATGTCGGGCCCGACGGCAGTGCGGTCGCCGGCCGGGTCCTGGGTGAACTCGATGATGGCGTCGCCGAACAGCGAGCTCGGCCGGATCTGCGCGTCGTCGCTGACCAGCACCGGGTTGTCGGGCGCGACGTTGGCCGTGATCTCGACGCCGCCCAGCACCGGCTTGACGCTCTCCACCCGGCCGATCAGCACGCCGTCGCGGCGGACCGGCGTGTTGCGGCCGACGCCCGGCGCGCGTGACGCCTGGATCTTGACCGTCCGCTGGCCGCCGCCCAAAGTGAACGACAGCGGCGTGTTCAGCCCGATGAGCACAAACAGCACGATCGGCGTCGCGATGGCGATAGCTCCGACGCCGAGCTTGAGTTGGCGGTCGTCCATGATAGTCCGCTGGTCGTTGGTGGGTTGCTCCGGCGGCAGACGCCGCCGGCTCTTGGATTGGTTTGGCGCGCGGCTAGTTCCGCTGCATCTCCTCGAGCCGCTCGCCCGCCTCGCCGCGGACAAACTGGGCGACCCGTTTGTCCTGACACTCCATGATCTCGTCCGGCGTGCCGTCGAACAAGATCTGCGGCTCGTCGTCCTCCAGCCGGGCGACCGGGTACAGCATCACGATCCGGTCGGCCACCTTGCGGGCGCTGTGCATGTCGTGCGTCACGACGATGCTGGTCACGTGGCGGCGGTGCTTGGTGCGGAGGATCAGCTCGTTGATGACGTCACTCATGATCGGGTCGAGGCCCGTGGTCGGCTCGTCGTACAGCAGCACTTCGGGCGAGTTGGCCAGCGCCCGGGCGAGGCCGACGCGTTTGCGCATGCCGCCAGACAGCTCGGCCGGCTTCTTGAGCATCACGCTGGCCGGCAGGCCGACCTCGGCGAGCCGCTCGGCGACCAGCTCGTAGGCCTCCTCGCGGTCCATGCGGTGCTGGTCCCGCAGCGGGAACGCGACGTTGTCCGCGATCGACATGCTGTCGAACAGCGCGGCGTTCTGGAACACGAAGCCCAGCCGCCGCCGCAGGTGGGTGATCTTGCGCTCGCCGAGCTTGGCGATCGGCTCGCCCTCGAAGGTCACGACCCCGTCGGTCGGGTTGACCAGCCGGATGAGGGTCTTGAGCAGCACGGTCTTGCCGCAGCCGCTCTCGCCGATCACGGCGAGGGTCTCGCCCGGGGCGGCGGCCACGGTCACGTGGCGCAGCACGGTCTGGTGGCCGAAGGTCACGGTGACGTCCGTGGCGGCGATCTTGGGGACCTGCTCGGGCCCTGCCGGGGCGACCATCAGAGCGCCTCCTCGGGCCAGACCAGGAAGTAGACCTTGTCGAGCATGATGCTCAACCCGAGGTCCATCACCAGGATCACGACGAACGACTGCACGAACGCGATGGTCGACGCGCGGCCGACGCCCTCGGCGCCCGGGTCGCAGTTGAAGCCGCGGTAGCAGCTGATGATGGCGATCGCTCCGCCGAAGAAGAAGCTCTTGATGACGCCGTACCAGACGTCCCACGCGCCGGCCGCCTCGTTGGCGTTGTTGAAGTAGAAGAACGAGTCGACGTCGTAGATGTAGATGCAGTAGTAGGCCCCGCCCGCCACGCCCATCAGCATCGCCATGATCGTGAGCGCGGGGATCATCAGCAGACACGCCAGCAGCCGCGGCACCACCAGGTACCGCAGCGGGTTGGCGCCGAGCGACTCGAGCGCGTCGATCTGCTCGGTGACGCGCATCGTGCCGAGCTCCGCCGCGATCGAGCTGCCGATCCGACCGGCCAGCATCGTGGCCGCCAGCACCGGACCAAGCTCGCGGTACATCGACAGGTTGATCATCGCGCCGAGGCGCGTCTCCATCCCGAAGGTGCGGAACTGGTAGTACGCCTGCACCGCCAGCACCATGCCGATGAAGGTCCCCGTCAGGGCGACCACCGGCAGGCTCCGCACGCCGATCTGGTACAGGCTGATCAGCAGGGTCTCGGCGTTGGGCAGCCGGGTGAACGTCCAGCCGACGGTCCGGGCGCCGAACAGCACGATGTCGCCGACGCTCTCGATCGTGCTCAGCACGACGTCGCCCAGGTCGATCAGCGACTCACGCACGCCCTGGAGGATCCCGGGCGGTCGCGGGGCGGCGGCTTCTCTCTCGGCGGTCGACATCCATGGCTCCGGTAAAGTCGCGGCGCGCAGCGGCGCCCGTCACACTCTATCGACTTTGACGGTTGCGCGGCTTGAGAAATCCCTGCGGGCCCACCAACGCTAGCAGGGCATGCGACGCAGTCGCCTGCTCGGCCCGCCTTGGCGGCCTCAGTTGAACAGCACCAACGCCCACGCGTAAGCGACCGCCAGGTACAGCAGCACCCGCACCGTGCGGGCGTTGGTCAGCAGCCGCAGCACGCGGCGGAAGACCTCCGGGTGCTCACGCCAAACCCAGTGCAGGTCCGGCACGACCAGCCAGCCGGTGAGCGCCAGCAACACAATCAGCCAGCCGACGTGGGTCACCAGCGACAGCAGCGGCGCCGCCACCAGCACGCCGAGCACAAACACGATGGCGATCACCACCAGCCCGCGGGAGGTGAACCACCACGGTCGCCGCGGCTCGGTCGGCTTGTCGGCTTCAGTGGTCACTCGGTTCCTTCCGCAGCCGATCGGCGATGACGGTCAGGGTGTAGAGGACGCCGGCGGCCAAGATCACCGAGAGCGGAGTGACGAGCACACCCACAAACGTGAAGAACACCGCCACCCCAGGGCCGAAGGAGCCATACCCATAGCGGCCCAGTCCCAGCTGGCTGTACTGCATGATCGCCATCGCCAGCGCCGCCGCGCCGCCAACGACCCCGGCAAACATCATCACCACCGAGAACCGCCTGAGCCCGATGAGCATCAGCTCAGCGCGGTAGTCGCCCGGCCGCGGCCCCGGGCGGCGGCGGGCCGCCTGATGGAACTCGTTGTGCGGCTCGTCGAGCACCGGCACGGTTGTGGCGTTGTAGTCCGGCGGGGGTTCAAACGTGGTCAGCGGCGTGCCGACAAACAGCATCGGGACGACCCCCCAGCAGAAGAACAGCGTGACGACGCCCATCCAGGTGGCGCCGGGCGAGAAGGCCGCCAGCTCACGCACCCAGGCGTACACAAACAACGCGACGAACAGCGTCACGATGTTCCACCGCCACCACGGGCGGCGCCATCGCTTGACCGGCGGAGCGGCCGGGCCGTCGTCGGCGTCGTCGAAGGGACTGCTCGGTTCAGCCATGGACGCGCCCGCGGAGGAGGCTCGGCCGCCGGCCCCGGCGGCCGGCGTTCTCCCTGCGAGTATACAAAGAAACACGCCGGGGCGAGCAATCGCCCCGGCGTGTTGTTCGCCGTGAAGTGGTCGGCCTTGGGCCTATTCTTCCGAAGATTCCTCGGCCTCGCCGCCGGCGGCGGCGCCGACCGGCTCGGCCTCATCCTCGTGCTTGGTAGTCTGGCCCTCGAAGACCAGCTGCTTTTTGTCGCCGACCAGCTTGACCTCGACCTTGATGTTGTCCTTGCCGACGAACTCGCCCTTGAGCAGCTCCTCGGACAGCGGGTCCTCGATGCACGACTCGATCGCCCGGCGGAGCGGACGCGCGCCGTAGTCGGTGTTGGAGCCCTTCTTGATGACGAACTCCTTCGCCTCTTCGGTGAGCTGCAGGGTCAGGCCCTTGTCCTCCAGGCGGTGGCGGACCTTGGCCAGCTCCAGGTCGACAACCTCCTTGAGGTCCTCGCCGTTGAGGTGACGGAAGACGATGACATCGTTGACGCGGTTGATGAACTCGGGACGGAAAACCTTCTCGATCTCGTCCATCACGCGGGTCTTCATGGCGTCGTAGCTGGCGTCGTTGTCGGGCTTCTGGAAGCCGAACGCGGACTCGTTCTTGATCGCCTCGGCCCCGGCGTTGGTCGTCATGATGACGATCGTGTTCCGGAAGTCGACACTGCGGCCGAACGAGTCGGTCAGGCGACCCTCCTCCATTAGCTGCAGCAGCATGTTGAAGACCTCGGGGTGGGCCTTCTCGATCTCGTCGAGCAGCACGACCGCGTACGGGCGGCGACGGATCTGCTCGGTGAGCTGACCCCCTTCCTCGTAGCCGACGTACCCGGGGGGCGCCCCGATCAGGCGGCTGACGTTGTGCTTCTCCATGTACTCGGACATGTCGATCTGGATGAGGGCGTCCTCATCGCCGAACATGAACTCGGCCAGGGCCTTGGCCAACAGCGTCTTGCCGACGCCGGTCGGGCCGGCGAACACAAAGGTGCCGGTCGGCCGCTTCGGGTCCTGCAGGCCGGAGCGGCTGCGCCGCACCGCCTTGGCGATCGCGTGGATCGCCTCGTGCTGGCTGATGACCTTCTTGTGCAGCTCGTCCTCCATCTTCATGAGCCGCAGGCTGTCCTCGGTGCTCATGCGGGTGAGCGGGATGCCGGTCATCTTGCTGACCACCTCGGCGATGACGTCCTCGTCGACGACGCCGCCGTTCTCGCGCGACTTCTCGCGCCACTCCTTGGTGATCTGCGTCTTCTTCTTCTTGAGCTTGTCGGCCTGGTCACGCAGAGCGGCGGCCTTCTCGAAGTCCTGGCTGGCGACCGCCTCTTCCTTGTCGCGGTTGAGCTGCTCGACCTCTTCGTCCAGCTCCTTCAGGTTTGGCGGCTTGCTCATCGACTTCAGACGCACGCGGGCGCCGGCCTCGTCGATGACGTCGATCGCCTTGTCCGGCAGGCAGCGGCCGGTGATGTAGCGGTCCGACAGCTCGACCGCCGACTCGACGGCGTCGTCGGTGATCTGGACGCGGTGGTGCTCCTCGTAGCGGTCGCGGAGGCCGCGGAGGATCTCCTTGGTGTCGTCGGGGGTGGTCGGCTCGACCATCACCTCCTGGAACCGGCGGGCGAGCGCCGAGTCCTTCTCGATGTACTTGCGGTACTCGTCGAGCGTGGTGGCGCCGATGCACTGGATCTCGCCGCGGGCGAGGGCCGGCTTCAGCACGTTGGACGCGTCGATCGCGCCCTCGGCGCCGCCGGCACCGACCAGCGTGTGCAGCTCGTCGATAAACAGGATGGTGTTCTTCGCCCGGCGGACCTCGTTCATGACCGCCTTGATGCGCTCTTCGAACTGGCCGCGGTACTTGGTGCCGGCGACCATCATCGCCAGGTCGAGCACGACAATGCGGCGCTCGAGCAGCAGCTCCGGCACGTTGCCGTCGATCACGCGTTGGGCGAAGCCCTCGACGATGGCCGTCTTGCCGACGCCCGCCTCGCCGAGCAGCACGGGGTTGTTCTTGGTCCGGCGGCAGAGCACCTGGATCGCCCGCTCGATTTCCTTCTCGCGACCAATCACCGGGTCGAGCTTCCTCTGCTTGGCGAGCTCGGTCAGGTCGCGGCCGAAGCTGTCGAGCGCCGGGGTGCGGCTGTTGCGCTTCTTGCCGCCGCCCTCGCGGCCCTCTTCGCCCTCTTCCTCGCCGGGGGCTCCGCCGCGTCCGCCGCGCTCGCTCTCGCCGCCCTCGATGCCGTGGCCGAGCAGGTTGAGGACCTCCTCGCGGACCTCGTCGAGCTTCAGGCCGAGGTTCATCAGCACCTGAGCCGCCACGCCCTCCTGCTCGCGCAGCAGGCCAAGCAGGATGTGCTCGGTGCCGACGTAGTTGTGGTTGAGGTTGCGGGCCTCTTCCATCGAGTACTCGATGACCTTCTTCGCCCGGGGGGTCTGGGGCAGCTTGCCCATGGTGACCATGTCGGGGCCGCTCTGGACGAGCTTCTCAACCTCCAGGCGGATCTTGCGGAGGTCGACGTCCAGGTTCTTCAGCACGTTGGCCGCGACGCCGCTCCCCTCTTTGATCAGGCCGAGCAGCACGTGTTCCGTGCCGATGTATTCGTGATTGAAACGCTGGGCCTCTTGGTTGGCCAGCTGCATCACCTTGCGGGCGCGATCGGTGAAGCGTTCGTACATGGCGTCTCTCCGTTGTGTCTGTTCTCGAGGTCCGTCGCCGAGGGCGGCGGCGGCGGCTGCCCCGCAGGGCGACGTGGGTCGCGACGCGGCGAGGCGGCGTCGCTAATGGGCGTTAGTTTTAGGTGACTGTCTTTTCGGCTCTACGGAATTCTAGGCGGCTGGAGACGATAGAGCTATCCGAGCTCGCCAATCTGGGGGATTTATGCGGCCGGTCGAGGGGCCTCGTCTTGTTGTGCGGGCTCGTCCGTTGATTCCAGGCGGGCGATCTCTCGATCGACCTCAAATCGCCAGCGGTCGGCCTGCTCCTTAGTGCTTAATCGTCGTAACCGTCGCAACGCGTCGACCGGACGGCCCATCAGGCGGTGGGTGTCGGCCAGCAGCAGCTGCGCTTCGGTGTCCTCGGGGTCTCGTTTGAGCAGCTGCCGCAACGAACGCTCGGCGTCGGACCACTCGGCCCGCAGGTAGTGCCGCTGCGCCAGACGCAGCAGGGCGTCGGAGCGTCGGTTATCCGCCGGGTCGATCGACTCCAGGTCGGGGTCGGCGGCAAGCTGCTCCGCCGTTTCCCGCTGCATGGCCAAGCGTCTTAGCTCGCCACGGGTTTCAATCAACGCGGCGACCCAGAGCAGTGCCACCGAGGCGCCGCACGCCAATTGCACCCGCGGCGCCAGCCACTGCGGCCACACAACAGTCGCCAGTATCAAAACATTCAGCAGCACCGTAAAGGCTACCGCTAGAGCCAGGCCGGCCATCGAGCCGCTGACCCACAAGTGCGGGAGCCCCGGCCACAGGTAGGCCAACCAGTGGGCTCGGCGTCGGCGGGACGGCTTGCTCATGTGGTCGAACTCCCAGTAGCGGTAGCGTGCGTTGCAAATCGCGGGGCCAAACGAGCCTCAGCCGGGCTCCCAGACACGGGGGAATCCCAGCAAGCCTTGCACTGACAACGGTTTAGAGCAGTTAGCATAATGCGTATTTCGCTGCGGGGCAGACCACGCTGTGGCGAGAGAAAATACGCGGTTTGGCAGGTACGCGCCCTTTTCGCTGCCAACCAAGCGGAAGATAACGGAGGGTGTCGATCCCGGCGAGATCGCTTCGCACCGCCGCCACCCCCTAAACCCCGCCAAGCCCCTAGATGAACTCCAGCACCGCAAGTTTCTTGCTCCGCTCCGGCTTCACGGTGCTGAGTGTCGTCGTGGCCGGCATCGCGGTTACCCAGTGGCTGGGCCTCACGCTGCGGCAGTCGCTGCTGATCTCGCTCCCGATTGCGTTCTTCACCAGCAGCCTGATCACGCTGTGGGCGATGGCCAAGGCCGGCTCGCGTGGCAATCAAACCTGGCAGCTGTTGGCGATGCTGGCCATCGAGCTGCTGCTGGTGCCGATCGCCTCGGCCGCGGCAGTGGCCGCCTACTTCATCGACAGGCAGTAGCCCACATGGACGCCGCCACGCTGAGGATCTTGGACGCTTCGCTCAACCGCGCCGCCGAGGGGCTGCGGGTGGTAGAGGATTATTCGCGATTCGTGCTGGACGATGGACACCTGTCGAAATCCGCCAAACAACTGCGGCACGACCTCAACGCGCTCGCCCAGAGCTGCCTGCCGCACGAATGGCTGCACGCCGCCCGCGACACACCGGGCGATGTCGGCGCCACGATCACGACCGACGCCGAGCGCACCAGGGCGACCCCCTGGGACGTCTGCGCCGCCAGCCTAAAGCGGGTCGAGCAGTCGCTCCGCAGCATCGAGGAGTACGGCAAACTAATCGACGGCCGCCTGGTCGCCGGCGCCGAGCAGCTCCGCTACCGCACCTACACCCTGGAGAAGGCGCTCGACACGCTCCGCGGCTGCGGCGCGCGGCTGACCGATTGCCGCCTCTGCGTGCTGATCGACGGCGGGCCGGACGGCGAACGGTTTAAACGCTTAGTCGACATACTGGTCGCCGCCGGCGTCGGGATGCTGCAGCTGCGCGACAAGCAACTCGAAAGCCGCGCGCTGCTCGACCGGGCCCGCGCGCTCGTCCAGGCGACCCGCGGCACGCCGACCCTCGCCCTCATCAACGACCGCGCCGACATCGCCGCCGCCGCCGCGGCCGACGGCGTCCACCTCGGGCAAGAAGACCTGACGGTCGCCGACGCGCGGCGGATCCTCGGCGCCGAAGCCCTGATCGGCGTGTCGACCCACAACTTAGCGCAGGCCCGACAAGCCGTGCTCGACGGCGCCAGCTACCTCGGCGCGGGGCCCACGTTCGAATCGAAGACGAAGAGCTTCGAGTCGTTTGCCGGGCTCGACTACCTGGGCGAGGTCTCCACGGAGGTGAGCCTGCCGACGTTCGCCATTGGGGGAATCACGGTAGAGAACCTGCCGAAGGTCGTAGCGACCGGCGCGAAACGCATTGCGGTCGCCTCGGCGGTCACTGCGGCGGCCGATCCGGCTGCGGCGGCTCGGGGATTGATGGCTGGGCTTGTGGCTGGGGACTGAATCGCTGGGTTGGGGAGCAGGGTAGCAGCCCCACGACTGCCGCTTTCAGTGACCGCTTGATGGACGCAGGACGATGAAGCCGGCGTAGATTCAGGGGTTCCGGAAATGACAGAGGTGAGTTCCCCCGCGGGCAGTTGGCTGGAGCCCTGCAGACCCTGCTGGATCCGCTTTCGCCTGCTACTTCGTTGATTCTGCCTAACTCGACGACTCCCGCTTCGCGTTGCAGCAAAGCTTGCCGCCGGTTGCGTTTGCGGCGACAATTGGGCTGCTTGAATAATGGCTTAGGCAGATTCGTTTCTGTCCATTTATCGTTAGGTGCCGGGGATGACATACGACGAAGACGATCCAGAAAGCTACGACTTCCGCGACGACTCAGAATCGGACACCACCGAAGTCGATGAGGTTGTACAGCGGCTGCGTGACACGCTCACGCATGACATGGCAACCAAGGCTTATCGAATCCGCTTCGATAAAGAGCCTGAAGACGCCGAACTTGAAGAGTTCATGGACGAACTTGTCAACGAGCATTACAACGCGGGTCTGGACGAATGGACCGACGAATACCTTTTACTACGACTGAGGCACCTAACCACCGGCTGCAGTTGACCGGCTGCGCCCGCGATATGATGTTGTTGTTGGTCTGTAGCCCGCTCTCCGCGGGCGGCCGGCAACTGAGCCGAATTACGTTATCGGGGGGACTTGTCGGGCTCCGAAACTGCTGTCGGTGCTCATCACCTCAGCCGCCATGGCGAGGCTCTACTACGCATCGGCGTGAAACTCCTGAGCGTCTTGTGGCGCCGAGCACCACTGCAGCTCGTCTGGCGGTGCGAACTCGGCTCCCGCTTCCCACTGCCAGCAAGCTGGACAGTGCCACCGACAAACAGGGCTGTCGGCCGACGGTCGCTGCTCCCCAGTAAAGAGCTCGACACGCTGCCCAGTAGCCGATGGATTACATCCATCGGAGGCCGCGGGGAGGAGTTCGCCTCGTGGATCGCCTCAACACCGGGGTCGTCCGACGGATGTAATCCGTCGGCTAGGGCAGATTGGCTTCGCCCCAGTACAAGCCCGACGCGCCGTGTGGCAGCGACTTTCGTTCGCACCGCGGCCGGCCAGCAGGTGGACTCATTCGAACGACAGTCGGTGGGCGTCAGCACAGGAGGCATTGCGGCCTCGAAGTACGCTTGCGGCGTGTTCGCCTCTTGTCGCAAGCGACACCGACTTTCGCCCGGTCGTAACCTGTCGGCTGGCGAACGTCCTCGCGGGCGAAAGTCGCTGCCACACGCTGGCAGGGCTCGCTGGTGGATACCTCCTGCCCGGGTGCCGGGGGCGCTCCGCGGTAGCGGAAGCCCCCGACGGCCAGCCAGCCGCGGAGGGGACATCGTCGGGGGCTTCCCTGCGGGAGCGCCCCCGGCACGCGGCCATAGGATGGCTCGATGTACTCCGTTTCTTTGTAGAAAAGGCGTAGCGAGCGCGGTCCAATAGAAGATTCGACCAAACGATTTGGGGGGCGACCCCCTCGGGAATAGCCACCGGCGGAAGCCGGCGGTTTGGGGGGCGGCTGCGCGCTCGCGGAAACGGTCCGTGCTCGCGGGCTGCCTGCTCGCTTCCGCCAGCGGTTGCTGCGCCAACCAAGCCGAGGAAACGTTGGCGCGGGGACAAAACTGGTGGGGCCACACACGAGAGGGCCAGGTGCGCTGGGGGGTTTTGTCCCCTCCGCTCGATTTTTGGGACCAAACCCAGCGGGTTGGTTCGCCGGCGGGGATGCGTTGGAGGCTGCTATAGCCGTCTCAAATGAGCTCGCTAGCGGAGGTAGTCAGAGGAACCCGGGAATAGTGGTGGACAAAACCCGCCGGGACAGAACCGCTCCGGCTGGCTTCCGGCGAGGCGTAGCTCGCCGGCTAATGGCCCGCCGACCTGATGCTGCTATCGGCCGCCTGTTATCCTACTGGTTCGTTCTCAATCTCCCCTCATAGCTACCCCTCTCATGCTTCACGCGATCATCATGGCCGGAGGATCCGGCACCCGCTTCTGGCCCGCCAGCCGTGCGGACTCCCCCAAGCAGATGCTCAAGCTGGTCGGTGACCAGACCATGATCCGCCAGACCAGCAGCCGCTTCGGCGACCTGATCCCGCCCGAGCGGCGGATGGTGGTCACCAACCGGCGGCTGGTCGACGGCGTGCGGGAACAGCTGCCGGAGCTGGCCGAGGGCGCCGTGGTGGGCGAGCCGTGCAAGCGGGACACCGCGCCGTGCATCGGGCTGGCTGCCCTGCTGGTCACCCGCGTCGCCGGCGACCCCGACGCCACGATGCTGGTCTGCCCGGCCGACCACGTCATCCCCGACAGCGCCGCGTTCCAGGCCGCAGTAAAGCAGGCCGACAAGCTGATCGCCGAGAGCCCGGGCCGGATCGTGACCTTCGGCATCAAGCCGACCTACCCGGCGGAGATCTTTGGCTACATCCAGCGGAGTGAATCGCTAAAGGCCGCCGGCGCGCCGGCGTACCAGGTCGCCCGGTTTGTCGAGAAGCCTAATGGTAACACCGCCGCCGAGTACCTCGAGTCGGGCGACTTCTACTGGAACAGCGGCATCTTCGTCTGGAGGGCGGCGACTATCCTCGACGCGTTGCGTGAGCGGCAGCCGGCGATGCTCGAGCACCTGGAGCTGATCGTCGACGCCTGGAACACGCCCGACCGCGACGCCTTGTTCGACCAGGAGTTTACCGCCATCGAGGGGATCAGCATCGACTACGCCGTGATGGAGCACGCGACGGACGTCGCCGTGATCGAGGCGCCCTTCGAGTGGGACGACCTCGGCGGCTGGCAGTCGCTCACCCGGCGGCTGGGCGAGGACGAGAACGGCAACACGATTGTCGGCAAGCACCTGGGCTTCAACACCGAGGGCTCGATCGTGCGTTCGAGCGACGACCACCTGATCGTGACGCTCGGCCTGAAGGACTGCATCGTCGTGCACACGGCGGACGCCACGCTGGTCGCCAGCAAGCACGACGAGGAGAGCATCCGCAAGGTGGTGAAGGAGCTCGAGGCGCGGGGCTGGAGCGAACATCTGTGAGCAAAGGGGAAAGCGGAAAGTGGAAAGGGGAAGAGGGTGGCGCGGAGCCTTCCCCGCCGGCGCCACCGTTTCCGGACTCAAACCGCGTCGCGGGGATCGACTACGGCACGGTGCGCATCGGCATTGCGATCGGCGACCTCGAGGTCTCGATGGCGTCGCCCTACGAGAACTACAACCGCCGCAGCGAGCGGCTCGACGCGCAGTACTTCAAGCAGCTCGCTAACGAAGAGCGGCTGGCGAGGTGGGTCGTGGGGCTGCCAGTGCACCTCAACGGCGACGAGAGCCAAAAGAGCCTTGAGGCCCGGCAGTTCGGCCGCTGGCTCATCGAATTGACCGGCGTGCCGGTCGATTACTTCGACGAGCGCTACACCTCGGCCCACGCCGAGGAGATCCTGCAGGCGGCCAACCTGACCAAGAAGAAACGCCAGGCACGGCTCGACGCGCTCGCGGCGCAGATCATGCTGACTGCGTACCTGGAGTCGGGCGGAAGCGGCGACGACAACCCGGGGTCGATTGGCTAGGTGAGTCGGCCGCGTGGCGCCCCCGTTTGCCCCACCACTGGCGCCATTGCAGGCCAAACGCGACGGCTTCGTACACGGGGCCGAGACAGTTAGTTTTCATTCTCAGGGGCAAATACGAGCGTGTCACGGCTCCGTGGCCGGCAGAGATCTCTAGCGGCAGACCTGGGCGGAAAAGCGGTTTATCGCAAACCCATACCTCGGGCTTCCGCACCCATGCAGGGGCGTGCGCAACTCGGTGAAAACGCTACGCAAATCCGTGCCAGCGACTAGCGATTGGTTGTTATTTTGGGACCTGTACGGACAGAGCATGGGCGGAAGGGATCTACCCCAGCGTTGCGGCTTGCCGCCTGGCATGATCTCGACGGCATCATTGATTGACCAGGATAAGACTTAATGACTTGTGCAAGATGTTCGGTCGCGGGGGCGATCCTTCTGCTGCTCGGGGCCTCGACCCCAGCCCTGGCGGTCCCCTACGCTTCTCAGGTGATCAACACGAGCGGCAACACCTGGGAATTCGTTCTCAATGAAGCGGCGGACTCGATCACCGTTCTGCGGGATTCGGGCAACGCGGTCACTCTGACCAGCCCAACCGCCGGTCGACACACGTTCGACATGACCGGCTTCAGCGACTTCCAGATCCAGGTCGCGAAGGACGCCGCCGAAGGTTGGACCGAGCTGAGCGACGAGTCGAACCTGCACACCTACTACCAGCGTCCCACCGGTGTGGTCGTCAACCAGGACGCGTCGAGCCCGTACTTCGGCACGGTGTATGTCTCTCATCCTCAGGTGTTTCAAAACCCGCCAACGCTGCAGCTCTATCCCCGCTCGATGGGGGACGGCATCTACTCGCTTTCGGCGAATCTTATTGGAGTCGACTTGGCCAATGGCTTCGCGGCCCAAACCGACCCCGATGATATCAGCCTAGCCAAGGTCCCCAGCAATTGGACGGTCGATCAAAACGGCGGGTCTTCGCCGTGGCAGATCGCCCTCGACGAGGCGGGCAACCTGATCGCGTCGGACTACTCGAACGAGAGCGGCGGCATCAAGTACTCGTCGCCGGACCTGGTTAATGGAGGCCTGGTGCTTGCGTACGAGACCGGGGACCGCGAAGCGGGCCTCCCGCTAGCCGACGGCGGCGCCGAACTGCATGGCTCGATCCAGTCCAAGCCTTCGGTGACCGGCGTGGTCGGTCAGAACCTGAAGGTCTGGGCGATTGACGAAGACCTCGACATCGACGGCAACACATTCGAACCAGTAGACCCCTGCCCAACCTGCGGCTCGCAAGACGGCTACAGCATCTGGCGGTGGGACGTCGAGGACGCCACCAGCTACACCGGCGACCCGGTGCTAGAGATCGCGTCGACGCCGCTCGATACGGGCGAGGTGCTCTGGTACGACGACGGAAACCTGGACGGGATTGTCAAGGACGCCCACTACGAGCCGCAGTTCGACAAGTTCTACCTGACCCAGTCGCGGACGCACGGGAACGAGTCGGGGCTGATTATTGTTTCCGCCGACGGTGTGGACGGGCTTACTCCGACGGTGGAGTGGGCGTCGAAGCAGTGGTCGATCGACAACGGCCTCGACGGCAATGACTCGACGCACATCCAGGAAAACCCGGAAGATTTGTCTCGCGGAGAAGGCGTCCAGGACATTTTCCGCGCCGTTGGCTCGATCACCATTTCGCCCGACGGCACGAAGATGTACGTGCACCGTGGGCAACAGTTCTCGCCAAGCGACACCCCGGAGGATGGCGACAACCCGGTGCTGGGCTCCGAGAGCGATTACGCTGGCAGTATCTTGGTCATCCCGCTCGACGAGGACGGGCTGCCGGTCATCGAGATCGACGACAACGGCACCCCTGGCGACACCTCCGACGACCGCATCACCAACTTTGAATCGATCACGATCGCCGGGCAGTCGGCCCGCGACCGCATCGCGCGTGTGTCACTCGACGCGGCCGGCAACGTGTACAGCCTGAGCGAGGTCTCGCACCGGCTGCAGGTCTTCAGCCCCGGCGGCAACACGCTGGCCGTCACGACCTCGGACGGCTTGTTCAGCCTCGTCGATCCGGGCGCAGGTCTGGCCGGCGACTACAATAGCGACGGCGTTGTCGACGCGGCGGACTACACCCTCTGGCGGGACGGCGACCTCTCTGCCGATGGCGACGGCAGCGGCGTGGTCGACTCCGAAGACTACAACATCTGGGTCGCCAACTACGGCGCCTCGACCGCGGCCCCCGGCGCCGGCGTGACCACGCCAGAGCCCACCGCGATTGCGATGCTCCTAGTGGCGACGCTGCCCGGCCTGAGGCGGCGTCGCTAAGCGTTCACCTTTTGCAGGCGTACTACTTCTGTTTTTCATGCTTTGGGAGAGAACTAATGACGAGCAACTTTCTGAAGGGCTTCGCACTGCTAGTGCTGGCCCTTGCTGCGACGCCGGCCAGCGCGGCCGCGTTGTACAGCAATGAGATGGCGTCGGCGTCGGGCTGGGGCTTCAACGCCTTTGGTTCGGCCGCCTCGGCCGGCGACTACGCCGTCACCTTTGGCTACGACTACAGCGCCGACTTCATCCCCGAGGCGCCCAACTCCCAGGTCGGCGACACCGCCACCAGTGGAGTGAAGCTCGAGGCCAACCTGGCCGGCGGCGCCGCCAGCGGCTTCACCCTGTACCCCACCGGTCAGAGCTTCAGCGGAAACTACCAGCTCCGCTTTGACGTCTGGATGAACTACGACGCCGACGAACGCATCAATGGCGGCTCGGCCGGCACCACCGAATTCATCGGCGGCGGCATCGGCTACGACAACGCGTCCGCCGACATCGGCGCCGGAGCCCAGATCATCGCCACCGGCGACGGCGGCTCGGGCAGCGACTGGCGGGCGTTTGCCGACGGCACGTTCCTCGCCGCGACCGAGTATGTCGCGGGCGATCGCAACGGATTTAATCCGCACTACTCCAACTTCCTGCCCGGCGTCTCGCCGCCGGCCGGCCAGTTCCAGGTCGACGACCCGGCGGGTGTCGCCGGCAGCCCTGGCTTCCAGTGGGTCACCTTCGAGGTCAACACCAACAACGGCCTGTCGACGGTCGTGCTCGAGAAGCCCAATGGCGACCGCCGGACGGTTATCGTGATCGACGAGCCGTACACCAGCGACGGCAACATCGGCCTGTACTACGCCGACCTGTTCAGCTCGGTCACGTCGCGTCCCGACTTGACGTTTGGCCTGATCGACAACGTGGTTGTCTCGGCGATCCCCGAGCCAACCGCCGGCCTGCTGCTGGCTGTTGCCGGCTGCCTGGCTGGGCTGCGTCGCCGCGTTTAGGGCGTCGCGGTGTAGATTTCCGATTGCTTCCCGCGCGGGCGCTTCGCATACGAGGCGCCCGCGCGGCACTTTGACTCTGCTGGTTTGCGACGCTTCGGTGTTGCGTAGCGGTTCGCAAGTCCGCACTGCAGACCAAGAGCCTTGCGCAAACGGAAGATTTTCTAACGAATTCAATGCCTTGCTCCCTTCGCGATTTCGCGTTTAGCTTGAAGAACTCGGGAACAGGCGCGGTTTCGACAAAGCGGCGTCACAGCCGCCTATCCAACAGAAGCTAGAGAAGGCCGTACGCTATGCCTCGCCAGTCGAACGCAATACAGGCCCCCCCCACCTCCAACCGGGGTTTCACGCTCGTCGAGCTGCTGGTGGTAATCGCCATCATCGGCATCTTGATCGCTCTGCTGCTGCCGGCCGTGCAGTCGGCCCGCGAAGCGGCCCGCCGGACCCAGTGCAAGAACCAGCTCAAGCAGATGGGCTTGGCTTCGCTGCTACACGAAGACACGCACGGCTACTTCCCCTCCGGTGGGTGGGGCGGACTCTTCTATCCGGATCCGACCCGCGGGTACGGCAAGGATCAGCCAGGCAGCTGGTACTACGGCGTCTTTAGTTACCTGGAAGAAAACTCCCTGCGTGACCTTGGCAGGAATGCAGTTGTAGGCAGCAGGGATTGGCAACAGGCCATTCTTCAGCTGATCGCCTCGCCGATCGACACCTTCAATTGCCCAAGCCGGCGGACAACCTTTATGGGCACGCAAGCCGGCGCACGGGCCTCCGAATACAACTTCGTCAGCGGTCAACCAGTCGCGTTGGGCGACTACGCCGGCAACAGCGGCGACTCCTTCCGGCACGCTCAAGACGGATTCGGCAGCAACGACATCACGCCTGTGCCCGGCTCGCTTGCCGACGCCGCGGACTTCCAGTGGCCCAAAACGACCCAGCAGTTCGTGGTTACTGCACGCGGCAGGAGCGAGAACAAGGACTTTCAGACCGGTGTGATCGGCTTCCGGAGCGAGGTCAAAATGCGTCAAGTGTCCGACGGCACTTCGAACACCTACCTGATCGGCGAGAAGTACGTCCCCACCGACGCGCACGACGGCAACACAACCGTCACCAACAACGGACGCTACGGCGACAACCAATCGATGTACTGCGGGTACGAGTGGGACAACCAGCGGGTCGCTTATAAGCCTGGCGCTCTTTCGGCTTACTCCGGCGCCACTCAAGACTCTTGGCAGCCCGCTCAAGACGCCCCCAGTGCCGAAGACCCAACCCGAGCACTGGTTGCCTTCGGCAGCGCCCACTCTGGGGGACTCAACATGGTCTACTGCGACGGTTCGGTCCAGACCGTCAACTACGACATCGACCCGCTGGTGCATCGCTACCAGGCAAACCGCTTGGACGGAGAGGTCGTCGTAGAGTAGCCAGCGACGGTGGGCTTACCCACCCTACCGAGCTGTCCGCAAGATTCTCGCCCCGGCCTCGACGACGCTGCTAGCCGGGGGACAGTCTCGTCAGCGAGCCGACTCGGCTCTGCACCTTTCGCTTGCCGCGCATCGCCGAGCACGCGCCGCGACGGGCGTTGCGTCGCCCCCTGCCCGCGGACATGATAAGGACGCGGCGCTACCGAGCCCCGCCCTACCCCGCTACGGCTGACGCGTCCCTTCCAGCCCCCGCATGCCCCTCACGGCCCCCCTGCGCAATGATTGTTTCCAGGAGCATCAAGTGGCGACACGTCCTCTTCTACACGTGGAAGAGCATGCTGTACTTCGCGGTGCTGTCGGTAGTCGCCTACGTGCTGCACCACAAGTTTGACATGGAGCGGCTCACGGTGCCGTTCAACGCGATCGCCACCCTCAGCACGGCGCTGGCCATCTTCCTCGGCTTCAAGAACAACAGCGCGTACGACCGCTGGTGGGAGGCCCGCAAGATCTGGGGCATGCTGGTCAACTACAGCCGGGCGTGGGGCCGCGAGGTGATGACGCTCGCCGTCGACCCCGTCGGCGACGAGCCCGAGGAGATGTGGAACTGGCAGCGCTCGCTGGTCTACCGCCACATCGCCTTCGTGCACGCGTTGCGGGTCAACCTCCGCGAGCGGCACCCCTACAACGAGATCGAGGAGGAGCTGTTCGAGACCCTCAACCACTTCGACGAGATCAGGCCGTTCCTCACCGAGGACGAATTCGACGAGGTCGTGCACAAACGGAACGCGCCGAACTATCTGCTGATGAACCAGGGCCGGGATCTCAAGCACGGCTACGAGCGCGGCTGGCTGTCGGACTACCGCTACGTGCGGCTCGGCGAGACCCTCAACGAGTTCCACAACCACCAGGGCATGAGCGAACGGATCAAGAACACGCCGTTCCCGCGGCCCTACAGCTTCTTCTCCCGGGTGTTCGTCTTTCTGCACGGCACGCTGGTGCCGTTCGCGTTCATCGAGGACCTCGGGCTGTTCAACATCCCGCTGTCGCTGCTGATCAACTTCGTGTTCCTCTCGCTCGACCAGATCGGCGAGCGGACCGAGGACCCGTTCGAGAACCGCCCCGACGACACGCCGCTGACCGCCATCAGCCTGACCATCGAAGAAAACCTCAAAGAGATGATCGGCGACGAGAACCTGCCGATCAAGCCGCCGCCGGTCGAGGGCGTGGTGTTCTAGACGGGCGGGTCGACGGCTGCGGGTCGCTTTTCTGCGCAGCCTCGTCACGGGGTCGCGCAGCGTGCGCCTTTGCGACGCCGGTTCCGCTATCCTGGGCTGACAGGACCAGCAACCAACCGCAGGGAGTCGATCTGATGGACAGCCGCCTACTACGCCTCGCCGCGCTGCTGCTCGTAGGAGCCGCTGCGAGCAACTCACTGGCCAAGCCGGTCGACGCCGACCTCTTGCTCAAGGGGGGCACGCTCTGCACGGGCGTGGACGCCGAACCCGAGGTCGGCGACGTCGCAGTGCGGGGCGACCGCATCGTCGCAGTGGGACGCTTCGAACCTGGCAAGATCGGCCACACGATCGACTGCCAGGGTCTCGTCGTTGCTCCCGGGTTCATCGACCTGCACAACCACAGCGACCAAACCATCGAGTCGGACGATGAAGACTCGTCCCGCGTCCCACGCATCCTTGCCGACCAAACCCGCGAGTCTGCCTTCTACTTGACCCAGGGCTGCACTACGCTGGTCACCGGCAACTGCGGCGGCGGGGCGCTGGACGTCGCGGCCTACTACCACGAGCTGGACGAGCGGCCCGCGGGCGTCAACGTGGCTCACCTGGTCCCGCAGGGCGCGGTGAGGTCCAGCGTGATAGGTGCCAAGCGCCGCCCGGCCGAGGGGGACGAGGTCGAGCGGATGCGGGCGCTCGTCCGCCAGGGGATGGAGGCGGGCGCCTGGGGCATGAGCACCGGCCTGCAGTACGTCCCCTCGGCCTACGCCGATGCCGAGGAGATCGCCAAGCTCGCGGAGGTCGTCGCCGAGTTCGGCGGCATCTACGCCAGCCACATCCGCGACGAGGGGGACGAGCTGGTCGAGTCGGTCGAGGAGGCGCTGCGTATCGGCCGCCTGTCGGGCGCGGCGGTGCACGTCTCGCACTTTAAGGCGAGCAAGCGGCGCAACTGGGGCAAGGTCCGGGCCGCGGCCGAGGTCATCGCCCGGGCGCAGGACGAGGGGCTCACCGTCACGGCCGACCAGTACCCCTACGCGGCGAGCAGCACTTCGGTTGCGGCGATGCTGCTGCCCGACGAGGAACGCGAGGGGAGCCGCCAGGATCTGACCGACCGGCTGGGCGACCCGGCGCAGCTGGCCCGGCTGCGGCCGATCATGCAGGACCTGCTCGAGGCCCGCGGCGGCATCATGGTCGCCGACTGCCCTAGCCTGCCGAAGTACGTCGGGCGCATGATCCGCGACATCGCCAAGGAAGAGGGCCGCGCGGCAGTAGACGTAGCGATCGACGTAGTCCGCGCCGGCGAGGAGGCCGGCGTCAGCTTCAGCATGGACGAGCGCGACGTCCGCTGGGTGATGTCGCTGCCGTGGGTCGCGACCGCCTCGGACGGCAGCGTCAAAGTGCCCGACGGGACCAAGCCCCACCCGCGGAGCTTCGGGACGTTCCCGCGGAAGATCGGGCGCTACGCCGCCGAGGAGGGCGTGGTCTCGCTAGCCCGGGCGGTCCGCAGCGCCAGCGGCCTGCCGGCCGACATCCTCGGGATGGAGGACCGGGGCTACCTGCGGGAGGGGCTGGCGGCCGACATCGTGGTGCTGGACGCCGCGACGTTCCGCGACCACGCGACCTTCGAGTCGCCCACCGAGAACTCCACCGGCGTGCGGTGGCTGCTGGTCAACGGCGAACTGGCCATCGACGACGGCCAGCTCGTGAAGACCGACGCCGGGCGGACGCTCCGCAAGCCGTCCGCCGCTGAATGAAGGTCGGCTACTGTCCGCCGCCGCACATCTCGTCGAAGCGGCGCTGCATCTCCTCGGGCGACACGTCCTCAATGGGGGATCCCAGCAGCCACTCGTGCCCGAATGGGTCAAGCAGCTTGGCCGACCGCTCGCCGTAAAACTGGTCTGCTGGCTCCATGAGCAGGGTCGCCCCGGCGGCCACCGCCTGGGCGGACAACGCGTCGACGTCGTCGACATGCAGGTGCACCGACGAGCCGGTCCCGCCGAACGCCTGCGGCCCGTGGACGCCGTACTCTGGGTACTCGTCTGAGAGCATGATCGTGTGATCGCCAAACCTGAGTTCGGCGTGACCGACCCTGCCCGAAGGCTCCGACAGTCGGAAACTCTCAACCGCGCCGAATGCTCGGCCGTAGAAGTCGATCGCCTCGGCGGCTCCACGGACACGCAGGTAGGCGTATGCCTGGTTGATCCTATCGTCGAGTTTCGCTGGCCCGTTCTGGGCTGATTTTGATCGTGGCCAAAGCTACTCGCCGGCCGACTCGGCCGCGCGCTGCTCGGCATCGTGCACGACCTCGGTCTCGGGCAGCTCGCCAACCTTGGGGCGCCGCTTCTTGCGGACCCGATCGGGGATCATCGACCGCATCTGCTCGAGCTTGCCAAAGCAGAGCATCCGGTCGCCCGGCTCGAGGGTCCGCTTGAGCCGCGGGTTCGGGATCACGGTGGTGCCGCGGTAGAGCGTCAGCACGTTGATGTCGCGTTCGGGCAAGCCGGACTCGTCGATCGACTTGCCAACGAACTCGGAGCCCTCCGGCACGTGGATCTCCGAGACGCCGTACCCGCGGCTAACGGTCAGCCGCTGGCGGAGGTCGATCTCGCGGAAGTCGACCTGGGCGGCGATGTAGTCAACGATCGCACCAGCGATGTCGAGCTGCGTGCAGAGCTCGATCCCCTCCAGGCCGGGCGAGGAGTTGACCTCCATGATCTGCGGCCCGCTGGTCGACTCCAGCATATCGACGCCGGCGATCCGGAGGCCGAGGATCTGAGCGGCGCGGACGGCGGTCTCGCAGAAGTTCTCGTCGAGGTCGACCGGCTCGGTCTTGCCGCCGCGGTGGACGTTGCTGCGGAACTCGGTACCCTGGGCGACGCGACGCATCGCGCCGATCACGCGGTCGCCGACGACGAACGCGCGGATGTCCTTGCCCTTGCTTTCTTTGACGAATTTCTGCACCAGCACGTTCTGCTGCGTGGACTGCAGGGTCTCGATGATGGCCTCGGCGACCTTGACGCTCTCGGCCAAGATCACGCCGACGCCCTGCGTCCCCTCGAGCAGCTTGATCACCACCGGGGCGCCGCCGATGCGTTCGATTGCCGGCAGGATGTCCTTGCGGTCGCGTACGAACGTGGTGGCCGGCATGCCGAGCTGATGGCGGCTGAGCACCTGCATCGTCCGCAGCTTGTCTCGCGAGGCGGTGATGCCGGCCGACGAGTTGGCGGAGAAGACGTCCATCTGCTCGAACTGCCGCACCAACGCGGTGCCGAAGTAGGTGATCGAGGCCCCGATCCGCGGGAGCACGGCGTCGTAGTGGCTGAGCTGCTTGGAGCGGAAGAACAGGTCGGGCTCGCCCTGTTCCAGGTCGATCGAGAACTTCAGCGTGTCGAGCACCTTCACGTCGTGACCGCGGCTCACCGCGGCCTCGCGGAGCCGGCGGGTGCTGTAGCAGTTGCGGTTGCGGGAAAGGATGCCAAGTTTCATAGAATCAACACTGGTTGAGTTGCGTGAGGGGCGGGGGCGAGGCGGCGAGCCGGCTCACTTGTTCCGGGGTCCGCCCACGTAGGAGCGCCCCGAGTCCACGACGAATCGGTCTCGCAGGGCCTCGCGGCCAAGCAGCATGCGGAAGCCCATCTGGTCGCGGTTGGCGAGCGTCAGCTCGATCTCAAAGGCCTGGCCGGCCACGACGATTTCCGTCAGGATCACCGGTCGCAGCGCCTCGTGGCCCGAAGAGCTCCGCACCTTGCGGAACTCGTGGACCGGCCACTCGCACTCGACCGTCGGCTTGGTCTTGCGTTGCTCCGGGTGTACTTGGAAGCGGACGTGCGGAGCGCCGTCCTTCTCGAAGGTCTTGACCCGGAACGCGTGCAGCGACGACGTCCTGGCGCCGGTGTCGACCTTGGCCTTGATCGCCTGGACACCAAGCAGGTCGAGTCGGACCCACTCCCGCCAACCGACCACAGCGAGTTCGCGTGTTTTCTTCTTCCGTGGCAACGCGTGCTCAATCCGAATAGGTAAGATCCGAACAATGCAGGGATGCTTTTGATTGTAGGCCGCCACGCGATTATTCGTAAGGCGCCCGCGACCGCGTGCCGGGCGGCCCCCTCTTGCCTGACCGCTACGCCCGGCCCCGCGCAGCGCGCCGGGCACAGGGTTCACCGCGAGTCGCTGGCGCCGAGTGCACCACGACGCCGATAAGCTGCGTGAGAAGCCGCGTCCCCAAGCGGGCCGGCGCCCTTCCTATCCGGCCGGAGCGACAGCCCCATGGTAGACCTGCAACTGGATTGCCAAGGGCTGAACTGCCCGATGCCGATCGTCGAGCTGACGAAGGCGGCCCGCGGCCTGGGCCCCGGCAAGAGGATCGAGGTCACCGCCACCGACCTTGCGTTCCGTCCCGACCTCGAGGCCTGGGCCCGACGCACCGGACACACCGTCGACCAGTTCACCGAAGAAGAAGAGCTGCAGCGGGCGGTCATCACCCTCGTCTAGCCACTCGCCACTTGCCACTAGACTCACGGCGCCGATACCTATGCCGCAAGACGCGCACAACGTGGTGGTCATCCTGACAGTCGGCAAGTCGGACAACGGCAAGAACGCGACTCTCGCCTTCTCCTGCGGGCTGGCCGCCACCGCTGTCGGGCACAACGCTGTGGTGTTCCTTACCAGCGACGGCGCGGTGTGGGGTTACAGCGGCAGCGCCCAGGGCATCGCGGTACAGGGGTTCCCGCCGCTGACGGAGCTCATCGACAACTACCTGGCCGCAGGCGGGCGACTGATCATGTGCTCGGTCTGCCGGAACACGTGCATCACCGGCGGCCCCGACGCCCCGCCCGCAGCGGAAGTCTTATCGGAGGCCGAAGACGGCGGCTTCACCACCGTGATCGATCTGGCGACCGACGGCACCATGGTGACATTCTAGCGAGCCCGATCAACGCCCCGCCCCGGCAGCCCTCCACACTCGCCGAGCTAGGGCGTGATCACGGCGCCTCGCGGCCCAACGGCAATCTCAACGGGCTGTCAGACCGACGTCCTGGCCTGAGCGTCAAGCCAGTCCACGTAGTCGTCGGCGGTCATTGGCTTGCCGAAGTAGTAGCCCTGCAGGGTCGTGCAGCCGATCTCCGACAACAGCTCGGCCTGCTCGGCGGTTTCGACCCCCTCGGCCACGACGTTCAGCCCCAGGCCGGCGCCGAGCGACACCACCGAACGGACCACCGCCTGCGACTGCCAGTCGGTGGTGACGTCGCGGATGAAGGTGAGGTCGATCTTCAGCGTGTGCAGGCGGAAGTGCTTCAGGTAGCTCAGCGACGAGTAGCCGGTGCCGAAGTCGTCGACCGCGACGTTGAACCCGAGTGCCGCCAGCGAGTCGATGACCTCGACCGCGTGGTCGACGTCCTCCATCATCGCGCACTCGGTGATCTCGAGCTCGAACCATTCGGCACGGGCGCTGGTCTCTGCCAGCACGTCCTGCAACGAGCTCACGAAGCCGGGGTGCCGCAGCTGGTGGGGCGAGACGTTCACCGCCACCGAGGGCTCGCGGCCGCACGCGGCCCAGTCGCGGGCCTGCTCGGCCGCGGTGCGGAACACCAGCTCGCCAAACGGAACGATCAGACCGGTCTGCTCGGCGATCGGCACAAACTCGCTGGGCGGGATCAGCTTGCCCTCGGGCGTCCGCCAGCGGGCCAGCGCCTCGCAGCCAATTGGCTTGCGTGTCGCGGCGCACACCTTGGGCTGGAAGCAGAGTGTGATCTCGCCGCCGCGTAGCGCCTGACGTAATCGGGTCTGCACCTGGTGCCGGGTGTTGACGCCGTCTTCCATCTCGGGGGAGAACACCCGCACGCCGTTCTTGCCGGCCGACTTGGCGGCGTACATCGCGATGTCCGCCTGCCGCATCATATCGCCGACCTCGCCCTTTCCCTTCACGCTGCTCACCAGACCAATGCTGAGTCCGACGGTCGCCTCGGTCCCCTCGAGGTGGAACGGGCGGCGGAACTCGTTGAGCAGCTCTTTGAGCGTGTCGAGCAGCCGCGGCGGCTGGTGGCGTGGTTCGGTGAGGATCATGGCGAACTCGTCGCCGCCGAAGCGGGACAGGAACGCGTCCGGGCCCATCATCCGTTGGATCCGTTCGCCGACCCCGCGGAGCAGCATGTCGCCGGCGGCGTGTCCGGAGGTGTCGTTGACGTGCTTGAAGTTGTCGAGGTCCAGGAAGCAGACCGTGACGCTCTGCTCTGGGTCCGCGGGGTCGTCCAGCAGCTGCTGCAGGTGGTCGCGGAACCAGCGGCGGTTGGGCAGGCCGGTGAGGATGTCGCTGCGGGCCTGCGAGCGGAGCATCTCCTGGGCCTCTTCGAGCTCGGTGATGTCCGACACCAGGGCGATGAAGCGTTGCTTCGACTCGAGCGACGGGCTCAGCGACACCCACACCTGGCGGTCGCCGTGCGTGGGGTGGCTGGCGCAGGCCTTGCCGGACCAGGATCGCCCGAGGGCCACGTCGCGGAGAACGCCAGCGGCGTCGCCGGCGGCGAAGTTGAGCAGCTGACCCAGCATCCCGCCCGCCACGTCGCGTGGGGTGGCGCCGGTCATCGTGAGGAAGGCCGGGTTGGCCTCGCAGATTGCCCCCTCGGTGGTCAGGATCGCGACTCCCTCCGACGCGCCATTGAAGACGCTCGCGAGCAGCCGCAGGCGTTCCTCGCGGAGCCGATCCTCGGTGATGTCGCGCGACGTTGAGACGATGTACCGGTCGCCCTGCTCGTCGCCGAACACCGACCGCTTGACCGACAGGACAGCGCGTTCACCGTTGGGCAGGGTGCGGTCGTGCTCGCAGCTGAACTCGCCCGCCTCGAGCGCCTGCTCGTCACAATCGCGGAAACCCTGGCAGGACTGCGGGCCCAGCACGTCCGTGATCTTCCTGCCAATGACGTCGGCGCGGTCCTGGCCGACAAACTCGCAGAACGCGTTGTTGGCGAGCACGAGCGTCTGGTCGTCCCGGGTCACCGCGAGCTGGTCGGGGACCGCGTTGAGGATATTGCGGAGGAAGTCGCGGCGCCGCTGCAGCTCGTTCTCAAATTGCTTGCGGGTGGTGATGTCTCGCACGACAACCACCGACTGCTGGCGGTTGTCGATGCCGAACGCGCCGAGTGTCACCTCGGCCCAGAACTCACCGCCTGCGCCGCCGGGGAACAGCGCCTCGACGACCACCGGCTTGTCGGCCGTAAGGCATTCGAAGGCGTCGCGTAACGAGGCGGACCCGTCCTCCCCGCCGCTGCACAGGGCGACTTCGAACGCCGCCGGCCAGGCGTCGATGATGTCCTCCCGCGCACCGCCCAGCAGCCGAACGGCGTTCTCGTTGCAGGCGATGCAACGCTGCTCGGAGAACACGAGCACGCCGTCGTTGGTGTTTTCGAAGACCGTCGCGGCCAGGCGGTAGTTGTCCTCCGCTGCCCGCTCCGCGACGAGTCTCGCGTCGGCCAGCCGCTGCTTGGTAGTCTCGAGCTCGTCGATGGTCTCGGCGGAGCGGACCAGCGCGTCGGCCTGGGCGCGCATCAGCGACTCCGACCTCGCGGCCATTTTCTCGATTGTGTGGTCCCGCTCGACCAACGCGTCACGCAGCTCGGCCAGCAGCCCGGCTAGGGCGTCGCGGCCCTGCGGAAGCGGGCCGGCTGGCGGGGCTTCCTCGGCCAGGACGTCACGCAGCAGCCCGTCGATGCGGTCGAGCAGCGGGTCGACGCCGGCGTCGGCGGGCGCGCGCGGCACCGCGTCTGGTTCAGCGTCGGCGGCGGATTTGGGATTGTCGCTCGTCATGGACCGGCTAGGCCAGGGCTCCCGTGGTTGCGCGGGGCCGGCGGCGGCTTGGCGTCGCTAGATGAACAGGGTGGTGTTGGCGGCGGCGGCCTCGTCGACGAAGCTTGCCACGCCGCAGAACTCAATATTCGGGTAGTCGATCAGCTCCTCGCGGCGGATGCCCATCAGCTGCATCGACATCTCGCAGACGCGGATCTTCACGCCCAGTTCTGCAGCGGTCTGGATCAACTCGCCGAGGTCCGCGATGTTCTTGCGCTTCATCTCCCGGCTCATCAACGCCCTGCCGATGCCGCACATGTCCATTTTGGAGAGCTTGGTGGCGCCGGCCGATCCCGGCAGCATCCAGCCGAAGGCGCGTTCGACGATTGACTTCTTGCCGAACTGGGGCCCCCCCTTCTTGAGCGCGGCGGTCCCCCAGAACGTGAAGAACATCGAGACCTCCATGCCGCAGGCGGCGGCACCGGTCGCCATCACAAAGGCGGCCAGCAGACGGTCGCGGTGGGCCTCGAACACCAGCAGGTTCATCCGGTTCGGGTCGACCCTGCTCGACGCGACCAGCCGCTCCAAGTGCTCCAGCCGCGCCTCGATTGCCTGCAGCGAGCCGCCAGACGCGGGGTCCGCGGGGGCGTCAACTGCGGACGCGGTTGGGGCGTCGATCGCCATCGATTCTCTCTCTTGGATGCAACTCGCGATGCACGAACGACCCGCAGATGCGGCCTCCCCCATCCTGGTGGCGTCCGTCTCCCTAGACCTAAAACCGTAGCCCACCCACGAGCCGTTAGGTTTTCCGAACGCTGCGGCCGTGTGGGTCGGTCGGCAAGTACCCGGCGGGTTGTGATGGGGGGGCTGAATAGCGCGGCTGTGACACCTGCCCGGCATGCCGCATGCGCTGTGATGCAGACGGAGCTCCGTCGCACGGCGCCGTTGCTGGTTTCACCTAGACCAGCTCCTCAACGGCTTCAGACCGACTAGAATCTCGGTCATGGACCGATTGATCTTTGGATGCGGCTACTTGGGACAGCGGGTGGCCCGCTTGTGGCGAGACGCGGGGGACAGCGTCGCGGTAGTGACGCGCGACGCAGGGCGCGGCGAGCGGTTTGCGCAGCAGGGGTTCACTCCCCTGATCGCCGACGTCACGCAACCCAACACGCTGACGGCGGTGCGCGAGTCGCCGGTCGACACGCTGCTGTACGCGGTCGGCTACGACCGCTCGGCCGAGCCTTCGATCCACGAGGTCTACGCCGAGGGCCTGCGCAACGTCCTCGCCGCGCTGCCGGCTGGTACCCGGCGTGTGATCTACATCAGCACAACCGGCGTGTACGGCCCGGCCAGCGGCGACTGGGTCGACGAGCAGACGCCGCCGAACCCGCTCCGCGACGGCGGCCGTGCGTCGCTCGCCGCCGAGCGGGTGCTGGCCGAGAGCCCGTTCGCAGCGCGCGGCGTGGTGCTGCGTCTGGCGGGCATCTACGGCCCCGACCGCGTGCCCTTCCTCAAGCAACTCGAGGCGGGCGAGCCGATCGAGGCGCCCTCCAGCGGATGGCTCAACCTGATCCACGTCGACGACGCGGCCTCGGTTGTGCAACGAGCCGCCGCGGTGCCAGCAGCGACCGCCGAAATCGGCGTTGAGAATGGGTCGCAACTATACTGCGTTTCTGACGGCGCACCGGTCCTCCGCGCCGACTACTACGGCGAGGTCGCGCGGCAGATTGGCGCCGATCCCCCGGCATTCGTCGCCCCAGCGGCCGATTCTCCCCGCGCCGCCCGGGCGGCGGCCGACAAGCGGATCTCCAATCGACGCCTGCGTGAGCGGCTCAAAATCGAGCTCGCCTACCCGAGTTACCGAGAAGGCTTAGCCAGCGTCCTTGGCAATCGTTCACCCAACGGTTAGAAGTGTAGGCTGCCCACGGCGGACCGACCGCCGCTTCTTTCCGGCCTGCTCTCACGCGAATCACGACCACGGATGCTCCAGCGTACGCCCCTATTTCCCAACGTCATCGAGCTGAACCACCAGGCTCGGCAGCGCATCACCTGCAGCGTTTACCTGATCTACGACGACCAGGCGTGGACCCTGATCGACATCGGGTACGAGGACGCCGTTGATGACTGCATCGAGCTGATCCGGCAGCTGGACTTCCCGTTCTCGCGGTGCGCGACGCTGATCGCCTCGCACGCGGACGTCGACCACATCCAGGGGCTCTCAAAGGCCAAGCAGCTGCTCAAGACCACCGTCACCTGCCACCCGGTGGCGGCGTCCAAGCTCGAAATCGGCGACGTCATCTCGACCTTCGCCAAGATCGACGCCCAGGGCATCGACCTGGCGATGCCTCCGGTCAAGTGCGAGAACCAGGTCAAGGACGGCGACACCATCAAGGTAGGCGGGCTAGAGCTCGAGGTCTGGCACACGCCCGGCCACACCGACGGGCAGCTCTCGTTCCGGATGGGCGATCTCTTGTTCTCCGGCGACAACCTGTTCCGCGACGGCTGCGTCGGCGCGATCGACGCCCACCACGGCAGCAGCATCCCGTCGTTCATTTCTTCGCTCACCCGCATCCGCGACAGCGATGTGAAGTGGCTGCTGCCGAGCCACGGGCCGGTGTTCCGCAAAGAGAACGCGCTGATCGACAAGACCATCGCCCGGCTCGAGGGCTATCTGCACATGGCCGACTTCGGCACCTGCGCCGTCGACTGGCCGCTGATGGACGTGTGGGAGCGGGAGCTCTCCGCGGGGAAGAATCCGGAGTAGGATAGGCAGAGCAACGATGACTCCGCCCTCTTTAGGCGACGGAGCCGTGACGCTTAATTGCCCTCCCCTCCCTCACCCCACGCCCTCCCCTCCCCATGTACGAAATCTCCGACGACATCCTCGGCATCATCTTCGACTGCGACGGCACGCTGACCGACTCGATGCCGGTGCACTACCTGTCGTGGAAGCAGGCGTTCGATGCGCACGGGATCGAGTTCACCGAGGAGCGTTTCTACGCGATGGGCGGCATGCCGAGCGACAAGATCGTCGCGGAGATCGGCGCCGAGAACGGCAAGCAGCTCGACGCCGACGAGGTGGCTCATGAGAAGGAAACCAACTTTGTCGAGCTGCTGCCCAAGGTGCCGCCGCTCGAGACCGTTGTCGCGGTCGCCAAGCAGCAGAAGGGCCAACGCAAGATCGCGGTCGCCAGCGGGGGCTTCCGCTGGGTGATCGACAAGCAGCTTCAGCACATCGGCCTGGCCGACTGGTTCGACGCGATCGTCACGGCCGAGGACACCGAGAAGCACAAGCCGGAGCCCGACGTGTTCCTCGAGGCCGCCCGGCGGCTCGGCGTGCCGGCCGACACGTGCCTGGTGTTCGAGGACTCGGAGCTCGGCCTCGAGGCGGCCCGCCGCGCCGGCATGCCGGCGGTGGACGTCCGCGAGCCGCAGTGGGGCAGCAGCTCGGTCTGAGGCGCCGCCACGGGCGGCCAACTCGCGAAGACCTTCGACGTGCAGAACAGGACGTTCAGCACGGTCATCTGCGTCTAGTGCAGCGCCACCGAGATCTACCGCGCCAGCAGCTCGACCCTGGGCAATGGGTTCGATCTCTTTTATTCCTGACTGCGCGGCGAATGAACCCGCAACGTTGAGCCTGCTCACGCGGGAACCGGCCTTCCGTTAGTCGGCCTCGGTCCATTGCCGGCGCAGCGATCAAGAGGGCGGGCAGTCAGAGCCAAACCGACCACTGCGCGGGCCGTCACCGCTTGCCCGGCTCTGCAGCATTCGCATTGCCGCGCATCGGCGACGCAGCGGTTACCGGCCCGGTGTAGAGAAGCCCGCTACGATCCGGCTGAGCACCGGGCGACAGCTCCACGAACGGCTCCTCCCCTCGGTCCCCGCCTGAAATCGCAGTAGGACCGGTCCCTTGTTCGGTGCTCACCCACGCGGCGCCGCCCGAAGTTTCTGCCGCAAGGCTCACGAGCCCAGGCTTATTGTGGTGAAGCAGCGATCCCATCGGCTCGTACTCTTCGTCCCACGGGACGCCTTTCTGCAGGTTGGTGTGAACGCTCCCCGCCAGCACCAGGATGTTTGCGTGGGGGTTCCGCTCTGCAGCGGCCGCAACATTTTGGGCCATGACGCGGTCGCGCTGCCTGGCGAATTCAAGCACGCGGGGCGGCGTCGGCTGTTCTGCCAACAGTTGCTCGATTCGATTGGCGGGGATGTCGATCGCGGCTACCGTGATCTCCCGTCCGTCGGCAATCAGCCGCCGGGAAAGCTCTAGCAGCCCGAAGTGGCCCCTTCCGGCGCGACCGTCCTGGCTCGTCCAGTGCCGACCTGCCAGCAACGCCCGCACCGACGACTCGCCGCCATCGCTCGCGAGGAACTCGTCCAGGCGGACTTGTTCGTCGGTGGGCGCCTCTACACAGAGAACTGCCGCCCGCTCGGCCGAGGCCGTGCGCAGCAGCACCGCCGTCAGCAGCGGGATCTCGACCGTGCCGTGGATCTCACCCACCAGCACCACGGCGCGCTGACCGGCGAACAGCGACTGGCTCCCGCGGATGGAACCCGCCATCGGAAAGTCGATCGCAGCACGCTCGGTGGCGTGCGAGCACGCAGCCACCGCGGCGGTCAACACGGCAGGCATGAACAACACCAATCGGGGCTTCGCACCAAACACACTTACCTCCGCGGACGGGATCGACACGGTCTGACACGGTCCGATTCTAAGCCTGCCCGTCCCAACGCCCAATGCGAGCTAGCAATCCTCGAAACACAACGGACGCGTGAGCGGACCTCTTTGATCGGCCATCAGCGCCCGGCCCCGTCGATTGTAGCGGTTGTGCCGGATTTTCCCTCAATTCCAATTGCCCGGGCGGTCGATGCTTTCTCACAGCCAAGGCCGCGCGCCGCGTCCAGGTGAATCATTTGTCGAGGGGGGAATTTCTGATGATCCGCAGGATCTTAGCAGCCGCGTTCGTCGCGGCGGTGCTGGCGGGCGTGGCTTCTGAGCGCGCCGAGGCCCAACAGGCCTATGGTCGCGCATGGGGCGGAACTGCCAGCACCACCGACTGGGAACGCTTCTACCACTACCCGTACGTGTACTACCCCCAGAACTACTGGGGCAGCGAGTACTACCGCAGCGCGGACAGCCTGTACCACCGCTACCCGCCGGAGATGCGGATCCCGGTGTACAACCGCCGCTGGCACAACTACTACCCGAGCGCCCGCCGCTACCACCAGGGCGCCCACTTCAACCTGGACGTCTTTTGATCCAGGGTTGAAACGCGAACGCACACCACAAAGCCCCGGCCTTGCAGCAAGGCCGGGGCTGTTTGCGTAACGGCCGCCGCCCGCGGGCGGAGGCCGCGGCGGCTGGTTACAATCGGGGACGGCCGGCGCTGCTGGTCTCCGCCCCCAACCCGCCCCAGCGCGATGCAAGACCTACGGCATCTGTTCGACTCGTCCGCCACGCCCGCCTACGCGGTGGGCGCCGGTGGCGTTGTGGCGTACGCGAACGCCGCATTGTGCGAGTGGGTCTGCCTGCCCGAGGCGTCGGTCGTCGGCCGCCGGGTGGCGTACCACAGCGAGCCGGGCCCGGTGGACGGGTCGGGGCCGCTGACCGGGCTCTGCCCGCCGCCCGCCGCGTTCCAGCAAACGGCGTCCGAGGGGACGCTGTCGGTCATGGGGCAGCACGGTCGCCTGCGTCACCGCCGGGCGCGGTTCTTCTCGCTGGCGGGCGAGGCCACGCAGCGGGCCGTCGTCGGCGTGCTGGAGGAGTTCGACCTCACGCCGCAGCAGCTCGCGGCGTCGATTACCAACGAGCCGAGCGAGGACGAGCTGCACCGCGACATCCGCCGCTTCCGACGCGGCGTCGCCGAGGCCGACGCCACCGCGATCCTGCTCGGCGACAGCCCCGCCGCGCGGCTGATGCGGACGCAGTTCGACCTCGCGAGCCGCACCCCGGTCGGCGCGTCGGTGGTGTCGGCCTGCGGCGCCGACGCCGCCGCCATCGCCAGGGCGATCCACCACGGCGCGCACGACACCCAGATCCGGTTGCTGCCGATCGACTGCGCGCGGCTCGACAGCGAATCCGCCGCCGCGGTGCTCGACCAACACCGCGAGCAGCTGTCGTCCAGCACCGTTGTGCTGCTGCAGGCCGACGCCGCCGACCCGCCCACCCAGCAGCTGCTCGCGACGCGGCTGCTCGCCGCCAGGCCGAAGCGGCTGCTCGCGACCCTCTCCGCCCGGCCCGCGGCGCTCGAAGCTACGCTGCTGCCACTGGTCGGGGCGGTGGTGATCGAGTGCCCGCCGCTCGCCGACCGGATCTCCGACCTGCCGATGCTCGCGCAGTTCTACGTCGAACGCGCCAACGCCGCGTCCGGCGCCCGCGTCGGCCGGGTCGCCACCGAGACGCTTGACCTGCTGGCGATGTACGACTGGCCCCACGGCGCCGGGCAGCTAGCCGAGGCAGTCGCCTCTGCCCACGCCAAGTGCCTGAGCCAAGACGCCACGGCCGCCGAGATCACCGCCGATCACCTGCCGACTGTTGTGCGGCACGCGGCGTTGGCCGCCGGCCTGAGCGGCGACCCACGCGTCGAGATCGACCTCGATGAGTTCCTCGGCCGGATCGAACGCGAGCTCGTCGAGCGGGCCCTCGCCAAGGCGTCCGGAAACCGCGCCGAGGCGGCCCGGCTGCTGGGCCTGACCCGTCAGCGGTTCTACCGGCGGCTCGAGAGCCTCGGCCTGCACGACCCGGACAAAAAGCAACCGGGAGACAGCGGTGACTGACCCAAGCTGGCTGCTGATCGACGAGCAGGGCGAGCGGTGGACCGCCGCGGTCGCCGCGCGGCTCCGCAGGGAGCCCGGCCCGCGGCCGCTGGTCCGCCGGGTATCGCCGCTGCCCGTCAACGACATTGCCGCGCACGCGGCGGTGTTTGTGGCGATCGAGCTCCGACGCGACAACGCCCTGGCCGCGCTGCGTCAGCTCCAGGACCTACGCCGGCGGCCGAACCTTGCGGCCGCGGCGTTGATCTCCGCAACCAGCATCGCCGACCCACTCGCCCGCGACGACCTGGGCCTGGCCGCCCTCGAGGCCGGAGCCTGCCTGACGGTCGACTCCCCCCGCCGGCTCGCCCCGCTGCTGTCGGCGGTCCGGCGTTCGCTCGACCTGGCGTCCCGCGACCTCGAGCGGCGCCTGTCTGCTTCCGACCATATGTGGCCAACCGAGCGCGTCTGGCGGCGGCTGCCTTGGCAAGCGGAACCGTGGCCGGTAGGGTGACCAGATCGACCACGGTTTCCCCCACCCACCCTGCCCTGCCCACGATGCCTGACCTCTCGAGCGATTCTGTCCGCAACCTGCTTGCCGACTTCAAGGACCCCGAAACGGGCCGCAGCGTCACGCAGCTCGAACAACTCCACGATGTCCAAGCCGCCGATGGCAAGGTCGCCGTGAAGCTCGGCCTGACTAGTTGGGCCGCGATCCTCCGCGACGAGGTGACCCAGCACTGCCGCGACTTCCTCGCCGAGCGGCTGCCGGCCGGGACCGACATCCAGGTCGAGGCGGTCGAGCACGACCGCCCGGCCGAGCCGATCGGCCAGATCGGGCTGCGGGCCAAGAACGTGATCGCGGTCGGCTCCGGCAAGGGGGGCGTCGGCAAGAGCACGGTCTCGACCTCAATCGCCCTGGCGCTCAGCAAGGCGGGCTCGAAGGTCGGCCTGATGGACGCCGACGTCTACGGTCCGAGCGTGCCGCACCTGCTGGGAACCGACGACCGCCCCACCGCCATCGACAAGCGGCTGCAGCCGGTCGAGAAGGACGGGCTGCGGGTGATGAGCATGGGCTTCCTGGTCCCCAAAGAAGAGGCGGTCGTGTGGCGTGGACCGATGCTGCACGGCGCGATCACGCAGTTCCTCAAGGACACCGACTGGGGCGACCTCGACTACCTAGTGATCGACATGCCCCCGGGCACCGGCGACATCGCGTTGACGCTCTCGCAGCTGCTGCCGCTGACCGGCGCGGTGGTGGTCTGCACGCCGCAGGAGGTCGCGCTCTTGGACGCGGTCAAGGCGATCGCCATGTTCCGCAAGGTGAAGATCCCGCTCCTGGGGATTGTCGAGAACATGAGCTACTTCCTCTGCCCCGACAACAACAAGCGGTACGACATCTTCGGCACGGGCGGCGCGCGGGCCAAGGCCGAGGAGCTGTCGGTCCCGTTCCTCGGCGAGCTGCCGATCAACATCGGCATCCGCCAGCGCGGCGACGACGGCCAGACCGCCGGCAACCTGACCGACCAGGAAACGGCGCAGGGCTTCGAGCAGATCGCCCGGCAGATGGTCCGCAACATCGCGCGTCAGCACGAGCAGGCCCCGGCGATGCCGTCGCTGCCCGTGCTGTAGGCCGGTGCAGTTGGCTGGTGGCCTGCTTGGCCGCGCTGCGCGGCTGGCGACGCCCACCCCACCAACAGAGGGCCCACCAACAGAGGGCCCACCAACAGAGGGCCCACCATCAGAGGGCCCACCATCAGAGGGCCCACCGATAGGGGGCGCACGAATAAAGGCCGGCGCCGCAGGGCGGGACCGGCCTTTTTTCGTTGTTTCAGCGACCAAACTGGCGAAGGGCCAATCAGGAAGGGCGCGTGGCGTTCGGGACAACGCCGCGGCCTTACTTCTTCTTCTTGGCCGTCTTCTTCTTGGTCTTCTTCTTAGCGACCTTCTTCTTGGCCTTCTTCTTGGCGACCTTCTTCTTGGCCGTCTTCTTCTTGGCTACCTTCTTCTTAGCCTTCTTCTTCTTGGCTACCTTCTTCTTAGCCTTCTTCTTCTTGGCGACCTTCTTCTTGGTCTTCTTCTTGGCGACCTTCTTCTTGGCCGTCTTCTTCTTGGCTACCTTCTTCTTCTTCGGCGCCGCCTTCTTCTTGGCGACCTTCTTCTTCTTCTTGGCCACAGCAACTCCTCCTTAAAAGAGACAAGACGCCCCACCGCCACGTCGCAAGTACTCGTGCGGCGGCGGCCGTCCTTGACAAAGGGATCGACCCATCCAGGGCGATCCACCAGGGTTCATCGACACACAGCCAAGCAGCAGACTTCGTTGTCGTTTACTTGTTGTGCAGTTGTCCTTGACAAACCTCGGCAACGTACTGCCGGTAGTTGTACGAATTACTTCTTATTGTGCAACATGTTTTGATCGAAAAAATGCCGTGCGCGGCGCGACCAAGGCCAACGCGAACGCGACACAACGACCCGCCGCGCGCCTTGTTGCGCTACGCTGCCCGACACAGCGCGTGACGCGCAAGCCAAACCAGCCGCGTCGCGGATCGGCTGTGAAGCAACCTAGCGCAACCGGCCGCGACGATGCCCTGGGAAAGACTCTCGCAAGCGACGGCGTGCAAAAAACACCGGCAATTCCAGCTCGTTTCCACCGCAACGCACGACAGCGCTTCTCGCGCGCACCGACCCTTCAACGACGCGCGACCGTCGTCCACGGCGCGCGGGCGTGGCAATCGTTCGCGTTGCGAGACAACCAACCACGACGCGTAGCGAGGCTTGCGAGCGCGCTACACAGAGCCGTTTTGAACGCGCGAAACGAGCCCAAAAAATTTTTGGAAATTTTAGGCTAAAGTTAGCCAGAACGATCGCCGTGTTCCACTTTGACTGCGCAACGCAGCGCGCTGACACGCCGCGCGACGCGTTACCATCGACCGCCGCGCGACGACTGGTAGGCCTGCAGCATCTGGTAGTTGTTGTAGGCGAGCATGCCGAAGAGGAGCAACGACCACAGGCCGCCGCCCAACGTAAACAGGTAGCCGCCCAGCGCGACCGCACAGAGCACCGAAACCCACAGCGAAGCGATCACCCCGCGGTGCGGGGGCAGCCACATCGTGAACAGCTCGCGCGATACCCGCCCCCCGTCCAGCGGGTAGATCGGCGCCAGGTTGAGGATGCCCCACATGATGTTGATGTAGAACAGATTGCGTAGCAGCTCGTTAGCAAACAGGCTGTCGATCTGCGCCACCACCACCCGAGGCAGGGGGGTGAACCGCACCTCGGCGGGCACGCCGGTCGCTACCAGCAGCAGATACAGCAGGGTCGCGAGCAGGAAGCCGGCGAACGGGCCGGCCAGCGAAATCAGCACCTGCCGCCACGGCGTGTCGCGCACCCCTTCGCCGATCGCCAGCCCTCCCATGCCGTACAGCACAATCCGCGACCGGCCGCCGTAGTGTCGCTGAGCAAACGCGTGCCCCAGTTCGTGCACGACGATCGAGGCAAACACCGCGACGATCCAGATCAGCACCGAGCGTGGCTCGCCGCCGCCGCTCAGCAGCAGGCAGATCAGCCAGAAGAACGGGTGCACCCTCACCGGGAAGCCAAACAGGCGGAAGTGGAGGTCGGCGGGCGTGGGGCTTGGTTCGGCGAGGATCATGGCACGATGATAGCCGATGCACGCGGGCAGTCGTAGCGCGACGGCTAGCGCCCGTGGCGCAAACAACGCTCCTGAACCCAGGCCGGTTGGTCCGCACACGACGGTGTCGCGCCGGAACCAGTGATAGGAAAGACGTACTAGGCCGCCTCGCGCAGGCCGCCGGAGGGGTCGAGCGTGTTAACGACGTACTCCGCCGCACGGACCGAGGCCCCGCCCCGGCCGATCTGCTCCTTGAGCACCGCCATGCGGGCCACCAGCGCGTCCCGCGCGTCGTCGTCGGTGAGCCAGTGCGTGAGGTGGCGGGCCAGCTTGTCGGTCGGGTCCTGGCAGGTCAGGTACTCTGGCATCAGGACGTGCGCGTCGCGCGGGTCCTCGGGGTCGTACACGCCAACCTCCGCGGGGAACAGCTCGTCGGCCGTCAGCAGGTTGACCAGCGTGATGTAGCGCACGCGGCGGAAGAACTTCTGCACGAAGAACGCCAGCGGCGACACCTGGTACACGATCGCGGTCGGCTTGGTGTGGAACAGCAGCTCCAGCGACACCGAGCCCGACACCGCCAGGCAGCAGGTCGCGGCGTGGATCAGCTCGGGCGTGCGGCCGACGTGCACCTCGGCCTCAACGCCCGACTTGGCCAACTCGGTCTCGACCAACGCGACCTGCGACTGCTTGAACACCGCGACCGCAAACCGCACCCCGGGGGTGGACTGCCTGACCTTCTCGGCCGCCTGGAGCTGAGCCGCCAGGTTGGAGCGTACCTCTTGGGTTCGGGAGCCCGGCAGGATCGTTACCAGCGGACCGGAGGCCCGCCGCTTCCTCACAAAATCTTGGTCGAGTTGTTGCGCGCGCAGCTCGTCAAAGTAGGGGTGGCCGAGGTAGGTCGCGTTGCAGCCGCGGTCGCGATACCACGGCTCCTCGAACGGCAGCTTCACCAGCACGTGGTCGACCCAGCGGCGCATCTTCTTGACCCGCCAGCCGGCCCAGCCCCACAGCTGGGGAGCCCCGTAGTAGAAGACCGGCACACCGTGCTTCTTGGCCGCCTTGGCGATGTGCCAGTTGAAGCCCGGGTAATCAATCAGCACGACCGCGTCGGGGCTTTGTTCGGCAAAGTACCGCTCGGCCCGCTTCACCAGCGCGCGGAACTTGTGGTAGTTGAGGATTACCTGCAGCAGCCACATCACGGCAAACTGCGTCAGGTCGGTGTGCAACTCGCAGCCCGCCTGCTGCATCCGTGGACCGCCGTAGCCGACCATCTTCCAATCGGGCCGCCGCTGCTTGAGCTCGCGGATCAGGTTCGCGCCGTGCAGGTCGCCCGAGGGCTCGCCAACGGAGAAGAAGATGTTCATGCGTGGTTGAGAGTCGCGGAGGGCTGGGCAATCTACAGCGGGCGGGGAGTATCCCAGAATCTCCGGCGCGGCGGAATGGCAGTTGGGTGGCGCGCCGTGTCGACCTTTTTCCAGCGCGCTGCGCCTCGCATCTAGCGCCTACCCGTGCCGTGGCTCTGGCAGCCGCAGGCTCTGCAGGAACGCGAGCAGCAGCACTGCTAGCCCGCCGATGAACACCGGCGCGGCGCCGAACCGGCCCACCAGGTAGCCCACCACCGGCGCGCCGACGATCACCGGCATGGCGATGCACATCCCGATCGCCGCGACGTACTGCGGGTGATCGTCGTCGGGCGCGGCCTCGAGCGTGTAGTTCATCAGCAGCTTGATGGTAACCGGCATGAACCCGAGCGGCATGAACACCAGGTAGAATTGCTCGCGGGCCGCCTCCGGCGACGCCTGGGCCAGCAGCAGCGCGATCAGCGGCCCGCTCGCCAGTCCGAGCGTCGAGCACCGCAGCGCGGCGCGGTTTCCCATCCAGTCGGCCAGCGGCCCCGCGACCAGGCTGACCACCGCGGTCGCCGCGTTCTGCACGCAGACCCACAGCATGATCTCACCTAGGTAGTCGACCACCGTGCCGCCCGGCCGCCTCGGGTAGAGCGACTGGTAGTGCGGGAACAGCATGAAGTTGAAGCACACCAGCCCGGAGAGGATCGCCACCGGCCGCGCCCGCGGGTCATCACGCACCACGCGCCAGGCGTCGACAAACTTCTGCAGCGGCTTGGTGGGGGGCTCGGTCAGCCGGTCGGGCGCCTCCCTGGTGAACAGCAGCATGCTGCCCGACGCCAGGAACGCCAACGCGGTGAAGCCGAAGATCCAACCGAAGCCGCCGTCGGGCAGCTTGAGCCAGCCCGGCAGCAGCAGCCACGCGCTGACGACCGCCACCGGCGCGCCGACGATCACGGCGGCCGTGTACAGCCGCCCCCGCAGGTCGGCGCGGATCAGCTTGCCGTGCAGCGCGTGCATGCCGAGCTGGTTGACGCCCGTTAGGCAAAAGAACCAGCCGTAAACCGCCAGGAACAACCACGGCATCCACCACGCGGCGGATCCGCCCGTGGTCTGCCACGCGCCGGAGAACCACACCGCCGAGAGCACGGCGAACGGCGCCGCCATCAGCAGCGACGACCTCGCCACCATCCGCTGCTTCAGCGGCGACAGCTTGAGCGGCTGCGCGTACAGCAGCGGCGGCACGCTGAACCCCAGTCGGTTGAGCACCGGCAACAGGCCGATCATCAGCGAGCTGCCGCCGATCATGCTGAGGAACATCGGCATCACGATGCTCTCGGTCTTGAAGATCCATCCGATCCGCAGCAGCACCTGGTGCAGCATCAACCAGAAGAAGTTGCGGGCTTCGTAGAGCTCGCGGTGCGAGGGCGGGTCGGCCGCGGCGTCTTCCGACTGGTCGAACGGCTCGTACGGCTGTTCGTTGAGCGGGAGTTCGTCGGCCAGGCGGGACATGGGGCGGGAGTCGAAGGTGGGAGGGATCAAACGCTGTGGGAGGGGTCTCCGACCCCGACGCCTGGCGGTGACGCCTCGCCGTCGGAGACGCCTCGCACGAAGGCTCTACAACACCGCGGCTCGTTACGCGTCCCGACCTTCCAGGTACATCCGCAGGTAGCTACGCGGCTCGAGGTCGGTCAGCCCGAGGTCGGCCGCAAGCTGCTGGACCGCCGCCTGCGCGGCGGCGACCGCGTCCTGCTCGGCGATCGCCTCAACCTCGGCGAACGTTCCGACATCGGCGACCGTATCCAGGGCGACCTCTAGTTGTAGGCCGCCGCGTGTCAGTTGGTAAGCTTCGCGGTGCTTGGCCACATCGGCGACCTGCACAAACCCGAGCAGCCCGAACAGCTCCTGCTGCGGGTCGCCCCCGTCGAAAAGCGGGAACTCGAGCTCGGGGCGGGTCTTCACCTCACGGTCGAGCTTCGCGCCCTTGTAGGTCACCACGGCCTGGTCACCGGTTCGCCGGATCCGCAGCGCCTCGCCCGTTTGCGCGAAATCTCGCGACGGGTGCCGGAAGTAGGTGTCGCGTTGCTCGACGGTCTTGAGCGGCGCGCCGCCCAACTCGACAACACGGCCGCGCACGGCTTCGAGGTCCGGGGCGTGAAACTTTTGTTCGACTTCGAGCTGCATCGCTTGCTCACCGCAGGTAGGTCGGACCATCGATCTTCACGCCGTCGGCCTTGACTTTCACCCCCTCGGCGTCGAGCCCCCACAGCGGGCTGATCTCGACCGGGGCGTCGGCCGGCACGTCGACGCCGGCGGCCGCCAGCCAGCCGCGGTGCTGGGCCATCATGAACCGCTGCACGTACTCCTCGGTGTCCTTGGGCGCGCCGGGCGCGTTCTTCAGCGGCGCGAACACCTCGTCCTCGGCGTACTCCACGACGATCGGGTTGTTCGCCTTGGGGAGCAGGTCGAAGATGAACTTCTCGAGCTTCAGCGCGTTGTTCTCGGTCGGCTCGACCAGCTCTCCCGACGCGTCCACGTGCGGCACCTTTTTGTGCGCGATGTGCAGCGGCAGCGAGTCCTTCATGCCAAGCATCCGCTCGAGGAACGCCACGCCGAACACGTGCACCGCGATGCTGCCGGCCCAGAACTTGAGCCCGCCCGACGCGTCGGCCAGCTCGGCCACGTCGTCGGGCATGTCGGAGTACTCGATGATGGTCATGCGGTCGTCGATCATCGCGAAGTTGCCGAGCTTCTCCCCCGGCGTCTCCTTGGCGACCGCCATGCTGGTCAGCTCCGACTCGGCCAGCAGGTGGTAGCCGATCAGCTCCGCGTCGCCGATTGGCACGATCGGGTTGTCGACCTGCAGGTAGAACAGGTGCTTCACGCCGCGGCGGTTCATGTGGTCGATGGCGCCGCTCTTGGCCAAGGCGGCGACCGTGCCGCCGTGCCCGTCCGGGCTGAGGAACAACGAGTCCTTGGCGGCCATCAGCAGCTTGCCGGTCTGCGCGTCGATGGCCGGCATGGTCCCCTGGCAGAACACGACCAGGTCGTCATCCGCCAGGCCGAAGTTGTCGTGCTCCTTGAGGAACGCCACCTGCTCGTCGTGCGTGACCGGGCTGGTCATCAGGTACACCGGCACGCTGACGCCGTGCCGCTTGGCGAGGGCGACCGCCTTCTCCAAGTGGATCTGCAGCAGCGTGGCGTCGGAGATCGGCCCGATTGGGTACATCCCCTTCGGGTGGTCGAAGCCGAGCCGGCTCCCCTGCCCGCCGGCGACCAGCAGCACCCCGACCTCCCCGGCGTCGAGCGCCTGGCGGCCACGCTGCTGTGCCTGGTCGGGCGTCACGCCCAGGCCGCCCGACTTGCCTTGCTGGCGGTCGGACAGACGCATCGCGGGGGGCGGGACCGCCTGCTTGGCGAGGGCGGCCCAATCGGGCTGCTCGGCGTCGCCGCCGTGGACCTGGGCGATGAGCTCGGGGTCGACGTCCTCGAGCTGGGCTGCCAGCCGCTCGCGGCCCTCGTTGGAGAGCTCGTCCCAGAAGCGGAGGACGTGTTGCTGGTCAAACGGGGCGAGCTTCGCCCGCAGGGTTTCGAGGTCGGCCATGGGAGTGCAGCGGGAGGTTCGGGTGGGATCGCAAGGGTCGCGTGCGTGAGCCCCCAGCATACCAGCCCCCCGGCGCCTCGCTCACCCCGGTCCGGGCGGCGTTTAAATGGTCGAAATCCCTGCCTGCCGGGCCATTGTGCCCCAGCCATTGTAGGAGCCCCCGCGTGCTCTTATACTGCGGGATTGCGAGCCCAATCCTCTAACCTAGCGGGCGCCCCCCGGCACGTTCCCCAGGAGACCTCTCGTGGCATCCGGCAACTACCTGTTCACCAGTGAATCCGTCAGCATGGGCCACCCGGACAAAGTGTCCGACCAGATCTCCGACGCGATCGTCGACGACATCCTCGCCAACGACCCCGACCCGGCCAACGCCCGTGTCGCGGTCGAGACCCTCTGCACCACGGGCCAGGTGGTGGTCGCCGGCGAGGTCCGCACCAGCCACTACGTCGACGTGCAGCGGGTCGTGCGTGAGACCATCAAGCGGATCGGCTACACCGACCCGTCGATCGGCTTCAGCCACGACTGCGGCGTGCTGAACGCCATCCACGAGCAGTCCGCCGACATCGCCCAGGGCGTCGACAAGGCGTCGGACGTCGAGGGCGAGCAGGGCGCGGGCGACCAGGGCCTGATGTTCGGCTACGCGTGCAACGAGACCGACGTGCTCATGCCGCTGCCGATCCACGTCTCGCACCGCATCGTCGAGAAGCTGGCCGCGCTCCGCCAGTCGGGCGAGCTGTCGTACCTGCGCCCCGACTCCAAGAGCCAGGTGACGGTCGAGTACGGCCGGGACAACAAGCCGATCCGCATCGACACGGTGGTCGTCAGCACGCAGCACGACGAGAGCATCCTCGCCCCGTGCGGCACGAAGATCACCGAAGAGGCGAAGAAGGAGATCATCGAGAAGGCGATCAAGCCCTGCCTGCCGGCCGAGTTCGTCAGCGGCGACATCACCTACCACATCAACCCGACCGGCAAGTTCGTGATCGGCGGCCCGCACGGCGACACCGGCCTGACCGGCCGCAAGATTATCGTCGACACGTACGGCGGCCGCGGCCGCCACGGCGGCGGCGCGTTCAGCGGCAAGGACCCCTCGAAGGTCGACCGCTCGGCCGCCTACATGGCCCGCTACATCGCCAAGAACCTGGTCGCCGCCGGCCTGGCAGACGAGGTCGAGGTGCAGCTCGCCTACGCGATCGGCGTCGCCGAGCCGGTGAGCGTCAACGTCAACACGTTCGGCACCGGCAAGGTCGACGAGTCGACCCTGGTCGACCTGGTCCGCAACAACTTCTCGCTCACCCCGCGTGGCCTGATCAAGGAGCTCGGCCTGACCAAGCCCGTGATGTCGGCGACCGCCGCCCACGGCCACTTCGGCCGCGAGCCCGGCCCCAACGGCGAGTTCAGCTGGGAGAAGACCGACAAGGCCGAGGCCCTCGCCAAGGCCGCCGAAGCCGCTACGGTCAACAGCTAACCGAAGTTGCGAACCACAAAGACACAAAGGGCACGAAGCCGCTGGTTTCGTGCCCTTCTTTATTGACCAGCGACCAGAACGGTAACGTCGATGAGTGCTCTGCCATTTCTGCGACGACTCGCCTTTGTGTACTTCGTGCCCTTTGTGGTGAACAAACTGCGCGGCTAACCAATGAGCAATTTCAGAATCGGACTCGGCGAGGACACCCACCGGCTCGAACCGGGCGGGCCGCTGCGTCTGGGCGGCGTCGACGTTCCGCACGACCGTCAGGCTGTCGGGCACAGCGACGCCGACGTGCTGCTGCACGCGGTGACCGACGCATTGCTGGGCGCCGCGGGGCTGCCCGACATTGGCGAGCTGTTCCCCAACACCGATCCGGCGAACCGCGGCCGCGACTCGAAGGACTTCTTGGCCGAGGCCCACCGCCGCGTGCAGCAGGAGGGCTACCGGCTGGTGAACCTCGACTGCGTCATCGCCGCCCAGCGGCCCAAGCTCTTCCCCTACAAGGACGCCATGCGGCACGCCATCGCCGGCGTGCTCGGCGTCTCGGTCGGCAAGATCGGCATCAAGGCCAAGACCGGCGAGTCGGTCGGCCCGGTCGGCCGTGAGGAGTCGATTGATGCGCGATGCGTCGCGCTGATCGAAACGGCCGAATAGTCGATGATCGGCGTCCGTTGGCTGAAGGCCAACCTCAATTGGCCCCGGGGTGAGATTGGCCTTCAGCCAATCAATTCCCGCGCCAACGCGACCTAGGGCGATGCCCTAGGCTACGGTGAGTATGGCCTTCGGCCAAGCTACTACTCGAATTCGAAACGCATCCCGCCCGACATCTTCGCCACGACGTTGTAGAGAAACGCCATCAGCAGCCCGCCAAGGAAGCCACCTACGCCGTACATAAACAGGATGCCCACGGCCATACCCAGGCCGACGCCGGCCTGCGCCGGGTCGCCGCTAAGCAGAGCCCCCAACACGAGGAACGGCGCCACGATCAGACCCAGCAGCAAGTACAACGCGCCCAGCACCTTGCCGGCCTGCAGCGGGTCGATCGACTTGAGCGTCATCGAAGCTCGACCCGGGGCCTGGTAGCCAGAGCTGTCGCTGACGGGGGATTCGAACGGGTTGCTGCTCATCGCGGTCTCCTGCGGTGGGTTGCTAGCGGAACGAGGCGGCGACGGGGCCGGCAAGCGACCTTCCCATAATCACCCCGATCCGAGTAACTTACCGGAACCGCCCAGCACCCCGAACATCAGTTTTCCGCTCTCAACCCCGAATCACGCCCCGCCTCCCATGCCCGCGCACCCTACCCTGCAGATCTACAACACGCTGTCGAAGAAGAAGGAGCCGTTCGAGCCTGTTAAGGAAGGCAAGGTGGGCATCTACCTGTGCGGCCCCACCGTGTACGCCGAGGCGCACATCGGGCACCTGGTCGGGCCGGTGATCTTCGACTGCATCACGCGGCACCTGAAGCACCGCGGCTACGACGTCACCTGGGTGGTCAACATCACCGACGTCGACGACAAGCTGATCAACAAGGCCCAGGAGCGCGGCATCACGATGCTCGAGGTGGCCGAAGAGAACATCAAGGACTACCAGGGCAACCTGGCCGCGCTGGGGGTCGACCAGATCAGCGAGTTCCCCCGCGCCACCGAGTGCATGCAGGAGATCATCGACTTTGTCGCCGACCTCGTGAAGCAGGGCTACGCCTACGCCTCCGAGGGCGACGTCTACTTCGACGTCGGCAAGGACCGCGAGTACGGCAAGCTCTCCAACCGCTCGGTCGCCGACATGCAGGGCGACGGCGGCGGCCAGGCGGCTAGAAAGAAGTCGGCCGCCGACTTCGCGCTCTGGAAGTCGGCCAAGCCGGGCGAGCCGAGCTGGGAGTCGCCCTGGGGCGATGGCCGGCCGGGCTGGCACATCGAGTGCAGCGCGATGAGCAAGAAGATCCTCGGCGAGACCTTCGACATCCACGGCGGCGGGCTCGACCTGGTGTTCCCGCACCACGAGAACGAGGTCGCGCAGAGCGAGTGCTGCCACGGCAAGCCGATGGTCAAGTACTGGGCCCACAACGGCCTGCTGCGGAAGGACTCGGCCGCCGGCAAGATCGGCGGCAAGTCCGACCGCGGTGAGCCCGACGCCGACGCCGGCGGCAAGATGAGCCGCAGCAAGGGCGCCGGCGGCCTGGCCGACCTGATCAAGAAGCAGGGGGGCGAGCGGATCCGCTTCTTCCTGCTCCGCACCCACTACCGCAGCACCGTGCTGTTCAGCGAGCCCGCCATCGAGGAGGCCGCCATCGGCCTCGAGCAGTTCTACCGCCTGTTCAAGCGCTACACCCGCGTCACCGGCAAGGACTTCTACGACCTGAAGCTTCCGACCGACGCCGCGATCCCCTGTCTGAGCGACCCCGCCGCCAAGGCCCGCGACAAGTTCCTCGCCGCCATGGACGACGACTTCAACACCGGCGGCGCGATCGGCGAGCTGTTCGAGCTCGCCAAGATCGCCAACAAGCTCTGCGAGGAGAAGAAGCTCGAGGAGTCCGACGCCGACGCCGACGCGGTCGCCGAGTTCACCGCCACGCTCACCGCCGTCAAGGAGCTGAGCGCCATCCTCGGCATCTTCCAAGCCCCTCCGGCCTCGGCCGGGGGAGAAACCGACGAGCTGCTCGGCAAGGTGATGCAGGTCGTGATCGACCTCCGGGCCGAAAGCCGCAAGGCGAAGAACTTCGCCGTGGCCGACGCCATCCGCGACGGCCTGGCGCCCACCGGCATCGTGCTGGAGGACCGCGCCGGCGGCACCGAGTGGTCCGGCGGCGGCGACGCGGCTATGGATGGCGTCATGCAGATGCTGATCGACCTGCGAGCCACCGCCCGCAAGAATAAGGACTTCGCCACCGGCGACGCCGTGCGTGACCAGCTCAATGCCGCCGGCGTGACCCTCGAGGACCGCGCCGGCGGCACCGAGTGGACCGCGGGGTAACCTTGAGTGGCGTGATTCTCCGAATCGCGGATGCAGCGTACCCCGGAAAGTTGAAAGGCCGTCCATGCGATACAAGATCTCGCTCGAACCGTCCGATGAAGGCTACGCCGCTTCTGTGCTCGGGCTTCCTGGATGCCACTCGCAGGGGGTGACTGAAGAGGAAGCGATCGCCAACGTCCAAGACGCAATTCGCGAGTACCTCGAGGTGCAAAAGGAACTCTGGATTGACAAAGACGTCCGCGAAGTCGAAGTCGAGGCCTAGGCGTGCCCAAAGTACCAGGAGTCAATCACAAGAACGCCATCCGCGCTCTTGAGAAGGCGGACTTCGTAGTCGCTCGCGAGGGCAAACACACCGTGATGACCAACGGCGAACGGATCTTGACCATCCCCCGCCACAATCCAATCAACGCCATCACGATGGGGGCCATCGTGCGGGATGCTGGGCTGACGGTCGACGAATTCAGGAAGCTGCTCTAACACTCCCATGCGTATCCTCGGCATCGACCCCGGACTCAACACCACCGGTTACGGCGTCATCGACGCCGAGGGCCGCACGCTCACGCTCGTGGAGGCCGGCGTCGTGCGGGGCACATCGGGCAGGTCGCTCGCGCACCGCGTCGGTGAGATCCACGCCGGCGTCGCCGAGGTGGTCGAGGCCCTCAAGCCCGACGCGCTCGCGCTCGAGGAACTCTACTCCCACTACGAGCGGCCCAAGACCGCCATCCTGATGGGCCACGCCCGCGGCGTGATTGTGCTGGCCGGCGTGCAGGCGGGCGTTAAGGTGCACCACTACGCGGCGACCCAGATCAAGAAAACCCTGACCGGCAACGGCCGCGCCCCCAAGTCCCAGATGCAGCAGGCCGTGCAGGCCGAGCTCCGCCTGACCGCCGCCCCCGACCCGCCCGACGTCGCCGACGCGTTGGCGATCGCGATGACGCACTGGTACCTGGGCTGTCGGCCCTCGGCTATCGGCCTTCCGTAGGATTGAGTAGATTCCAGGAGCTTGAAATGGGGGCTGGCTCTTGGCCGCACGGCAGGTGAATGCCCCCTCTTCAAGCGGCGCGTGCGTGGTCCGTCGAAAAAAGGGAGACAGGCACGACGCACTTCGCTGGTCCGTGGCGCTGCAGAACCCTTCGCCTCGAGCCAGTCCCCGTTTTTCGACTCCCGATCCGGCCAACAGCCCCACCACCCATGATCACCAAAGTCACCGGCCGCGTTGTTTCCCTCTCGCCCGACTTCTGCACGCTGGCCATTGGGCCCTACGAGCGGCAGGTGCTAGTCCCCGAGTTCGCCCGGCGGAGCCTGCAGGGGAAGGTGGGCCAGGAGGTCGAGCTGCACACCATCGAGTACCTCGAGGGGAACCCGATGCAGGGCCGAATGACGCCGCGGATGATCGGCTTCCTGAACCCGGTCGAGCGCGAGTTCTTCGAGATGTTCTGCCAGGTCGACGGCGTCGGCGTGAAGAAGGCGCTCCGCGCGATGGTGCGGCCGGTCGCCGAGCTGGCCGGCGAGATCGAGGAGCAGGACGTCAAAGGCCTCAGCACGCTGCCCGGGATCGGCCCGGCGACCGCCGAACGGGTGGTGGCCAAGCTGCGCCGCAAAGCGGCCAAGTTCGCTCTCTTGGTGGGCCGCGACCTGCCCGCCGGCGGCGACATCGAGCAGGACCTGGTCGCCGAGGTGTTCGAGATCCTCCGCACCCTCGGCCACAGCGAACCCGACGCCAAGCGGCTGCTCGACGAGGCCGTCAGCCGCAAGAAGAAGTACAAGGACGTCGAGGCCCTGCTGCACGCGGTGTATGAGCAGCGCAACGGCTAGGCCGAGCAGGCAAGCCCCACGAGCCCCGGACGTCAGCCCGGGGAGCAACATGGCATTTATGCTCGAACACGCATACAACGACTACCTCAGCCTTGACGAAGTCGTCTCGAGGCTCGAGCAGGTATTCGGCTTTGTAAACGCGGAAACACGCGGGGCGGCGGTTGGGGCTGACGCCAATGGGAACCAGCGCTGCTACCTCACGATCGCGGATTCGCAGGACCACGGGCTGGCCTATCTCTTGTCACAGTTCGAGCCGGACCAACCCCTTTTCTTCGGCTTTGTCTCCGGGGAGCACGAAGACGCCGCCGCGCCGCTCGTCGAAAGAGTCGCCAAGGCGCTGGACTACGAACTTGAGGAGCTCTGAGCGGGCCGACGCCTTGAACGCCTCAGCACGTCGCCAAACTAGATGAAGTGAGATCTTGATGTCAGTTCTGGATCATCTTTACGTCCGCCTGCTACACCATGGGCTCGTCAAGCTTAGAGACCTCGTGGCGAGTGGCGAAGATCGGTGGGCTCTTGCCACCGCAGAAATGCTGCACAACGCTCCTTCGCTCACTGGCGAGTCGAACGAGCGAAGGCATGCGTACTTCTGGCGATCCGAACGTGGCGCCTACCTCGAGTGGTTGATAAGCAGCGGGAACGAAGACGCCGCCTCGTACACCCGCACGTTCTACGAGCCGATCTGGCGAGAAATGGAGATCGAGCTGGGAGACCTGCTAGCCAGAGACTGAGTCGGCCCGCTGCCGCCCCTCCGGGGCTGGTGTTGATGGCGCCGCGGATGCTCGGGCAACGCGTGCAGGAGATTATCGACCGCGGTCCGCCGGCCGCGGTGATTGACGTTGGCGTGTGAACGGCGACGCCAACGAAACCCCGGCAACCGGCGCGGATTCTCCGCCGAGGCATTGCTCGCCGGCTATTGCCGTTTGCACCCTCTGTCGCGGCCGAGTAGTCTGGACTCCGGCGGCCCCCCCAATGCGTCGCCGACGTTCTCGATGTCCCCCCACGCAGCATGCCACGACGACTATCACTCACGGCAGTCCTCCTGCTCGCGGGCCTGGGCCTTGCCGAGCAGGCGTCGGCCGCGCGGTATGAGTTCACCGGCGAGGTGACCGACGCCGGGGAGCTCTCTTCGTTCGTCCCGTTGGGGACGCCGATCGTTGGTGAGTTCACCACCGCGAGCAGCTCGGCGCCCTTCGGCGTGGCCCGCATTGGCGCCGAGATCGGCGTGTTCTCGCTCGACCACGACGGGCCCATGCGGCTGCAGTTGGGGAGTGGCCTCGACCGCAGGGACCACCTTGTCCTGCTGCCCAATCCGCCGCCGGGCTCCCTGATCACGGCGATGGGGCCGAACGTCGCACTAACCAACGAGCTGTCGCTGGCGCCGTTCGACTTCCTGATCGACATCGTGCGGCCGCGTGGAACGCTCGACTACTCACAGATCCCCACGGAGCTCGGCCCGTCGCTCGAGGGAGAAAGCTCCTACCTCTTGCTGCGTTCCCCCACCAACGCCGTCGACCTTAAGGTGGCGTTCCGTGTCACCTCGTTCACCCAGGTCCCCAGCCCATCGGCCTGCGTGCTGTCGACCTTCCTTGCTGCGGGGCTCCTGCCCTGCCGGCGGCGCCGGCCGAACTCGGGCGACGCATCGCTCGCCGGCTGCTTGCCCCCGCGGAAATCTCGCTTCGAGAAATAACCCGCCTCCCGCCAAGATTGGCGCTCAGATACGCCCTCCAAGCGGCATTAACGAGTCAGAGGAACTAGTCTCGTTGACCCCGCGTAGCCGCGCCTTCCCTGGCGGCGTGCCTGCGTCTTTGCACAGGCAGTACCGAGTCTCATCCAGCCCGCCCGCAGGCCCAGGTCGACCTACACAGTAGGCAACCAAAGCCTGGGCGCGTCGACACTCGACTTCGCCCCGCTCTCTGACGAGCGGCGTGCCGTTGTGTCTGCCTTTTCGCGCCGATGAGATCGCATGCGGCCCGCGGGCCTGGAGCCTCGAACGCCCCCCGCCCGTCCATCTCTCTATTCTGTGAGGAGACCTCATGAGCACCCGGTTTTTCTACTCTTCTCTCGCCGCCGCGGCGCTGTGCGCGGTGGGCGTCTCGGCCCACGCCGCGCTGCTGACCGACCCCGGCTTTGACGTCGACCCGAGCAACGGGACCGGCGACGCCGACAACACCGAGGTTGGCGCCTGGTACGCCAACAACATCTTCGACCCGCCCAACACGCCCGACGCCGGCAGCGCCGGCCGGCTGTGGTACCGAGCGACCGACATGGTCGGCCCCTCCGGCTCGGTCGAGAGCGTCGCGGCCTACAACACACAGAACACCGGCACGGCCGACACCCGCGGCCTAATCCAGGTCGCCACCGGTGCGAGCGGCAGCACCGGCGTGCAGACCCTGGCGTTCGACTACCTGCTGAACGACGTCGGCGGTGACAGCGACCTCTCGCTGCGGGCCGAGGTGTTCGGCATCAACACCGCGGCGTGGACCGGCGCGTTCGACCTGGCCGTGCCCAACACCTCGGGCGATGCCGCCCCGCAGGACACGTACGACCTGCTGGAGGTCACCGAGCTCTTGAACACCACCGCGTTCACCGCCACGACCGACGCGGCCGTCAGCGGCGGCACGTGGCAGAGCGCCGCGTTCAGCGTCGACCTCGGCGCCGGGTACGAGCAGGTCGCGGTCCGCTTCACGGCCTCCGACCGCGGCGCGTCGGGCGATCAGATCGCCGTGGACAACGTGTCGCTGGCCGGCGTGCCGGAGCCCGCCTCGACGGCCCTCGCGCTGGCCGGCCTGGGCCTGGCCGCCGCGGTGCGCCGCCGCAAGTAGCCGCGTCGCATGGACCTCAACGCGCCGGGGCCGACTCAACCGGCGGCCCCGGCGTCTCCCCAACCCAACCCCATTCCTCTGATGCACCTAATGAAGACCCATCCATTGCGACTGTGGGGGACGCCGCTCCTGGCGTTCCCTGCGTTGGCGCTGCCGCTGCTGACGATTGGCCTGGCGGCGCCCGCCGCCCGCGGCCAGATCAAGCCGAACTTCGTCGTGATCCTGTCCGACGACCAGGGCTGGAACGGCCTGTCGACGCCGATGGACCCGAACGTGGTCGGGCCAAACTCGGGCAGCGACTTCTACGAGACCCCCAACCTGGCCGCCCTCGCCACGCAGGGCATGCGGTTCCGCCAGGCGTACGCCGCGGCGCCCAACTGCTCGCCGACGCGGGCCTCGATCCAGCTGGGCCTCAACCCGGCGTCGATCAACCTGACCGACATCGTCGGCCGCGACGACCTGTACAACAACTCGGCGCCGTCCGGCACGGACCTGATGGAGCCGCTCACCGTGCCGCGGCTCCCGGTCGCCGAGGTGCAGTCGATCGCCCAACGCATCAAGGCCGCCGACGCCAGCTACGTCACGGCCCACCTCGGCAAGTGGCACCAGACCACCCCGGCCGTCAAGCCGTCGGTCGCCGGCGGGGCGGTCCCCTACCGGGCGGGCGACCCCAGCGACTTCGGCTACGACGTGCACGACGGCGCCCGGGCCAACAACCCGGTCAACTCCGCGCGCGACCCGAAGGAGATCTTCTCGCTCAGCAGCCGCGCCATCGACTTCATGGACGCCCACGCCGGCGCGAGCGGCGACAACGCGCCGTTCTACCTGCAGGTGTCGCACTACGCCGTGCACGACGCGCCGGTCACCCTGCCCGACTCGCAGGCCAAGTACCAGGACAAGCTCGCCACCAACCCCGGCGTGGTGCACCCCGGCGGGAACTCGACCGACCGCGTCAAGTACGCCGGCATGACCGAGGACCTCGACACGGGCGTCGGGCAGATCTTGGACTACCTCGCCAACACGCCCGACCCGCGCAACCCGGGCATGATGCTCAAGGACACGACCTACGTGATCTACACGTCCGACAACGGCGCGCTGCTGCAGAACACCAACAACCTGCCGCTGTACGACGAGAAGGCCACCTCCTGGGAGGGCGGCGTACGCGTGCCGATGATCGTCCGCGGCCCCGGCGTCGCGGCCAACACGGTGAGCGCCGTGCCGGTGGTCTCGACCGACCTGTACGCCACGGTCACCTCGCTGGCCGGCTCCACCGCGCCGCTCCCCAAGTACGCCGACAGCGCCGACTTCAGCTCGGTGCTGCACAACGGCGGCGAGCTGGCCAGCGGCGAGGCCTCGCTGGTGCGGGGCTCGGGCGCCAACGGCGAGATCTTCATCCACTTCCCCCACTACGTCCGCGACACGACGCCGATGTCGTCGATGGTTGAGGGGGACGGCTCGTTCAAGTTCGTGCGGATCTACGGCGTCGGCGGCGCCTCGACCGACTACCTGTTCGACCTCAACCGCACCATCAGCGGCCCCAACGACACCTGGGAAACCATCGACCCGGCCGACGCCCGCAACCTGGCCAACAACCCGGCCTACGCGGGCCAGCTGGCCTCGATGCAGACCCGCTTCGACGCCTGGGTGCAGACTTCCGACGCGTCGCTACCGTACGAGATCGCCGCGCCGGTCGACATCCGCTGGAACGCCAGCGACAACTCGCGCAACACCGGCTTCGAGGGCCCGGCCTGGCGCTCGGTGACCGACGTCGACAACCGCCCGCGTGAGCAGATGCTGATCGAGACCAACCGCGGGTCGGTCGAGCTGGTCGAGATCGACGCCCAGGGCCTCGGCTCGCACGCCTACCGCTTCTCGTGCGGCGGCGGCCTGCTGCGGAGCTTCTTCCACGTGTCGGAGGACAGCCCCAACGCCAGCTCGCTGACCATCACGCCTGACACCGACGACTCGGCCAGCTTCGAGTTCTGGTTCCGCTCGTCCGACCTCGACAACGGCCAAGTGCTGCTGGAGAGCGGCGGCGGCGCCCGCGGCCTGTCGATCACCCTCGGCGGCGGCGACGCCAACCCCGAGGTGCGGCTGCGCCTGGCGGACAACGGCGCCGGCAAGGCGCTGGTGACCACCGCCAGCCTGGCCGACGCCGACGTGTTCGATGAGTTCGTGCACCTGGTGGCCGTGGTCGACGAGACCGACGCCGGCGGGCAGATCGCCAGCCTGTACGTCAACGGCGTGTTGGCCTCGCAATCGCACGACGTCATCGGCGGCGGCAACGTCGACTGGGACGGCCCGGGCAACGCCGGCATCGGCATGGTCGCCACCGTGCTGGGCGGCATCAACGGCCCCGGCCTCGCCCCGTTCGGCACCGCCGGCTTCGAGGGCGACCTCGCGAGGTTCTCGTTCCTCAACACGGCCCTCACGCCGGAAGAGGTCGCCGCCCGCTTCGCCGCCGTCCCCGAACCGACCAGTGCCGCCGCCGCGGCCGTCGGCCTGCTGCTCATCTGCAGCCGCCGCCGTCGGTAGTCGTCAGACGAACGTCTTTAAAGCTCGAATCACGGGCGCCGGGAGAGATCCCGGCGCCCGTTTTTTTATGGACGTTACCCGAGAACCAAGTTGGGGTGTGCCGGGGGCGCTCCGCGATAGCGGAAGCCCCCGACTGCCTGCAAGCAGCGGGTGGTACCGCGTCGGGGGCTTCCCTGCGGGAGCGCCCCCGGCACCCCCTAAGATGTTTCATACGTTGGAAATGGCTCACTCTTCCAACTAGACTCCAGCGATGCGGCACTACGGTCCTCATCGCAATTCAATCAACACGCCGGGCCACGCCCACGAGCTGACCTTCTCGTGCTACCAGCGTCTCCCGATGCTGTCGAAGCCGCGGACGTGCGAGTGGCTCGCCGACGCGATCGAGCAAGCCAGAACTGAACTCCGGTTCGATCTCTGGGCGTACGTGTTCATGCCTGAGCACGTGCACCTCGTGGTGAATCCCCGCGAGGCCCAATACTCGACCTCCGACTTTCTCGAATCGGTCAAGCAGCCGATGTCACGCAAGGCGTTGGCATTTCTGCGTGAGAACGCGCCGGAGTGGATCCCGCGTTTGCAGAAGCAACGAGGCGGCCGCGTGGAGACCCACTTCTGGCTCCGCGGCGGCGGCTACGACCGCAATATCACCGAGCCGTCTACCTTGCAGAAGATGATCGAGTACACGCACCTGAATCCCGTTCGCCGCGGACTGGTTGAGAAGGCAAGTGATTGGAAGTGGTCAAGTGCTGGTTGGTATCAGGGTGAGGAACCGAACCGTCTGAAGCCTGACCACATTCCACCCGAATGGCTTGCCTAGCCGCCAATCGATAGGTGCCGGGGGCGCTCCGCGGTAGCGGAAGCCCCCGACTGGCTGCAGACAGCGGCCGGGACATCGTCGGGGGCTTCCCTGCGGGAGCGCCCCCGGCACCCGACTGATGATTCATGTCGTCCGCCGAGGCGTAGCTCGCCGGCTACCCGCCTTTCCCCTTTCCGCTTTCGCCTTTCGCTACTCCCACTCGATCGTCGCCGGCGGCTTGCTGCTGATGTCGTAGACCACGCGGTTGACGCCCTTCACCTCGTTGATGATGCGGGTGCTGATCCTAGCCAGCAGGTCGTGCGGCAGGTGGCTCCAGTCGGCGGTCATGAAGTCGTCGGTGTTGACGCAGCGGACCGCCACCGTGTTGTCGTAGGTGCGGCTGTCGCCCATCACGCCGACGCTCTGCACCGGCAGCAAGACGGCGAACGCCTGGCTGGTCGCGCGGTACAGGCCGGCGGCCTTGATCTCGCCGACGACAATCGCGTCGGCCTCGCGCAGCACGTCCAGCTTCTCACGGGTCACCTCGCCCAGGCAGCGGACCGCCAGGCCGGGGCCGGGGAACGGGTGCCGCCAGACAATCTCCTCGGGCAGATCAAGCTGCAGGCCGAGTTTACGGACCTCGTCCTTGAACAGGTCGCGGAGCGGCTCGACCAGCTCGAAGCCGAGCTCGGCCGGCAGGCCGCCGACGTTGTGGTGCAGCTTGATCGTGTCGGCGGGGCCGTCGGCCGCGGCCCCGGACTCGATCACGTCGGGGTACAGCGTGCCCTGGGCGAGGTACTTGGCGTCCTCGATCTTGTCGGCTTCGCGCTTGAAGCAGTCGATGAAGGTCTTGCCGATGCGGCGACGCTTCTCCTGCGGGTCGACCACGCCGGCGAGCTGCTCGAGGAACTGGTCCTCGGCCTTCACCACGTGCAGGTCGGCCTTGAAGTGGTTGGTGAACTCGTCGACGATCGCCCGCTCTTCGTCCTTACGCAAGAGGCCGTTGTCGACCAGGATGCAGGAGAGCTGCTTGCCGATCGCGCGGGCCAACAGCGCGGCGACCACGGCCGAGTCGACGCCGCCCGACAGGCCGCAGATAACGCGGTCGGTGCCGATCCGCTCGCGGACCTGCTTGATGGTCTCCTCGGCAAAGTCGGCCAGCCGCCACAGGCCGGACGTCTTGCAGACCTTCTGCAGGAAGTTGGCCAGCACCAGCTTGCCCTCGACCGTGTGGGTCACCTCGGGGTGGAACTGCAGGCCGTAGACCGGCGCCTTCTTGTGCCGCACGGCGGCGAACGGGCAGGTGGCGGTCTTGGCCAACGGCTCCCAGTCGTCGGCGATCGCCTCGACCTGGTCGCCGTGGCTCATCCAGACCTCGGTCTGGGTTTTGACGCCATCGAAGATGTCGCTGGGGTCGGTCACCTCGCAGTGGGCGCGGCCGTACTCGCGGCTGGCGGCGTTGTGCACCTTGCCGCCGAGCGCCTGGCAGGCGAGCTGCATGCCGTAGCAGATCCCCAGCACCGGGATGCCGAGGTTGAACAGCTCCGGGTCACACTGCGGGGCGTTCTCGGCGTAGACGCTGCTCGGGCCGCCGGACAGGATGATGCCGACCGGCGCCAGTTCCTTGATCCGCTCGGCCGTGATGTTGTGGCGGACGATCTCGCAGTAGACGTGCGCCTCGCGGACGCGGCGGGCGATGAGCTGGGCGTACTGGCTGCCGAAGTCGAGCACCAGCACGCGCTCTTCTGCCACACCAGATAGGGGAGTGTCGGTCATTGCGGTCGTCGGTTCCTCGCAGGATTGCACGGGGCGCCCGAGGCTATCGCTTCGGTTAAGAAGGCCCTGCGTTTGAGGGGGTCGTTCGCCTGAGGGAAAGCCCGGTATTGTAGCAGGCTTGTGGGTGGGTCGAAATGAGCTGTTTCTACGGGGTTTTCGGTGGGAATGGGCCACCCAGCGCGGTCCAATCGAGGGGTCGGCGCATGCCGTTCGATCGACCCAGCAGCCCTCGGCGGAAGCCGTGGGGTTGTGGTCGCGTGCGCTGTACAGCGTTGTGTTGTGGGCGGGGGCGATACCCCCCCGGACAGCTCGTAGCCCCCGCTCTGCCGGGGGATGGAACCTGTGGTCGGCGTTGCTCCGGGGCAATCGCCCGGCGGAGCCGGGGGCTACGAGCAACTCGGCACGGCGGCGTTGGTTGGAAGTATCGGCGGACAAAACCCCCACTGCGGAACACGAGCCCCCGCGCGTAACTCCTGCCAGGCAACGGGTTACGCGGTGCGCGGGGGAATCGCGGCTGGGGTTTTGTCCCCTCCGTTGAGATAATCGGACTTTACGCGCGTGGATGGTGGGATCGTGTCGCCGGCCGCCGGCGCGCGTTATCATGCGCCTTTGAACGGAATCACCGCGAACGGAAGCACCACGCCGAGCCCGCCATGAAGATCCTGCTGACCAACGACGACGGCATCTACGCCCCCGGGATGGCCGCCATGCGGGCCGCCCTCGAACAGCAGGGCGACGAGGTCTGCGTCGTGGCGCCGGCAATCGAGCAATCAGGGGTCGGGCACAGCATCACGTTCCTGACGCCGCTGATGGCCAAGGAGGTGTACTCGTATGGCCCGGAGGGCGACGCGCGGCTCGGCTGGGGGGTCGAGGGGAGCCCGGCCGATTGCGTGAAGCTGGCGATCGGCAAGCTCTGCCCGTGGACCCCCGACCTGGTGGTGAGCGGCATCAACGGCGGGCTGAACGTGGGGGTGAACGTGCTGTACTCGGGCACGGTGGCCGCCGCCACCGAGGCCGCGATGAACGGCGTGCCGTCGCTCGCGGTGAGCCTGGAGTACGACGAGCACGCCCGCTTCCACCCCGCCGCTAGGCTGGCGACGCGGGTGATCCGCGTGATGCACGAACGCAACGCGTGGGCCGACCACCTGTTGTACAACCTCAACATCCCGACCACGGCAACGCTCGATTCTCCGGGGAATTCAGCGTCTGGGGGGGCTCCGGCGCCCGAGTTGCGATTCACTGGCATGAACACGTACCCCTGGGCCGCGGAGTTCGAGGCCCGGCTCGACCCCAAGAACCGCCACTACTACTGGGCCACCGGCTCGCTGCCGGTCCCAGGCCCGACAGAGGACTCCGACCTGGCCGGCATCCGCAACGGCTGCCTGACGCTAACCCCCCTGAGCTACGACCGCACTGAGCACGACCAGCTCGAGAAGATGCGTGGGTGGGAGTTCGACCTGAGCGGCGACTAACCGACACACGACAGTCACCTGTGACCGAGCACCTTATGAGGCCCCCCATTAACGATCACCAACCCAACGATCAAGAACCGAGGCCCAAAATGGATCGCGTTGTCCGCATGACCGCCCTGGCGGCGGCCGCGTTTACCCTGCTCTGGATGTCTGGCTGCGGCGAGCCCGTTGACGTGAAGCGTGTCCAGCAGGACAAGCAGCAGGCGGCCGCCGACGAGCAGGCCGCCTGGGAGGCCAAGCTGGCCGAGGGCCCGACGCCGATCACCCGCGAGGACTACTGGCGGGTCGAGAAGAAGGAAGACGTGTCGGGCGGCCGCATCATTTCGCAGTCGGCCTTGATGGCAAAGAACATCAAGGAAATGGACATGGAGATTAAGTACAACCTGAAGATCCACGGCGAGGCCCAGGGCTACCCAAAGAGCCACGAGGAGTTCTTGGAGCTTATTAAGAGCTGGAACATGTCGATCCCGAAGCTCAAGGAGCCGTACGAGGTCTGGTACGACGCCGAAACCCACGAGGTACTCAAGCGGCCGAAACCGGACGCGTCGCCGACGCCGGTCGAGGAAAGCCCGGTGGATCCCGAAGGCAAACCGACGTTTGAGTGATTACGCTAGAAGGTTAGCAACGAGCTGGAAATGGGGACTGGCTCGCGATCGCACAACACACAGCGATCGCGGGCGAAGCGTAACTGCGGTCGCGTGCCTGTCCCCTTTTCGAGCGGACCACACACGCAACACGCGACCAAGGGGCACGTCAAAAAAGGGGACAGGCACGAAGCAACCACGCGTCAGCTAAGCTTCCCGCCCGCCACTTGCCTCGAGCCGGTCCCCGTTTTTGACTCCCGACACCTGCTCCCCGAGACCACACCGAACGGAATCTCCCTACCCTCTCCCCAGGAGACGAGCCGGAGGCTCGACGCTAGTCTGCTCTTCCCCCGACGTGCTCCTATGATTCTCCTCACTGCCTCCGACTGGGCCAAAACCTGGTCGGCCTGCCTGACGACGCTGGCGATGGCTACGGTCCACGCGTCGGTCCTTGCGACCGCGGCGGCGGGGGCCTCTAGCTGGGTCTTCCAGCCGAGCACCTACACGCACGACCCCCACACCGGCGCCCGGGTGGCCCAGTACCAGCGGCACGACCCGGTCGAGCCGCTGGACGACCCGCGGCTGGTCACCAGCCGGTACCACCGCAGCCACACCACGCTGCGGGGCGGCAACGGCTCGGTCGACACGACCTACGAGGTGCAGAGCTACGGCAACGACCGCGGCGGGCTCGACGCCCAATGGGAACGCTTCCACGACGCCTGGCGGCAGTCCTACCTGACCGGCAGCTACTATCGGGCCCAGCCGGCGCCCTACGGCGGCGGGTATGGTCCTGGCTACGGGGGCGGCTACCCTGGCTACGGCTACCCCGGATATGGGGGCGGCTACGGCGGCCCCACGGGGTACTACCCGCCGGTCTACGGGCCGCCCGCGTACGGGCCGCCGATCTACCGGCCCGGCTTCCCAGAGAACCCGAACCGGCCGACGTTCCATGACCACCTGCGGGAGTACGACCACAGCCCGCGGGGCGGCAACTAGGTTGAGGCTAACGCGGCGGCACTACAGCCGGGCCGCGTCGCGGCGCCAGTCCTTGGTGGTCGAGTAGGCATTGATGACCCAGCGGTCGCCGTCGCGATTGAAGTACAGCGAGACATCGGCAAAGAAGCGGAACGTGGCGACCGCCTCGGGCGGGTTGACGTCGTTGTTGATTTGGACCTCGACCTCGCCGGTCGCCCGCGCCTTGTGCACGTCGAACAGCGGCATCAGCGCCTGCGCGTCGGAGGAGAGGTCGTCTGCCGTCGGGGCGACCATCGTGAGCACGCCCTGCAGGTCGTTGGCTTCGACCCGCTCGAGCAGCTCGGCGAGGGTCGCCTGGACCTCCTCACGCGGGGTAACGATCAACTGCTCGGCAATCAGGCCGACGGCGGTCAACGCGACCGCGGCGACCATCGCCAGCAGGGCCTCGAACCGGCGGGTGTGCACGTAGGCGATGCCGGTCATCGTCAGCAGCAGGGCCCCCAGCACCCAGATGGGCGCGGTGTTCTCAACGAAGTAGTCCACGGCGAACCCACGGTTGATGAGAGAGAAGAGCAGGCGCCGGAGGCCACCACGGCGACCAACACCTCAATACGTTTCGGCCAGGGGGTGCGTGGCTATTGCACGACGTCCCACCACCACTGCGCCCCCACCACTACTGCTTCTTGAGGTCCCAGGCGGTGAGCCAGGTGACGCCCTCGGGCTGCAGGCCGAACTCGCCAACGATCCGCTCGTGCATGTCGGCCAGGTGGCCGGCGCCGTAGAACACACCGACCCTGCGGCGGTGCATGTCGAGCTGGTCCTTCAAGACGGCCAACGCCTTCTTGTTGCGTTCGGTGATGATGGTCGAGCCCTCCTCACCGCCGAACGAGCTAAGCAGGCCCTCCATCTGATGGAACTGCTTGGCCATGACGATCTTCAGCCGCCGGGCGCGGTCCTTGGCAAACAACGCCATCAGGATCTCGGCGTCGGCGGACTGACCCTCGGCCTGCTGCTCGCTCTGCGCTGCGATCGACTGGCCCATCATCCGCATGAACATCTGCAGCACGCCCTCGTCGCGGTCCTGCATGGTCTCGAAGAACTCCTCGGGGGACATATCCGCGTGCACAAAGTTGGCGCGGGTGTAGTCGACCTGCTCGAGCTGGTGCTCGAGCTCGAGGATGGTCTTCATGCCGCCCTGCATGGCGCCGAGCGGGTGGCGGGTGTCGGCGCGGGTCCCCTTCGGGATGACGGTCCCCTGCGGGGCGACCAGCTCAAACAGCAGGGCGTCGTACTTGGTGAAGCGGCGGTTGAGGTCCTGGTAGTAGGCCGGGTCGCCCACGTGCACGGCGCCGATCAGGTCGACCTCGACCGGGTCGCCGTGCCAGCGGCCGGTGTAGCGGACGATGGCGGTCTGCAGGGCGACCGGTTGGCCGTCGGCGTCGCGTTGCAGGCGGACCCACTTCTCGCCGATTGCTGGGGCGGGCTCCGCGGCGTCGTGCCCGTCGCCAGCGGTCGCGGGCTGCGGGGCCGGCGCCACCGGCGGGTCGGCGGGCAGTGGCTGAGCGTCGGCCTGCGCGGCGAGGGCGACCACGATCGCCACGGCCGCCCGAGAGAGCACAACAGCGGTCGTCAACGCAGGGCGGAGGATCAAGGGAGAACCTGGGGCTCGGGGCGCAAATGGCGTGCGATTGGCAGTTTAGCTCGACAACAGAAACCTACGCCCCAGACCGGCCCGCGGCAATGCTGGCACAGGGTGAGCTGCGTGCGTCCCCGATCGGTCATCCGCAGTCACGGGAATTGCGGCACCGCGCATTCAAAGTCAGGCGAGGGAGGCCTTTTTTGCCCCGTTTGACTGCTATTTGTAGGAAAAGGCAGATTTTCTGGGATAGAAACTTGCAGACGCCTTCCCCTTTCTTTAACATTCGTATTGTCGATAGCTCAACGCTCGACGCCCGGCTCCCGCAGGTCTCTGCCCCACCTGCGGGGGCTTTTTTTATGCCCGCTTATCGAGACGCCCGCGCCCATCAATTGCGGAGCCTCTCGTCTTCTGAACGTTCTGCCTGGCTCGCTTCGCCCGCCGGGGTGATTGCAGGCGGAAGAGCAGTCGCTCGCGTTCTCTCGGCGGATCGGCGGCCAGCAGTGCTAGCTGGAACGACCCGGATTTTCGTTAGGGTTTACCAGAGTTACTCAACTGGCACGTCCGGCGCACCCGATACTACCGGCACAGAGAGAACTGGTCTGCCGGCGGCGCGATAGGTTGCGCCCCGGTTCCGCGAACATAGAGCGCCAGAGGAAGCCGATGTTCCCCATCCGAATCAGAACACTTCTTACAGCCACGGCATTGCTGGCGTCGCCCTGGGCGGCCAGCCTCGCGCAGTACGAGGACCATTGCGGTCCGTTCTGCGAGGGTGCCTCAGACCTGCGGTACTTCGAGCCAGTCGACCTCGACCTGGACTGCATGCCGGTCGACCGCAGCTGCGGCTACATCTTCGGCTACGACAAGCTCTACTGGGCTTTCACCGGAGACCGCACCACCATCGGCGCGCCGGGCGTCACGGACCTCGCGGAGGAAATCTACCCCCGCCAGCCCCAGGACGACTCGGCCCCCATCCTGAACCAGCTGCCGCCGGGGCTCCAGCCTCAGCCCTACACGATCATCAACGGGATCCAGGACGCCCCTCCCTACGCTGGTTTCGGGTGGGGTGATCGCTACGAGTTCGGCTACTTCAAGGATCAGATCGCCTACACGGTCGGCGTCCTTGATGGGCCCAGCTACACGACCTCTGAGGTGTATGGGTTCGTCCCGCTCGACCTGGGCAACGACGGAATCGACATCGACGGCGACGGCGTCATCGACTTCAACGAGGGGACCAACATTACTGGTTTTGGCCCCCCCCCTCCTGGGCAGAGCCAGAACCCCAACCCGCTAGAAATCCTGCTGGCCCCCACGCTCAACGGCTTCGGCAGCGTGCATGTCAACTTCAATACCCCTGAAGGTTTCATGCTGGGCTACCGCGACTACTTTGACGACATCGTCGGGGACCTCAACGCCGACGACACGCTCGACGGCGGGTTGATAACGGTCGTGGGACCTGACGGCACCCTGATCCTCTACGACAACATTGCGGACGACATTAACGGCAACGGCGGGAACTTTCTGTTCTTGCTCGCCCCGGACCCCGCCAACCCGGGCGAGTTCCTGGTGGTCGCAATCGCACGAGACTTCGGCGACCTGCACGAGTTCAATTTCCGGTTCAACACGCTCCAGGTCCGCAACCACACGGAAACCGACGGCATCGAGCTGATGAAGACCCACACGCTCAACAACCGTCACATGAAGGCCAAGCACCAGAACTCGCAGTTCAGCTTTGGCTACGGCGTGCGGTACTTCCGTATGAACGACGACTTCCGTTTCGATGGCCTGACGGACATCGCCGGACGGGTGTTCACGATCACGCAGTCGGAGAACTCGATTGTCGGTCCTCAGGTCCGCGTCAAGGCCGCCCGCCAGGTCGGCAAGTGGAACACGTCGATCGATACGCGGTTCATGTTCGGCTACAACATCCAGAACATCGACCAGACCAACGGCTTCGGCGACGACGCCATGCCCGGCGGCCTCAACAACCTGCTGTACCTCCAGCCTACCTACTCACGGTACGGAAAGCGTTCGGACGACTTCACCCCGTTCATCGAGATGCGGGCGGAGGTCAAGTACCAGCTGACGCGGTCGCTGGCCCTCAAGGGCGGCTTCAACGCGACCTACGTGGACAACATTTCGCGGGCGGCTCAGCTGGTCCAGTACAACGCTCCCGACTTTGGCATTGGGCAAACCGGCGAGCAGAACATCTTTATCAGCGGCCTGACCTTCGGCGCCGAGTTCGTCCACTAGGACCCGGCGGCGTGCTCAGCGGCGACCAGCAAAGCGGGCGGGGGCCCAGGCCCCGGCCCGCTTTTTTTATTCACCGACGGACGCCCGCACAGGCCCGAGAGGCCGTAGATAACCCCCAGTCCATCGAGTCTAATGGGGGATTCACGCCAAACGCAGGATGAATGCCCGCCAGCCCCCCCCTTTGCCACCCCGGCAAACCAATGGCCGCGGGAGGAGACTTTTCGCCTTGTCGAAGACCGAACACCCTCGATTCCAGTCTGTTTGCGAGTCGGCCGACCTGGTCGGCCTGCTCCGCGAGCGGACCGAAAGCCACCCGTACCAGCGCGCCTTCAGCTACCTCGTCGACGGCGACTTCGATCGCCAGCACCTCACCTACGGGCAACTCGACGAGCGGGCGCGGGCGATCGCCGCTCACCTGCAGTCGCGTGGCATGGCCGGCGAGCGGGCCCTGCTGCTGTACCCGTCGGGGCTGGAGTTCATTGCCGCGTTCTTCGGGTGCCTGTACGCGGGGGTGACGGCGGTGCCGGCCTACCCGCCGCGCCGCAACCGCAACCTGCTGCGCATCAAATCGATCGTCGCGGACGCGACGCCCGGCGTTGCGCTCACCACCCACGGCGTGTTCGACCGCGTCGAGCCGATGATCCAGGACGAGGCCGACCTGCGGGCCATCCCCTGGCAGTGCACCGACGAGCTCGCCCTCGACCAGGCAGACGCTTGGGAGGACCCACAGGTCGACCCCTCCACGCTGGCCTTTCTGCAGTACACCTCTGGCTCGACCGGCACCCCCAAGGGCGTGATGCTGAGCCACGGCAACCTGCTGCACAACACCAAGGTGATCTGCGAGGGATTCAGCATGTCCCGCGCCGGCGAAGGCATGACGTGGCTGCCGCTGTACCACGACATGGGCCTGATCGGCGGCATCATCCAGCCGATCTACTTTGGGCGGCACAACACCTTGATGACGCCGACGCACTTCCTGCAGAAACCGATCCGCTGGCTGCGGACCCTATCGGACACGGGCGCCATGATCAGCGGCGGGCCGAACTTCGCCTACGAGCTGTGCCTCGACCGCATCACCGACGAAGAAAAGCGGGGCCTCGACCTGACGCAGTGGGAGGTCGCGTTCAATGGCGCCGAGCCGGTCCGCGCGTCCACTATGCGCCGCTTCGCCGACGCCTTCGCCGAGTGCGGCTTCCGCTTTGAGTCCTTCTACCCCTGCTACGGTCTGGCCGAGGCGACGCTAATGGTCGCGGGCAAGACCAAGTGGCAACCGCCGACCGTCAAGAGCTACGACATCGAGGCCCTGAAGGCGGGCCAGGCCAAGCCGGCGACCGCGGGCGCCGCCGAGGCGCTTGACGTGGTCGGATCGGGCGAGTCTTACCTGAGCCACGAGGTCGCGATCGTCGACCCCGAGTCGCTCGTCCCCTGCCCCGACCGCCGCGTCGGCGAGATCTGGGTTAAGGGCGAGAGCGTCGCCCAGGGCTACTGGAAGCGTGAGGCGCTCTCCCAGGAGACCTTCGCCGCCCGCACCACCGAGGGGGACGGCCCGTACCTGCGGACCGGCGACCTTGGCTTTGTCGACGAGGGTGAGCTGTTCGTTACGGGGCGGCTGAAGGACCTGATTATCATCCGCGGAGCCAACCACTACCCGCAAGACATCGAGCTGACGGTCGAGGACTCGCACCCCTCGCTCCCGAAGTCGTCCGGCGCGGCGGTCACCATCGGCGAAGACGGCGAGGAAAAGCTGGTGGTGCTGCAGGAGATGGGCCGCCAGCGGGACCTGCCGTTCGAGGAGATCCTCGACGCCGTGCGGCACCATGTCACGGCGATCCACGACGTCGCGCCGGCGGCGATTGTGTTCCTCCGCCCCAACACGATCCCCAAGACTTCCAGCGGCAAGATCCAACGCCACGCCTGCCGCGACCAGTACCTCGCCGGCAAGCTAAACGTGGTGGCGGAGTGGAGCCTGGGCGACGGGCTCAGCGTCCACCGCAAGCGGGGGTCCGACCGCATCGAACGCCGCAAGGCCGAGGCCCAGCAGCCGGCCGCCGCGCCGGCGGTCCAGGAGGAACGCAAGCCCTCTGGCTCGACCATCGAGCGTACGATGAAGATCGTCCGCGAGGTGGCCAAGGAACGAGCCTCCGCAGCGACCCTCGAGACCGAGATCACCGCGATGGGTCTCGACTCGCTCGAGCGGATGGAGATTGTCGCCGGGCTGGAGGACGAGTTCGGCGGCCGCTTCAGCGAAGAAGCGATCATCGGCATGAACACCTGCCGCGACGTCGTGCGGGCGGTCGAGGAGCACCTGCTCTCCGAGGGCGGACCCGCCGAGCGCGAGGTGCTGCCGGGCGACTACCAGTTCTCGCAGTCGCCCGAGTACCTGAAACTCCGGTCGAGCCTCAAGCTGGCCGAGTCGGCCGGCCTGACCAACCCGTACTTCACGCAGCACGAGGGGGTCACCAACGACCGCACCGTGATCGGCGGCAAGGAGTACATCAACTGGTGCAGCTACAACTACCTGGCGATGTCGGGCGAGCCCGATGTGCAGGAGGCGACCCGTGATTCGGTCGACCGCTACGGCACCAGCGTCAGCGCCAGCCGGCTGGTGTCGGGCGAGAAGCCGCTGCACCGCGAGCTGGAGCAGGCGATCGCCGGCTTCCTCGGCGTCGAGGACGCGATCGTGATGGTGGGCGGGCACGCGACTAACGAGTCGGTCATCGGCCACATGTACGGCCCCGGCGACCTGATCCTGCACGATGCGCTCTCGCACAACAGCATCGTGCAGGGCTGCAAGCTGTCGGGCGCCACCCGCAGGGCCTTCGCCCACAACGACGCCGGCGCCTGCGAGGAGCTGCTCAAGCGTTACCGCGGCGAGTACCGACAGGTGCTGATCGTGGTCGAGGGCGTCTACAGCATGGACGGCGACTTCAGCCCGCTGCCGGAGTTCGTCCGGCTCAAGAAGGAGCACAAGGCCTACCTGATGGTCGACGAGGCGCACTCGCTCGGCACGATGGGCCCCACCGGCCGCGGCATGAGCGAGCACTTCGGCGTCGATCCCCGCGAGGTCGACCTCTGGATGGGCACGATGAGCAAGTCGCTGGGGAGCTGCGGCGGCTACATCGCCGCGTGCCGCGAGATTATCGAGTACCTCAAGTACACCGCGCCCGGCTTCGTGTTCAGCGTCGGGTTGTCGCCGGCCAACGCGGCGTCGGCGCTCGCCTCGCTGAAGCTGGTCAAGGAGAAGCCCGAGCGGGTCGATCGGCTGCGTCACAATTCCGAGCTGTTCCTCAAGCTCGCCAAGAAGGCGGGCCTGAACACCGGCATGAGCGCGGGCACCCCGATTGTGCCGGTGATTATCGGCAACTCGCTGCAGTCGCTCGAGCTCAGCCAGCGTCTGTTCGCCGACGGGATCAACGTGCAGCCGATCATGTACCCGGCGGTCGAGGAGTCGGCCGCGCGGCTGCGGTTCTTCATCACCAGCAGCCACACCGACGAGCAGATCCACAAGACCGTCGACTCGCTGGCCAAGCACTGGAAGCAGCTCCACCGCAAGTCGGGGTAGGGGCGGGACGCGTTCTCCCAGCAGCCCACGGCGGAAGCAGGGACGGCGCCGGCATGCCCTTCGCACGCTGCTTCTTTGCTCCGCGTGCGATCGTGCGCTACACTAGAGGGTAGATCCGCATCTCTCCCACACGAGGTCTCGTCCCATGGCCCAGGCAATCGTCGACCCGGCCGAGCTGCGCCGGTTCGCCAACAACCTGAAGAAGTTCAACACCGAGCTGGAAGAGCGGATGACGAGCCTCGCCGCCCAGCTCCACTCGCTGTCGGCCAGCTGGCGCGACCAGGAGCACAAGAAGTTCACCGAGGAGTTCGAGGATCAGATGAAGGCGATCGCCCGCTACGTGGAGATCACCAACGAGCACGCGCCGTTCCTGATGCGCAAGGCAGAGCGGATCGAGGAATACCTGCAGCAGCGGTAGCGCAATGAATCCCTGGCTCTATGAGCTGGCAAACTCGTTGTTCGGAGAACCGTTGGTGCTCTCCGCGGCGGAGCCACGACGCTTCATGAATGTGATCTGACCGCCGCCAACTCCTCTGCACTCCTATGCCCCCCGCCAACGTTAAATCGACCGACGCCATCTTGGCCGTCAAGACGGCGTTCGCGGCGTTCTGCAAGCAGTCGGCCGACGGGCTCGACGAACTCAACTCCGAGATCCGCCGCACGATCGAGTGGCTCGAGCACGACCGGCCGGCGTACTGGAAAGAGCGGGTCCGCCGGGCGTACGACAAGGTCGGCGAGGCGAAGGACGAATTGCAGCGGTGCCTCACATTTCAGGCCAGTGAGAGCCACCGCCCGAGCTGCACCGAGCAGAAGGCGGCCCTGCACCGCGCCCAGCAGCACCTGCGGCACTGCCAGGAGAAGCAGGAGCGGGTGAAGCACTGGAACCGCGAGGTCGCCCACGAGATGCACGAGTACCACGGCCGCGTGGCGGGCCTGGGCACGGTGCTAGAGGCCGACGGCCCGGCCGCCCTGGCGGTGCTCGAGCGGCTGGTGGTGGCGATCGACGAGTATATTTCGAGCACCACGAGTGGCGCAGTCAGCGGACAATCGGTCGAGAGTATTGACCAGACCGATGCAACAATCGAGCCGTCGCCGGACGAGTAACCCATGAAGCCCACCGACCTGCACTCCGGCGCCGCCCGCATCCGCCACGCGATGGAGGAGCTGATGCGGGTGTGGGAAGACTCGGGCGACCACTGGAACGACTCGGTCAGCGAGGCGTTCTACCGGGAGCGGCTCGAGCCGATTCTGCCGATTGTGAAGAATACGCTGGACGCGGCGGGGCGGATGCAGGTGCTGCTGGACTCGGCTCGGCGGGATCTTGAGAGCTGACCGGCGGCCGGGCGGTTATCATGAGGGATGAGACCTTGACGACACTTCTCCCCGCCCCCGCCACCCTCGCCGTCCCCGGAGCCCCCTTGGCCGAGCCGACCCTCTCGACGCGCCGCCAGCTCGAGCTGATGCGCACCCTGCAGCGTCTTGCCAAGACGCGGCACGAGGAGGAGCTGCGCATCGCCGAGGCCGACACGACAGGCCTCAAGGCGGCCCGCAAGCAGCGTGACAAGACCGTCAAGCAGGCCCGACTCGAGCACGAGCAAGAGCTCGCCACCGCGGTCGACCTCGACGCGCGGCAACGCGAGACCGACCACGACGACTACGAACGGGTGACCAACGCGCTGCGCTGGGAGTACCAGAAGCTGCGGACCGAGATCGAGGCCGCCCGCAAGAAGATCAAGCAGGCTGCGCAGAAGAAGCTCGACGAGGGGATCTGGCAGATCCGCTCGATCTACGACGCCCAGAAGGAGCAGCCCCGCGAGCGGCTGGAGGAGGTCAACCGCCGGTTCGCCGAGCTCCGCAAGCACCTTGACGAGACCCGCCAGGCCGCCGACGAGGTGCTCACCGACCGCTGGGTCAGCGTCGCCCCGACCGACATCGATCCGGCCGCCGCCGGCGAGGCCGATCCGGCCCGCGAGCCAACCGACCCGTCGGTCGACCAGGGGATCGAATCGGTCGCCGCCGACTCCGAGTCGGCCCGCGTTGCGGCCCAGCACTTGTATGACGGCTGGCTGTCGCGGATGTTCGACCCGGGCAACCTGCTGGGGATCGAGCTGACCGCGTTCGCGCTGACGATGCCGGCGGTGTGGTGGCTGTTCCGGACCGAGCCGCTGGAGCGGAGCCTGGGCTACGGCGCGGGGGCGGGGGCGGCGGTCATGGCGGCGTTGTTCGCGTTGCTGTGGTTCGCGGTCAAGCCGCTCGCCCGCAAGCAGACCGACGAGCGCTACCAGGAGACCGCCGTGCTGCTGCGGCGGGCCTACGGTGAGATCAACGACAGCCAGTCGCTGGCCCGCACCCGGAGCGAGAACCACGCCCGGCTGCTGATCGAACGCCGCGACGCCGACCTCGCAGCGATCCAGGAGCAGGTCACCCGCGAGCTGAAGGCTGCCAAGGCCAAGAACGACGCCGAGCGGGCCCGGATCGACGAGGAGTACCCCCGCCGGCTGACCGAGAGCCGCGAGAGCCACGAGGCCGAGGTCGAGCGGCTCGACCGCGAGCACACCGCGAAGGTCGCCGCGCTGCTCGAGGAGCGTGAGATCACCATCCGCGACGCCGAGCAGCAGTGCGCCGCCGAAGAGGACCGGCTCGAGCAGCAGCGGACCGAAGACTACCAGGCGATGCGCAACGCGTGGCTCGACGGCACGGCGGCGATCAGCAGCGAGTTCGCCGCGCAGCGAGAGTTCTGCGAGCAGGCGTTCCCCAACTGGTCGTCCGCGGACTACCTGGCCTGGGAGAAGCCCGAGGACCCGCTGCTGGCCGTGCCCTTTGGCGAGGCGCGGCTCGACCTGGCGGCGATCAAGCACGGCCTGTCCGAGAACCCCGACCTCCGCCCCGCGGAGACCCAGATCACCCTGCCGACGATGGTCACCCTGACCGAGCAGCCGCACCTGCTGATCAACGCCGAGGGCCCCGCGCGGCAGCGGGCGGTCGAGCTGCTGCAAGCGATGACGCTCCGCTACTTCACCGGCCAGCCGCCCGGCAAGGTCCGGCTGACGCTGCTCGACCCGGTCGGGCTGGGCGAGGGGCTGAGCCCGTTCATGCACCTGGCCGACTACGAGGAGGACCTCATCGCGGACCGCATCTGGAGCGAGTCCCGCGACATCGACGCGCAGCTCCAGCGGCTCACCACCCACATGGAGACCGTCATCCAGAAGTACCTCCGCAGCGAGTACGACAGCATCCACGAGTACAACGCCCAGGCGGGCGAGGTGGCCGAGCCGTTCCAGGTGGTGGTGGTCAGCGGCTTCCCGACGAACTTCAGCGACTCCGCCGCGCGGCGGCTGGTGAGCATCGCCACCGGCGGCCCGCGGTGCGGCGTGTACGTGCTGGGCGTGATCGACAGCAAGCAGCGGATGCCGACCGACTTCAACATGGAGGACCTCACCTCCCAGGCGGTCAACCTGTCGTGGGACGACCAGCAGCAGCGGTTCGTGTGGCGGTACCCGGCGTTCGAGCGGCTGCCGATCACGACCGCCAAGCCGCCCCAGCCGGAGCGGATGGTCGAGGTAGTCCGCCAGGCCGGCGCCGCGGCGAAGGACGCCGTGCGGGTCGAGGTGCCGTTCGAGGTGGTCGCGCCGCACGACGGCTACTGGCGGGAGAGCTGCTCGCACGAGCTGCGGGTGCCGGTCGGCCGGGCGGGCGCCAACCGGCTGCAGGACGTGCGGCTCGGCAAGGGGACCTCGCAGCACCTGCTGGTCGCGGGCAAGACCGGTTCTGGTAAGTCGACCTTCCTGCACGCGTTGATCACTAGCGCCGCCCTGCACTTCAGCCCCGACGAGGTCGAGTTCTACCTGGTCGACTTCAAGAAGGGCGTCGAGTTCAAGAGCTACGCCAACAACCGGCTGCCGCACGCGCGGGTCGTGGCGATCGAGAGCGAACGCGAGTTCGGCCTCAGCGTGCTCGAGCGGCTCGACCGCGAGCTGACCCGCCGCGGCGAGCTGTACCGCGACTCGGGCGCGCAAAACCTGGCCGACTTCCGCGCCGGCCACCCCGACACGCCGATGCCGCGGATCCTGCTGGTAATCGACGAGTTCCAGGAGTTGTTCGTCGAGGACGACCGGCTGGCCCAGGAGGCGAGCCTGCTGATGGACCGCCTGGTGCGTCAGGGTCGGGCGTTCGGCGTGCACGTGGTGCTCGGCACCCAGACGCTGGCCGGGGCCTACTCCATCGCCCGCAGCACGCTGGGGCAGATCGCGGTGCGGATCGCGCTGGAGTGCAGCGAGTCGGACGCGCACCTGATCCTGGCCGATGAACGCAACCAGGCCGCGCGGTTCCTGAGCCGCCCCGGCGAGGCGATCTACAACGACCAGAACGGCCTGGCGAGCGCCAACGAGCCGTTCCAGGTCGTCTGGCTCCCCGACGCCGAACGGGCCGAGCGGCTGCGGGTCCTCAACGAGCACCGCGAGGCGGTCGAAGAACCGGCCGGCGAGATGATCGTGTTCGAGGGCAACGCCCCGGCCGACCCGCTCAACAACCGCGACCTGGTAGCGCTGGTCGACCGGCGCAAGTCGGGCGAGCCCGCGCCCGAAGCTGCCCAGCCCGAAGTCACCCAGCCGGCTACAACCTACCAGCTCCCGCCCGCGGCGTACCTGGGCGCCGCGGTCGCGATCAAGCCGCCCACCCAGGCCGAGCTCGGCCGCCACGCCGGAGCCAACCTGCTGGTCGTCGGGCCGCAAGAAGAGGGCGCGCTCGGCGTGCTCACCACCGCGGTCGCGTCGCTGTGGGCGTCGGCGCCTGGGGCGCGGTTCGTGGTGCTCGACGGCAGCCGCCCGGGCGACATTTCGCTAGGCGTGTGGCCGCGTGTGGCCGATTCGCTCGCCGATTCGGACCAGGGACCGGTCGAGGTGCTGACGCCTCAGACCGCCGCCGCCGGCGTCGCCGACTTGGCGGTCGAGGTGGCCCGCCGCGAGGAGCAGCCCGAGTCCGCCGACCCGCCGGTCTACCTGGTGGTGTGGTCGGGCGGCCGCTTCCGCGACCTCCGCAAGAGCGAGGACGACTTCAGCTTCTCGATGTCCGACGACAAGCCGAAGAGCGCCGACAAGCACCTGACGGAAATCCTCAAGAACGGCCCGTCGGTCGGCGTGCACGCCCTCATCTGGTGCGACGGCTACAACCAGGTGGCGCGGATGTTCGACCGCGTGACGATGCGTGAGTTCGGCCTCCGCGTGGCGTTCCAGATGTCGGCGGCGGACAGCTCGAACCTGCTCGACTCGCCGGCGGCCAGCACCCTCCGCCAGCACCGCGCCCTCTTCTACACCGACGAGACCGGCGAGAGCGAGAAGTTCCGCCCCTACGGCCCGCCGAGCGACGCCTGGCTCAATTCGCTCGCGACCGGATCCGCCAGACAGGGCGTCGAGTGACCGCCTGTGCTTAGCGGAACATTAATCGCCGCTGATCTCTGCTAATGCGATTCCAGGCAATCAGTGTTCATTAGTGCTCTCGCTTCCTCTGCCTTCTTCTGCACCGCCGGAAGCTTCTCCGCGTGTTGGCGCCGCGATTGCTCTACTGGGTACCAGAGCAAAACCGCCGCGAACGCGAACCTATAGGAGAGTGATTCATGGCCACCATGACCGACCCGCGTACAGCCTGTCTAGAAGCCTGCCAGCGGTGCATCGTCGACTGCGAGGCGTGCCTGTCCGCAATGATGACCAAACAATCTGACAACGACTGCCCCGCGTGTTGCTACGAGTGCGTCAAGGCGTGCTACGCGTGCGTCAGCGCAATCGCGTCTAGCAGCCGCTTCGTCGATAAGTACTGCACGCTCTGTGCAGAGGTCTGCCGTTACTGCGCCGGCCAGTGCCGCGAGCACGACCACGACCACTGCCAGAAGTGCGCCGAGAGCTGCCAGGACTGCGTCGACGCGTGCGAGGCGATGGCCGCGTTGTAGAGTTGAGTACGCCGCAACGGCGAGTATCTCGAACCCGACGCGACGCCCAGACGCCGCCGAAGGGTTTCATTCAAGGCTGCCGACCGGCGCGGGCGCCCCCCGTCCTCAGCGCCCCCGGTCACCGGCATCAGGGACAGAGTCGGCAGGCAGCCTTACGCTACCCGGCGGGTAAGGATACCCGGCCGGGCCATTTTTCTTGCACCGTCTCCTGCGAAGCCCTGCTACCGGTCGCCGCGGGCGTCGGCTGCTGCACGGTTGTCTCCCGGCTTGCGGAGGGTCAGCCGCTCGGTGAGCGAGTCGGCGTCGGCGTTGTACTCGCGTCCAGTCGCCCACGCGGCAGACCCGAGGATATTGTCCCACGGGTCGCTCGAGACGTTCGCGGGGTCCGGCGCGTTGCTCCACACAAACAGGCCGATCACCGCCGCTAGTCCCAGCGGCACAATGGCGGCCAGCACCAGGTTCCATTCTTCAAGGGCGGTCTTCTGCGGCCGCGTCACAGGCTGCGGGCCATCGCCGCCGCCCGAGTTCTCTTCGCCAGTCAGCTCAGCCTGCTGCTGGGCGACGTACGTCTCGAACGCCTCGTCGGATTCAAACATCGGCATGGCTTTCTCCCCCGGTTGCCATGGAGTGCAGGCGGGCAGCCCGGAGGGCTGCGGCCATCTGAAACCTACCCTGCGTGAGCCTACGGGGCCGCGGCTGACCGGCGAGGCGGCCTCAAGACGAGATTCGGCGAGGTTGGGCCGCAGCGGTTGTGACGACCACGCCGGCTAGCGGCGCCAATCGCCAGCAAAGCCCATCTTGCAACAAAGCCCATCTTGGTAGTGCAATGGTTGATCGCGTCACGATTCTGGATCATACCCGAACACCCGCAGCTCCTGATCACAGCCGCACGCTTCCGCCAACCGTGCAGCCCACGCCGTGGCCTCCTCCCTTGATGGAAGCTCCAGCACCGTGAACCCGCCGTTGAGTGGGGGAGCCCAGGCGTAGCCCCCCTCGGCAACCGAGCCGTCGGCCGACACCAGCACAGGCGGCACGGACTCATCGATGCCGCCGCCAAACACGTAGACGCCCGCCTCCTTGGCCGCGCGGATCACGCCGCGGGCGTCTTGGCCCACGGCCTCCAGCTCATCGGCCGCGACTTTCATGGCGGCGCTGGGGAAGGAGATGAGGTACTTCGACATAGGTTTCTGTAAATGAGGTCTTGCGGTTGCTTCTCGTCACCGCCCTTGTCGGGAAAAACTCTTGTTGGTAGCAATCGAGACGCCAAGTTCGGAGCCTATCGCGGCTAACCGAGCAGCCCAATACTCTCGCGCCTCGCGTTTCCGGTCGGCGTTTAGGTCAGCAGACTCCTGGGTCGACTTGAGATGTTCTTCGTAGAGCCGCCTGCGATCTTCGAGGTAACGCCGGTAATCGACCGGGGTGCTAGGGATGTAGCCGGGACCATCGCAGCCGCAAGTGTGGAACACATGGCCAACGCGATAAACGCCCTGAAGCGTTTTCCACGCTTGCGATTCGCTCTGTCGTGGAGGCTTGAAGTCTAGCCCCAAATCGACCATCCGCTCTCCGCACTCAGGGCATTTCCGAATAGCGTCACGGAATTCAGACTCCAGATCGGAAAGTCGGAACCCAAGCTCTTCTTCGCGGCGTTCGAGGCCAGACTTCAGCGACCATCTGCGGTGTAGCTCACGATAGACGTAGCCGCGGTCGCGAACGGCAAGCCAATCGCTAATCGGCGGCTGCTTAAATGCCTTCCGGCAGGCGAAGCACGCGAAGTGACTCTTGTAGGGACCGTACATCGCGTACCGGCACATGAATCACCCCTTAGGTCATAGACGCTGATCTGAACTTCCAACGGACAGGCGAAACTCAATCGGCGCCGGGTTGGGCAAGGATACTAAAACTAGGCGCCTCAGGTGGAATCGTCCAGCAATTGCAAGAGGGCGTGGTTTTTGCCGCCCCCCTTTACTTCTTGAGCCGCGCCTCGCTCCCTTCCACGTGCTTCTCCCCCCACTTCAGCATCGCGAGGATCACCGGGCGGAGGTCCTTGCCCTTGGGCGTCAGGCGGTACGCGTCCTTGCCGTTGGAATCCTCGGGGGTGAACCGCTCGGCGATGCCGCACTCTACCAGACGCTGCAGGCGGTCGGAGAGGATGTTCGTGGCGATCCCCTCGGGCGAGGCCATGAACTCTTTGAACATGGTGTTGCCGAGCAGCATGTCGCGCACCACCAGCAGCGTCCACTTGTCGCCCAGGATGTCGAGCGTGCAGGCGACCGGGCAGACCGAACGGCGGGGCTTCATGAGGTCCGCTGGGGGCTTCTGGGGAGGCGTGTGAATCTTTCTTGACAGTAGCACGCGCACTTGCATAATGCAAGCAATCCGAGCACTTGCAATTTGCAAGCACACCCCAATCGAAGAAAAGCGCATGGCGAACACGACCGTCCTCAACGCCGGCCCCTGGCAAGACCTCCACCAGCACGTGTTCGAGCACGGCCCCACCAAGGCGCCGGGCAAGCTGTTCGTGAAGGAGGCCCTCGGGGCGACCGGCTGCGAGATGTCGCTCAACAAGCTGCCGGCCGGCGCCGCGTACCCGTTCACCCACCGCCACCAGCAGAACGAGGAGCTGTACGTGGTGGTCTCCGGCAGCGGCGAGTTCTACGCCGACGGCCAGCTGTTTCCGCTCAGCGAGGGGACCGTCCTCCGCGTGGCCCCAGCGGGCGTGCGGTCGATCAAGGCCGGCGACGAGGCCGACCTCTGCTTCCTCTGCATCCAGGCCGCCGCGGGGACGCTCACGGGCGGCACGATCACCGACGGCGAGATGGTCGACGCCAGCTTCGCTTGGCCGACGGCTACCGCCCAGGCGTAACGCCGCAACCCTCGAACAACTCCAGCACCCCAGCCGCCCGCGGGACCGATGGCCCCGCGGGCGGTTTCTCGTGGGAGGACGGTGTTTCTCGCCCCCGCGCAACGGCCTCTCGCTTACCCGCTCGACAGCCGGGCCAAACGCCCTAAAATGGCGGTTCGAAGGGCCGCGTTTGGCGGCTAGTAATACCACTCCCTCCCCTACCCCCTTTCCCTGCCATGAGCATGATCGTCGACATCCACGCCCGCCAAATACTCGATAGCCGTGGCAACCCCACCGTGGAAGTGGATGTGACGCTAGAAGACGGCTCGATGGGCCGTGCGGCCGTCCCATCGGGCGCCAGCACCGGGGCCCACGAGGCCCTCGAGATGCGTGATGGCGACAAGTCGGTCTTCTTGGGCAAGGGAGTGCTGAAGGCCGTTGAAAACGTCAACGAGCAGATCGCCGACGAGCTGATCGGCCTGGACGCGCTCGACCAAATGGCCATCGACCAGCAGATGCTGGACCTCGACGGCACCCCGAACAAGGCCAAGCTGGGGGCCAACGCCATCCTCGGCGTCTCGCTGGCCAACGCCCGCGCCGCGGCCAACTTCTGTGGCCTGCCGCTGTTCCGCTACCTGGGCGGCAGCAACGCCCGGCTGCTGCCGGCGCCGATGATGAACATCCTCAATGGCGGCGAGCACGCGGACAACTCGGTGGACATCCAGGAGTTCATGGTGATGCCGCTGGGCTTCGACAACTTCAGCGAGGCGCTCCGCTGCGGCTGCGAGATCTTCCACCACCTGAAGAAGGTGCTCAGCGACAAGGGCCTGAACACCTCGGTCGGCGACGAGGGGGGCTTCGCCCCGAACCTGGGCGCCAACGCCGAGGCGTTCGACGTCATCCTGACCGCCATCGAGAAGGCCGGCTACAAGCCGGGCGAGCAGGTCTGGTTCGCCATGGACTGCGCCGCCAGCGAGTTCTACGACTCGAAGAAGGGCGTCTACACGATCGACAACAAGGAGATCGACTCGGCCGGAATGGTCGACCTGCTCGCGAGCTGGGTCGACAAGTTCCCGATCTGCAGCATCGAGGACGGCTGCGACGAGGACGACTGGGAGGGCTGGAAGATGCTGACCGACAAGGTGGGCGACAAGTGCCAGCTGGTCGGCGACGATCTGTTCGTCACCAACGTCGAGCGGCTCGGCCGCGGCATCGACGAGGGGATTGGCAACAGCATCCTGATCAAGGTCAACCAGATCGGCTCGCTGACCGAGACCATCAACGCCATCCGCATGGCCGACGCCGCCGGCTACACCAGCGTGACCAGCCACCGCTCGGGCGAGACCGAGGACGCCACGATCGCCGACCTGGCGGTCGCGCTGTCGACCGGCCAGATCAAGACCGGCTCCGCCAGCCGCTCCGACCGCATGGCCAAGTACAACCAGCTGCTGCGGATCGAAGAGATCCTGGGCGCCAGCGCCGAGTACGGCGGGCCGGCGTTCGCCGCGAAGCTGAAGTAGCGCGGCTGCCGAAGAAGACCCGCTACGCTTCTTAACCAGAAAAGCACTAAGCCCCGGGCGAGATCGCCCGGGGCTTTTTTCGTCAAACGCCACGCCTTCTTCCCCGCGACGTTGACCCGCGGCTGGCCGTTGCCGAGACTGGAGGGGTCGGCACTCTAACTACCTTGGCGGACCCCATCACGATGAAATTTGATTCGCTGCGTTCTGTTGTCGCTTGCCTGCTCCTTTCCACCGCGGTCCTCACGGCGCCCACTGCGGCAGAAGAGATCATCACCCTCCGGTCCGGCGCCACGCTGCAGGGCGTCGCGACCATGGACGGCGAGGACGTCGTGGTGACGGTCGGCGAGTCGGTGCTGCGGACGCCGTTCACGTCGGTCGCGTCGATCCACTCCGGCGCCTCCGGCCAGCAGGCCCTCGGCCTCGCCAACGCGCCGGCCGAAGCGCCCGCCGACAGGGGGACCGAGCTGCTGGTCCGGGCGCTCGAGGCAAAGCTGCAGGCCGCCGGCTCGGCACTCGGCCTGCTGACCGAGGCCTATCAGATCTCGCCGGACGACCCGCGGGTCGCCTACTGGTACGCCAGCGAGCTGATCGCCAGCGGGCACGGCGGGACCGCCAACGAAGTCATGAAGCGGCACGGCAAGAGCATCGCCCGTGCCTATCCGGCGTTCTCACAGGATCTCGACGAACGGCTGCAGTAGCGGCTGGAACTGGAAGAACTGCCGAAGGAACTGGTCAAACGCATCGACGCGATCAATTCTGCCACGCCACCCACCAGCGGCGGCAGCCGGCGCGAGCGGTCGATGTACGTCTACTTCCGCGTCGCGGACCGGGACGGCGTCGCCGTGCCGCGGGACGACTTCAGGGTCTCGGTGAGCGGGAGCAACGAGGAGCTCGAGGCGTTCGACCGCGGCTACTACCTGTTCAGCTACACCACCAGCAACACCTCCCACTACCCGTGCAAGCTTCTGTTCCAGGGCGAACACCTCAAGCCGTCCGAACACCAGTTCGACGACGCGGCCTGGCGGGCGCGGGACGCGGGCGTGATCACCGCGGTGCGTTTTGAGAAGAAGGACAAGCAAGAATTCGCGGTGAAGGTTGTCGACGCAGAGGGGTCGCCGATTGTGGGCGCCTCGGTGTCGCTGCGACGCTACTCGGGCAACCCCCGCTCTAGCAGCAGCGAATCTACCGACGCCGACGGCCTGGCCGCGTTCCAGGCGTACCCCGGGCGGTACACGGCGCAGGTCAACGCCAACGGGTACCGCGGAACCTACAAGGTGGCGAGCCTCGAGGCCGGTCGCGACGCGGAGGTCACGATCACGCTCTTCACCGCCCGAACGGCGCGGCTCCGCGTAGAGTGGAACGGCGTGAGCGACCAGCAGCCCAACAGCGTAAGCGGGGAAGAAACCGTCACGCTCAGCAACGGCGCCCCCCAGGTGATGGACCGACGATCGCAGTGGCTCGGCCTGGTGCAGATCGCCGACAGGGTCGCGTTGGGGTACGGCAACCGCATGTACGGCCGCCGCCAGAGTTCGTCGGTCGAGTCGGACTGGCTGCTGGTGCTAGAGAGCGAGGGGAAGACACCCGAGGAAGTCTTCGAGGCCATCGACCTCGATTCTCTCGAAGAATGGAAGAACGGCGGGAAGTCCCTGAACAAAGTTGCGCCGCTGCAGTACGCGAATGACGCCCTCGACTACTACGCGGTAGAGCCCGGCGACGTCGTGATCGGCGTCGCGACCTCGATCGACCCGATGAACGGCCGACCCCTGACGCGGACCTTCAAGGCGGTTGTCGACAAGGGCGAGTAGCGACGAGGAACGCCAGGGACGGTTGAAAGCCGAATCGCCGAACCGAACCTCCTGCTGCCAAATACCTTACTCAAGGGATCACCCCTCCATGAGCGCGGCATGCGGCTTTGGCGACCAAGCAGAAGTTTTCTCCGCCGGACCGCCTGGGCGGCGGCGTTGGCGTGCGTCGTTGCAGCCGGAGTCGCTTGGCTGGCGGCGGGCCGACTGCTGGCGCCGCACCACCAAATAGTGCCGAGGCCTGCAGACTTTTCCGTGGAGGAGGTCTCGTTCGGCACGGTTGCAGGCGATCAACTCGCCGGCTGGTTCCGCCAGGGCGACCCGGGCCGCGGCGTCGTGGTGATTGCCCACGGCATCCACACCCACCGCGGCTCTTCCCTGGCGAGGGCCCGGCTGTTCGCCGAGGCCGGGCTCTCGAGCGTGCTGTTCGACCACCGCTGCCACGGCGAGAGCTCCGGCGGGCAGGTCGGGCTGGGACACACCGAACGCCACGACGTCGAGGCCGCGATTGCCCTGGCCAGAGAACGCTGCCCAGGCGAACCGCTTGCGGTGGTGGGCTACTCGCTGGGAGGCGCAGCCGCGGCGTTGGCCGACCTGCGGGGCGTCGATGCGGTCGTGCTGGAGGCTGTGTTCCCTACGATCGAGGCCGCGGTCGGCAACCGCACCCGTGAACGCCTAGGTTGGTTTGGCCCGCTGGCGTCGTGGGCATTGCTGGTGCAGCTCGAGCCGCGGACCGGCATCCGCTGCGAGGACCTGCGTCCTGTCGACGCCGTGGCTCATCTGACGTGCCCAGTGATGATCGTGGGGGGCGCGACCGACGCACAGACAACCCCCGAGGACACTCGCCGGCTTTTCGCGGCGGCCAACGAACCGAAGGAGCTGGTCTGGTTCGAGGGACTCGGGCACCAGAACTACGCCAAGTGGGCGCCGGAGCGGTATCGCCAGACGGTGGTCCGCTTCGTGGCCGAGCATCTTCGCACGGTAGATCTTTGGCCGCCCGCCGCCGACGATACTGCCAACCCGTGAGGTCACCCCTCGACCGCAAACCCGTGCTGCTCGCGGTGGTACGGGCCGTCGAAGTTTTTGCTGGTCTTGAACAGCTCGTGGCGGCCGTCGGCCGAGGCGTCGCGCACCTTGGCGAGGAGCTCCCATAGTTCCTCTTGGCTGAGCGGCGTAAAGCCGCGGGCGACCTCGACCGCCTCCATCAAGTCGCGTTCGTTCATCATGCCCACCACGTGCGAGCTGACCGGCTGCGACAGGCAGTAACGGAGGCACTCCTGCGGCGTCGCAAGGCCGGACTGCAAAAGATTTCCTCTGCCGCCCCCCATGCCCTTCATGCCGATCACGCCGACTCCCTGCTGACGGCACTGCGGCACGACGTTGTGGACGAAGCTGCGGAAGAAGTAGTCGCACAGGTTGTTGGGCATCTGCGCCGAGTCCCAGTCGTGCGGCTTGCCCAGCATCTTGAGGTGGATGCTTGGGTCCTTGTGCCCGGTGAAGCCGATGTGCTTGACCCGACCGGCCTCTTTCGCCTCGCGGGCCGCGCGGATGCCGTCCTTCTCGAACACCCAGTCGGGGTCGTTGTCGTAGACCATCTCGTGGAACTGCCAGAGGTCGAGGTAGTCGGTCTGCAGCCGGCGGAGGCTCTGGTCGAGCATCTTCTTCGCGCCGTCGTAGTCGCGGTCGCAGACCTTGGTCATCAGGAACACCTTGTCGCGGCGGTCCTTGATGGCCTTGCCCATGATTTCTTCGCTGTAGCCCTCGTGGTAGTCCCAGCAGTTGTCGAAGAATGTGACGCCCTGGTCGATGGCCTGGTGCATCAGCCGGATCGCCGCGGCCTCGCCGTCCTTCTTCGCGACCTGGCCGATGTGGTGCCCGCCGAGTGCGACGATCGACACGCGGGCGCCGCTGTCACCGAGCGGCCGCGTCGGGACGCCATCGCTGGAGTCTTGTTGGGCAGCGATCGCTTCACCCGACATCGCGGCGAGCGCGCCGCTGGCGAGGGTCGACTTGAGGAATCCGCGGCGGTCGGACGGAGTGGGCATCGCGTGCCTCCTGGGCTGGTGGTCGTGATAGATCGATCACCTGCCGGTGTGCACGGCCCGTTCCAATCGCCTACGGGAGCGGTATCCGACTCCACGAGCGTTCGGCGCCCTGCAGAATCGATCGCGGTCCAACCAGGCTGGCGCGTGATTGACAGGCTCCGACCGCTACTCGATCACCCACAAGATCACCGAGTCGGCGTCCTTGATGTAGACGCGGTTGCCGGCGATCACCGGGTAGGCGTAGGTGTCCGAGTCGGCGACCTTGTAGCGGGCGACCTCCTGGAACGCCTCGGCGTTGGGATTGAAAACCACAAGCTCCTTGGCAGGGCTGAGGGCAAACAGCACGCTTCCGGCGTCGACCACAGAGCCGTAGCCGCCTCCCCCTCCCCGCCGACCGCGGCGGCCCCGCCGACTGCCACGCTCGCCCTCGGCCGGCTGCTCTGGTTGCTGAGCTGCTGGCTGGGCCTCTGGTTGCGCGGACGGCTCGGTTGGCTTCGCGAGCGGCGCGGTCCAGGCGGTGTCACCGGACTCGGCGTCGACGCAGAACAGGCTGCCGAGGTTCGACAGGCCGTAGAGCATGCCGTCCTTCAGCACGGGCGAGTTGAACTGCAGCGAGTTGTCGGTGTTCTTCCAGACGGGCTCGGCGGTGAGCTCGTCGCCGGACTTGGTCACCCGCTCGGCGGTTGTGCCGCGGGTCGGGCCGGCGTAGATCACCAGCTGGTCGACGATGACCGGAGTAGCGGCGTTGTAGCGTCCTTGCTCGTAGGGAACCTCTCGCAGCAGCTCGCCGCTGTCCGCGTCGATTGCCACCAGGTTGCGGCTGGTCGGGGCGATGACGACTTCTTGGCCAGCGATGTCCATTAGCACCGGCGAGGCGTACGACGGGCCATCGCCGTCCCACTCCCAGCGTTTTTCGCCGGTCGCTAGGTCGAACGCCACCATGCCGCCCTGGTCACTGCTGCCAACCTGCGCGATGCAGACGCCGGCGGTGACCAGCGGCGAACTCGACGTAGCGAACCGCGGCACCTCGCCGCGGTAGTCGTCGTTCCGCCAGAGCAGCTCGCCCGAAGCCGCGTCGAGGCAGCTGATAACGCCCTCGACGCCCATGATCACAACTTTGCCGCCGCTGATCACTGGCGAGCACCGCGGGCCGGCGAAGCCAGACGCCGGGCCGCCTACCCCCGCGGCCGGCAGCGCGTCGCGCCACTGCTCGTCCCCGGTGCTGGCGTCCAGGCAGCGGAGCACCTCGTCGCCCCCCTCGCGGGCGTAGACGTACAACCGCTCGCCCACCAGCGACGGCGTGGCGACTCCGTCCCCCACGGTCACCTTCCACCGCTGCTCGAGCTCGGCGGGCCACTCGCTGGGGGCCTCGAATCCGGTCGCTTTGGCGTCGCGGTTGGCGCCCCGCCACTGCGGCCAGTCTTGGGCGACCGCCGAGGAATAGGCTAGCGATGCCAACGACAGAGAGCAGACAGCAGCGAGGCGTTTCATGGCGGCTCCGAGGGGGATGAGTGAGGGGGTGACCCGTACAGCACGCGCAGAAGACTTAAACGCCCGAGCCTCGGTGAGGTATCGCGAGAACCGCGTAGAACCTAGCTTAGGACCCACGCGCGGCTACTCGGCGATCGGCTGCCGCTGACCGCTGCCCTCGAAGCTCCCCTCGAGCAGGAACCGCTCGGTCATCGCCTGCACGTCCGGGTGGCCCATAAGCAGCGTGTGAATCGCCGGCACGACGCGGAAGTCGGCGGCGCCCGCCAGGCGGGTGTTGTCGACCGTGACGACCAGGTCGTCGTCGCCGGGGATCAGCGGGTTGCGGCCGCTCTTCGCGTTCCCCCCCGCCAGGATGCCGAACTCGCACGGCGGGACCGTGAGCGTCGGCGCCAGCTCATCCCACTTGTCGTTCAGCTGCCGACCCGAAGGCCCGTAGACCTGGCCGGTGACGTCGAGCGGCACGACCCAGCCGGCCAGCTCGGGGCGGTTATTCGGCGGGCCGAGCATCACCATCCGGCCGAGCCGCGGCGGGCCCGATCCTCCGTCGGCGGGCAGCGCCTCGCACGCGGGCAGGTAGTAGTCGTGCAGCCAGCGGCGGACCACCAGGTTGCCGAGGCTGTGGCAGACGAAATCGATCTGATCGACGCCCTCAAGGTTGTCGACGACCCGCTTGAGCACCGCGGCGTGCTCGCCGACCGTGGCGCGGGTGCTGGGGTACTCGACCGAGATGACGGACCAGGCGTCGTTCTGGCTGAGGTGCTCCTGGAGGGGCCTCATAGCGCCGCGCGAGCGCCACAGCCCGTGCAGCAGGACGACCGTCCGCGGCTTGAGGGACGGAATCTGCTGCTCTGCCTGAATAGTTTCGAACCGGTCGCGGCACTCGTCGTAGCCGCCGGAGGCGACGCGGCGGTCGCTGGGGTCGAGCAGCCGACTGTGGCCGGTGAAGACGTTCTGCTGGATCCGCCAGTCGTGCAGCACAAGCTGGTCGGCCCAGAACTGCCTGCCGCCTAGCGTGGGGGGTCGGAAGGACATGACGTCGGTTTGGAAGGACGCGAGCCGCTCGGCCCCAAACGGTTGAGGGGGCTTCTCGGCCATCGCGGGCAGCGTGCCTGTAAGCAGGACCGCGACCAGGGCTCGTGCAACCATGGTAGGACTCGTTTGAGGAGGTGGAAATGCACCGGCGTCGGGAACACTCTTGCCGGTTGCCGGAACTGGGGCAAGATCAGCCCTGGTCGGGCTGCCGAGCCAGCCGGGCGGGGCCGTCCCGCCCGGATAACGGCCGGAACCCTGGGTTCCCCTGCTTGGCGGACACTGCTAGAATGTGGGGCTTGTTCTAGCCGCCAACCCTTCGCAGGGTCTGGCGGAGCCTCGAATTCACGCGGAGTCTGTCATGGCCAAACCTGGTCGCAAAGTGAAGAAAGCCAACCACGGCAAGCGTCCCGCTTGCAGCCGTCCTCGCAAGGAACGTCGCCAGAAGGTGAAGACCTAAGCCGCCGCTGCGGTTTGAGGTTCGTTTCTGTGAGCGAGCGTAAGCGGAGCCAACGCGGTGTCTAGCAAGGACCTGATAGTCGATCCGGCAACGATCGACTGCGATACGATCAGCGCCGATCTCGAAGCGATCCGGGAGTTCAATCCCCAACGCTTCGAGATGGAGCAGCTGACCGCCGTCGTGCGCGATGACGCGGAGGCCGGCGTCGTGATTGCCTACAGGGACACCTCGGAAGCCGATTTCTGGGTCCGCGGGCACATGCCCGGCATGCCGCTGATGCCCGGCGTAATCATGTGTGAGGCTTCGGCCCAGGCGTGCAGCTACCTCGCCCGCAGCCACAATCTGGTGGGCGACCGCCCGCTGGGTTTCGGCGGGCTGGACGACGTCCGGTTCCGCGGCCCCGTGACGCCGGGCGACCGGCTGGTAATTGTCGCGCAGCGAACCAGGTTCCGTCCCGGCGCGATGGTCGTGTTCCGCTTCCAGTGTTTCGTCGGCACAACGCTGGTCTGCGAGGGCCAGATGCGCGGCGTCCCGCTGCCGAGCATCGCCTAGCCGCCCTCCCGAGTGCCTGCTGAGCGCGGCCGGCCGCCCTGAGAGCAGCCGCCACCGCCCCCTTCTTCCCGAGCTGATCCTAAATGGGCCGCCGCGCGCTAAAGCGAATCGACAAGAACCTCGACTACGGCTGGCACCTGCTCGAGTTCGAAGACCTGCCCGAAAGCTGCACTTCGCAGACGCTCTTCGGCGACGACGCCCCGCTCGAGTTTGAGATCGGCAGCGGCAAGGGGCTGTTCATGCGGACCGCCTCGGGTGCCCAGCCGGAGCACAACTTCCTGGGCGTTGAGATCTCGTTCAGCTACGCCCGGCACTCGGCGGCCCGGCTGGCCCAGGCCGAGCGGACGAACGCTCGGATGCTGGCCGGCTGCGGCCAGCGGCTGCTGCGGGAGTTTGTGCCCACCGACAGCCTCGAGGCGGTGCACGTCTACTTTCCGGACCCGTGGTGGAAGAAGCGGCACCACAAGCGGCGGGTGCTCAATGAGGCGTTCCTGCTGCAGGCCCACCGCACCCTGCGGCCCGGCGGGAAGCTTCACTTCTGGACCGACGTGCAGGAGTACTACACGGCGACCCTCGAGCTGATCGCCGCGAGCGTGCCGCTCGACGGCCCCCACGACGTGCCGGCCACGCCAGCCACCCACGAGCTGGACTATCGCACCCACTTCGAACGCCGCACTCGGCTGGCCGACCAGCCTGTCTACCGCGCCGAGTTTATCAAGCTCCGCGCCGAGTAACGGTCCGAGGCCGGCCGGCACGCGGTTGCGCAAGCGGTATTCAATCGGTCTGGTTCCCAGGGCACGAGCCGCCGCGGCGGTCGCGGGTTACCGAAGGTTCGCCTCGGGAGCGTACTCTCAGTAAACTACACTAGAGCTGCGGACACCCGAACTACCCCGACCCGATTCCCATGCCCTCGCCCCTCTCAGAACCCGCTAGCACGGCAAACTTGGCCGAGCAGCTCGCCGAAGAGCGGCGGCGGCGGGAGGTGGCCGAGGCGCAGCTCGACCGCCGCTACGAGCGGCTGACCGACAACCCAGCAGTCGACTACTTCATTTACGCCGCGGACAACGACAGCCGACTAACGTACGTCAGCCCGTCGGTCGCACGGATCCTCGGCTTCCAGCCGTCCGCGATGGTCGGCCGGGACTGGCGCGAGTTTGTCGACGCCGCCTCGTCAACCTACTCGATGGCCGAAGAGAACGAGCTCGCTCTGCTCGACGGCGCCGACTCGCCAACCAAGGTCATCATGCTGAAGTGCGCCAGCGGCAGGTCGGCGCCGATGGAGGTCACCCCCCGCACGCTGCACTCGCCCTCGGGGTCGGTGATCGGGCACGAGGGGATGTGCAAGGCCGCCTGCCCGCAGGACGAGGTGGCGACTCGGCTGCGGGCGATCAGCGACGAGCTCGAGGTGAGCGTCCGCCGCCGCACGAGTGAGCTCGAGTACCGGATCGAGTTCGAGAAGGTGCTGGTGTCGTTGAGCACCGGGTTCATCAACCTGACCGCCGACGACGTCGACGAGGCGATCGACGAGTCGCTGCGGCGGGTGGGCGAGTTCCTGGGCGTCGACCGCTGCTCGATCCGGCTCTTCGAAGACCGCTTCGCGCTCGGCGAGCTTACCCACGAGTGGTACGTCGACGGGTGCGCCTCGCTGCTGCCGGCTGTGAGTGGACTCTGCGCCGACGAGTTCGAGTGGGAGCTGGGTGAACTGGCCAGCGGGCGGCACTTCATGCTGGACGACACCAGCCACGCCCCGGTCGAGGCCAAGTGCTTCCGGATGCTGTACGAGAAGTACGACGTCCGCTCCGCGCTGCACTACCCGCTGATGATCGGCGACGCGCTGACCGGCATGGTGAACTGCGCGACGGTCGGGCGGCGTTTCCGCTGGCGGGACGAGCACCTCGCGCTGATCCGGGTGTTTGTCGAGGTTGTGGGGAACACGCTCGAACGGCTCGACTCGCAGCGTCGTCTGGCCGAGAGCGAGCGGCGGCTGCACGAGATCGTCCGTGACCAGACCGAGATGATCATCCGCTGGACCGCCGAGGGCGGTCACCGGTTTGTCAACGACGCCGTGTCCCGGTTCCTCGGCAAGCCGGCCGACCAGATCATCGGCACGCCGGTGCTGGACAACGTCCACCGTGAGGACCTTGCCCGCGTGCGTAAGAAGCTCGCGGGGCTGACACCCGAGGCGCCGCTGGCGGTCGACGAGCACCGCGTCGTGCGGACCGACGGCTCGCTCGCCTGGTACCAGTGGGTCGACCGCGCCCTGTTCGACGACCGCGGGAACTTTATCGAGTACCAGTCGGTCGGCCGCGACATCACCGGCCTGAAGCGGACCCAGGAGGAGCTTGAACGCCGGCTGAACTTCGAGGAGCTGGTGCTCGGCATCAGCACCCGCCTGATCAACCCGCCGCTGGACAAACGCGAAGAGACTCTCAGCGGCGTCCTCGAGGAGCTGGGCGAGTTTACCGGCGTCGACCGCAGCTTCATCTACCTGCTCGACCAGGCGCGTCAGGAGTGGAAGCTCCGCTACTACTGGTCGTCGCCCACGGCGCCACCGGTATTCCAGGGCGTGCAGACGATACCGGTCGACTCTCTGCCGTGGCCCGAGGAATCGATTCGGCGGGGCGTCCCCTTCCACATGCCGAGCCTCGACTCGCTGCCCGAAAACACGACCGAGTTCCGCGCGGCGCTGGTCGCGATGCACACCAAATCGTTCATCAACGTGCCGATGCTGGCTGAGGGTCAGGTGGTGGGCTACATGGGTTTCGCCACCCACCAGCACGAGCGGACCTGGACCGACGAGGAGATCGCGCTGCTGCGTCTCATCGGTGAGATCCTGGTGAGCACCATGGCCCGCGACGCCGCGGAACGCGCGTCGGAAGAGAACCGTGAGCTGCTGCGGCTCGCGATCGAGGGCGTCGAAGAGGGCGTGTACGACTGGGACATCGAGCACGCTCGGGTGGTCGTCAGCGACCATTGGCTCCGCACCCTGGGACTGCCGCCCGGCGAGAACAGCCGCAGCGAAGACGCCTGGCGTGAGCGGATCCACCCGGACGACTGGGACCAGGCCGAGCGGGCAATGCACCGGCACTTCGCCGGCGAGACCCCGGTCTTCGAGGCCGAGTACCGCATCCGGCACGCCGACGGGCAGTTCCGCTGGAACCTGAACCGCGGCCGCGTGATCCGCCGTAGCGAATCGGGCCGGCCGCTGCGGATGGTCGGCGTCGACCGCGACATCACCGACATGATCGAGGCCCGCGAGAAACGCCGCGTCCTCGAGGCCCAGCTCGCCCACCTTGGGCGGGTCGCGACCATGGGCGAGACGGTCGCCGGCATCGCCCACGAGGTCAACCAGCCGCTGCACGCCGCGGCGACCTTCAACGCCGCCGCCCGCAGCGCGCTGAGCTCCGGCAAAACCGAGAAGGCCGAGAGCCTGTACCAGAAGTCGTCGGAGCAGATCTCGCGGGCGGGCGACATCATCCGCCACATGCGCGAGTACACCCGGCCCCGCCAGACCGACATCACGTTCCTCGACATCAACCAGCTGCTGAGGCGGTCGGCCGAGTTCGTGATGGGCTACAACACCCACGCCCAGGCTTCGCTGATCTTCGACCTGGAAGAGGGGCTGCCGCAGGTTCAGGGCGACGCCGTGCAGCTGCAGCAGGTGGCGGTCAACCTGATCCAGAACGGCGTCGACGCGATCCGCGACGGCGGGGTCGCCGACGGCGAGATCCGCATCTCGACCCGGCTCGGCGAGCGGGCCGTCGAGGTCCGCGTCTCGGACAACGGCAAGGGCGCCGACGCCGAAGACCCCGACGAGCTGTTCAACGCGTTCTTCTCGACCAAGCCCCAGGGCATGGGCATCGGCCTGGCCCTCTGCCGCCGCATCGTCGAGACCCACAACGGCGTCATCCAGGCCAGCCAGAACGAGCAGGCCGGCATGACGTTTACCGTCCGCATCCCGGTAGCCGAATCGAACGACTGATGGCGAAATCCGAAACCGTCTTTATTGTCGACGACGACGAGGCAATCCGCGAAGCGGTCGCGTCGCTCGTTGGGGAGATGGGCGTGCACTGCGAATGCTTCGGCTCGGCCGAGGAGTTCCTGGAGAAATACGACGGCCGCCGCCCCGCCTGCCTGGTGACCGACGTCCGCATGCTGCGGATGAGCGGCCTGGAGCTGCAGGAAGAGCTCAACAACCTCGGCTGGCGGATCGCCACGGTCGTGCTGACCGCCTACGCCGAGACGCCCGTCACCGTGCGGGCGATCAAGAACGGCGCGGTGACGCTGCTCGAGAAGCCGTGCCGTAATCTCGAGCTGTGGGACGCCATCCGCAACGCCCTGGCCCAGGACCAGGAGAACTTCGAGGCCGACCGCCAGCGCTCCGAAATCTCCCAGCGGCTGGAGAGCCTCACCCCTTCCGAGAGCAGAGTAATGGAGCTGGTGGTGGCAGGCGAGCCGAACAAGGCCATCGCCAACAAGCTGGAACTGAGCGTCCGCACGGTCGAGGTGCGGCGGCAGAGCATCTTTGCCAAGCTGGGCGCGGGGTCCGTCGCCGAGCTGGTGCGGCTGGTTGTTGAAGCAAAGCCCAACGAGTAACAGCGCACGCGACCGCCCGCGTTCTGCGGGCGGCCACAGCTGCGGGGCGGTGCAGTGCGGCCCCCCACAGTGCGGGCCAGTGCATCCGCGTTCGATTGCATCTATTGCAGTCTGCAAATGGTGTAACCCCAGCCGTACTATTGGGATAGAGAACGGGCCTCCTCACGGGCCGCGAACTCCTGGGCTCGGCGACGGCTCCGCTAAGCGGCGGTCCCCCGCCGGTCCAACGCTAGCACGCTTATCTGGTTGGCCTGCTGTCGGAACCAGCTCCGGCCAACCGACCCTCACCCCTACAAGGCCCTCCCATGATTGCAACTGACAACGGTCCCCTCTCTGCCGAACAAAAACGCGTCTTCGTGATTGAAGACGACGCCGCCGCCCGCAGCGCTGTCTGCGAAATGCTCGAGCCCAAGGGGCTGAAGGTCGAAGCCTACGGCTCGGCCGAAGAGTTCCTCGCCAACCGCAAGCCGGAAGGCCCGAGCTGCCTGCTGCTCGATGACCGACTGCCCGGCATGCGTGGCAGCGAGTTGCTGCGGCGCCTGGCCGAGGATGGCGTACAAACGCCAGCGGTGCTGATCACCGGCTACGCGACGACCTCCACCACGGTCGACGCCATGCGTCATGGCGCGGTGTCGGTGCTCGACAAGCCCTGCTCGGACATCGCCCTGGAAGAGGCTGTCGGCGCGGCAATCGCCGCGGACGTCCTCCGCCGCGAGCAGGAGCAGCCCTCCCGCGTCGCGAAAGAACGCCTTTCCAAGCTGAACGACTCGGAAATGGAAGTCCTCCGGATGGTGCTCGACGGCGTGCCCAACAAGCAGATCGCCAGCCGGATGGGCGTCTGCATCCGCACGGTTGAGTCGCGCCGCAGCAAGATCTACAGCGCTGCCCAGGTTAACTCCGTTGCGGAACTTGTGCGTCTTTGCGTGGCGGCCGGCGTGGTTGACTAGTCGTCGGTGGGCGCCAAACAGTCCCCCAACGGGGGGTGATCGCGCGAGGTTGACTGGCAGCCCCCGGGAGACCACATCGTGAAACCACCACGGCCGCGCCGATACCCCCTCTAGCGTGCCAAACGACACCGCTTGCGGGGAACGCAGTGGAGCCTCCAGGGCAGGAAGCCTCGAAGATTAGCCTTCGGGACTTGTGCTCCACTGCATCCCCGCTTTTCATGCGCTCTCGCACCGTAACCCCTTCCGAATGCGGGGTTTACGAATCCGCCGGGCTCACCAGCAGTCCCGGCGTATCGACACCCATTCTTGGCCCACGTAAAATGAGGGCACACGAAACCGGGCCTGTCGCCCTCTGCAGCTCACCCCCCTCCAGCCTACCCTCCACCGCGTCCCTCTGCCGCGTCGTCGCCACCCGGTTGCCGCACGCCTTGCTGGTCCTTCGTGGGCGCCGGACCCGCGGCCGACGACCCGCGGCCGGTTTCCCAAGTCCCCCGACCAGAGTCCACCGAGGAAAGCCGCGTGCCTCCCGCTGTTGACCACCCCGAATCGATGACTGCTCCCGCTGGTCCGATCACGCTCCCGGCGACGCCGCCGTTCTCGGTGCGCAGCACGGCGACCGCCGTCTCGGCGCTGGTGATGGCCGAGCAGTACGGCGACTCGTCGCTAGCGGCCGCCCAGGCCGAGATGCTCGACGTCGCGTACCGCGGCGACCTCAGCGAGCTGATGCTCGCTAGCATGCGTCGGCTGGCCGACTGCCAGAACCCCGACGGCGGCTGGGGCGAGACGCCCGCTGCGCCGTCCGACCTCACCAGCTCAATGCTGGCGCTGTCCGTGTTCCGGCTGACCTGCGTGCCGGCCCGCTACGCCGACCTCGAGCCCCGGCTCGAACAGTACATCAAGGCCCGCAAGGGCGCCGCCGCCCTCCGCCGCACCATCGAAGACCGCTCGCTGCTGCTCGGCGTGCTCAGCACCTGCGCCGCCGCCGGCGTGGGGAGCTGGAAGCAGACGCCCGTTGTGCGGTTCGAACGCGCCGCCGCCCCGGCCAGCATCCGCGGCCTCCTCAGCAGCCCCCAGTTCGACAGCACCAACCCCGTGATGCTCGCGGGCGGGCTGGCCCGCTTCCGCCAACTGCGTCCCAGCAACCCGGCGCTCCGCTGGCTGCGGGGCGTGTCGGTCGAACCGTGCCTGCAGCTAATCGCCGCCCAGCAGTCCGACGCCGGCTGCTTCCGCGGCCAGGTGCAGACCACCAGCTTCGTCGTCGCCGCACTTGCCAGCGCCGGCAAGGCCTCGCACCCCATCGTCCGCCGGGCGGTGACCTGCCTGCTGACCAACGTCGGCCCCGACGCCACCTGGCTGGCCGACTGCCTGCAGGAGTAGCCCGCCGGCGGCCGCCCTCCCCCGCTCTTCGTGCCCCAATCAGCGACGCCGGAGTCGACGCCATGCCAGGACGCTCGCAGCTTTCCGCCGAGGTCGGCGAGTCTCACCGGCCCGAGATGCTCAAGCTGGCCGGCGTGTTCTACAGCGACCCGGCGCCCCTGGGCGAGCTGACCGCGGTCTCGGCCGCCGACATGCCGCCCCACTACCAGGCGCTGCTCGCCCACGACGACCACATGACGGTCACCCTCGAGGCCTTCCACGAGTCGCTGGTCAAGGTGGTCGTGGTCCAGGAGCAGTCCGCGCCCGACTCCTATGTCCGCAAAAGTCTGTTAACTCGTCATTCGGATGGGACCCCCGTACAATTAGGCATCATGCGGATCGACCTCACCGGGCTGCCGGACCTGGTCCGCCAGCAGATCGAGACCCACGCCGCCCCGCTCGGCCGGATCCTGATCCGCAACAACCTGCTCCGCGAGGTCGAGCTGCTCGCCCTCTGGCGGATCGAACCCGGCGACGACCTCCGCGAACAACTCCGACTGCAAACCAACCAGCCGATCTACGGACGCTCCGCCCGGATCTTGGTCGACGGCCGACCCGCGGTAGAGCTGCTCGAGATCGTCCAAGCCTAGCCAACCAGGCGCCCCCCAATGCCCCCCACCAACCGACAGTACAACTGCATCGTCATTGGCGGCGGCCCGGCCGGCTGCACCGCCGCCGCGTTGGTCGCCCAGGCGGGTTACACCACCCTCCTCGTCGAGCGCGACGCCCTGCCCCGCGAGCACGTTGGCGAGTCGCTCATGCCCGAGACCTACTGGACCTTCGAGAAGCTCGGCGTGCTCGATCAGCTCAAGGCCTCGCGCTTCGCGAAGAAGGTCGGCGTGCAGTTCGTCAACAACACGGGCCGCGAGTCGCAGCCGTTCTTCTTCCGCAACCACGACCCGCACGAAAGCAGCGAGACCTGGCACGTCGACCGCGCCGAGTTCGACCAGATGCTGTTCGACAACGCTCGGGCGAAGGGCGCGGAGTGCCTCGACAAGACCCGCGTGCTCGACGTGCTGAAGACCCAAGACCTGGTCACCGGCGTGCGGCTGCAGTCGGACGGGCAAACCGTGGATATCAGCTCCCGCGTCGTGTTCGACTGCTCCGGCCAGCAGTCGTTGTTGGCCAACAAGTTCGGCGTCAAGCAGGTGAACCCCAACCTCCGCAAGGCGAGCATCTGGCGGCACTACCGCGGCGCCGACCGCGACGAGTCGGGCGGCGGCGTCAAGACGATCATCTCCCACACCCGCGACAAGCAGGCGTGGTTCTGGTACATCCCCCAGGCCGACGACCTGGTGAGCGTCGGCGTGGTGGCCGACAACGACTACCTCCTTAAGGGCCGCGGCAAGCCTGAGCAGATCTTCGCCGAAGAACTCCAGAAGTGCGACGGCGTCCGCCAGCGGGTCGAGGGCGCCGAGCCTTTGGACGACCTCCGCGTCGCCAAGGAATTCAGCTACTCGACCACGCAGCCCGCCGGCGACGGCTGGGTCCTCGCCGGCGACGCCTGGGGGTTCATCGATCCCGTCTACTCTTCCGGCGTGTACTTCGCGATGAAGTCCGCCGAGATGGCCTCTGAGTGCGTCATCGACGCCCTCCGCCTCGACGACCCCTCGGCCGAGCGCCTCGGCGCGTGGAACGACGAGTTCTCCGCCGGCACCAAGTGGGTCCGCAAGCTGGTGCACGCCTTCTACTCCGGCGAGTTCCGCGTCGGCAAATTCGCGATGGAGCACCCCGAGCACACCGCCGCGCTGACCAACCTGCTGATCGGCCGGATGTTCCACGAGGACGTCCCCAAGCTGTTCGACGACCTCGACCCGTGGCTCGAGCGGATGATCGCCGAAGCCTCCGACAGCGAGCCCGACGACGAGATGGTCGACGGGGCCCCGGTACTGGCGTAGTCGACGATCACTCTCCCTCGTCGGCCAACTCGACCCTAGACGCCAAGTACTCACGAACCATCTCGTTGGGGTCTTCCCAAAGCGCCAATGGCGGCCCGCCCTCCGCGTTCGTCACCGGTATTCCGGCAGCGGGCGCCGTTGGATCGAAGTCCCAGTCGATCTTCACCAGGTTCTTGATCTCTGCCAACCTCGCTTCATACCGGTCCGATGGTGGGTACTGGCCGCCACGCAACTGGATCGCCGCCCCCTGTTCCGCCGCGAACGCTGCTAGTTCCCCCCAGCCCGCCGGCCAGCGATCGTCGTTCGCCTGCATGTAGGCAACCAGCAGCGTGCCGGCATCCCAGGCCGCGTAGGCCTCGGGCACGTGCCGCCAAGTGGAGAGCATGACCAACGCCCAAACGCCCGCGCCGGCTAACGGGATGCCGATGGCCAGCAGCACGATGGCGAGCTGCGTTCTTATCGTCGAGCGTGCTTCTTTGTCAGACATCCTCTTCTCGGTATCGCGGCAACCGCTTGATTGGCACGCACTGCAACGGCGTGGTTGCCCCACTGGTGATTCACCACGCCCTTGCAGGGCGTACCACCCACAAAGACGGCGTGGCCGCCGACGCTCAATGGTCCTGGGCTAGATCGCGCCGGGGCCCTCGAACACCTGCTGCTGGAACTGCTCCTCGGTGAACACGTAGAACGACTCGACGCGCTGCCAGTCGATCCCGGCCTCAGAGTCGCGGGCCCAATCGTCGGGGTCGCCGGCGTCGGGCGACGTGCCGGTCACAAACCAGCGGTCGTGCACCTGCTCGAACCGCGCGTCGCGGATCATCACGCTGCCGCCGTCGAAGCTGCCGTGCAGGTAGAACAGCGTAACCTTGTCCTTGAACTTGCCGGGGTCGACCGGCGGCTTCGCCTCTTCGGCGCCCGCGTCGAGCGACATCAACGCCGCCGCCAACACCACGGCGCCCGCCAGACCAACCATCATCGAACGTGACTTCATTGCTTCTCCCTTCAGTTGCACTTTGACTATTACCGCTAGGCGCCTACCGGCGATCTCGGTCCTCCTGACGGCTGTGAACAGGAGGCCGCGGAGATAGCAGACTCCTGCCCTTGTGCTCCGCTCTCTCTGCTTCCTCCTGTTCTCCTGCGTTCGCTTACTCATGTTCGGCCGCTTTGGACCGCACCCTCCCCTAGCAATCTACCGGTTCGCCTTCCAACCACCGCGAACCGCTCCAGACCATCCTGAAACACCGCGTGGGTCATTCCCTGCTCGACCAGCACGCAAGTCACGCCGAGCCGGCCGACCTCGTGGACGTTCCGCTCCTCGTCGTCGAAGAACAGCATCTGGTCGTAGTCGCAGCCGGTCGCCTCCCGCAGGGCGGCGAAGTGCCGCACCTTGGAGCTTGGGTAGATCTCCTGGTGGGCGAACCGCGCCCGGATGCCCAGCAGCTCGGCCAGCCGCCGCGCCCAGTCGGGCTCGCCGGTGCGGGACGCCAACGCCAGGGCGGCGGGGCTGGCCTCGCACTCGTCGAGGATCCGTGGCACGTCGTCGTACAGCCGCACGTGGCGGCCTTCGCGGTCCTCGACGCGGCCCTCCTGCTGGCGGAACGGCGGCGTCAGGCAGTCGCACCACACGCCGCCGGCGTCCCACAGCGTGAAGTCGAGGTCGAACACAATCAGCGCGGGTTGGTCCATCGGGGTCGCGGCCATCAATCGGTCAGGATCGCCTCGATGTTGTCGATCGGCCGCCCGATCGCCGCCCGGCCGTCGTGCACGACAATCGGCCGCTCGATCAGCACCGGGTGCTCGACCAGCACGGCGATCCACTGCTTGTCGGTCAGCTCCTGCTCAGCCAGGCCGAGCTCCTTGAAGACCTTCTCGCCGCGGCGGACCAGCTCGGCTGGCTTGATCCCCAGCAACCCCACGACCCGCTGCAGCTCCTTCGTCGACGGCGGGTCCTCGAGGTACTTGATCACTTCGAACTCCACGCCGCGCTCCTCGAGCAGCGCCAATGCGTTGCGCGACTTGCTGCACCGCGGGTTGTGATAGATCGTCGTCGCCATTAGTCCCTTTCCAACCTGCCAGTCCTAGCGTGGGCCGCCAGGCCCAATCGCCACGAGTTTTGTTCCGGGGAGTTCTGTCCGAGCCGTTTTGTCCGACCCTGTTTAGTCCGAAAACACGAGCGGAGGGGACAAAACCCACTGCGATCCGATGCTCCCAACCACCGCAAGTCTTTCTCTCGCAGCGGTTTACAACGAATAAAGCCCAGCCCAGCGGCGGGGGTTTTGTCCGTAAAGTCCGGTCACGTTTCGCTCTGAAGCGACAAACCGAAGCCAACAGCAGAGAGTCGTCCTGAAGCATCGAAGGGCGCCGGGGGCGCTCCGCGCTAGCGGAAGCCCCCGACTTTCAGCGAGCACCGGCTGGAACGTCTCGGGGGCTTCCCTGCGGGAGCGCCCCCGGCGCCCGCGCACCGCGACCGCCCGCCTCGCCGATTGCAGGCGGGCGCCCGGTTGCAGCCCTCATTAGATCACATCGGGGGTGGATTTCCACCGAAAACGGGGGGCAATAGGACTGTGCGAGGGGGCGCCCGGGGCTCTCCGCGACAGCGGAAGCCCCCGACGTTCAGCAGACGCCGTCTGGTACCTCTCGGGGGCTTCCCTGCAGGAGCGCCCCGGCGCCCGCGCCGTCTATTCGTTTCGCAACGCGTCGGCCACGGCGTCGCAGAACGCGAAATCGTCGATCACGCCCTCGGCCATCGGCTCGGGCCGGGCGCCCCAGGCGACCACCACCACCTTGGCCGCCGGGTTCACGTACAGCGTCTGGCCGTGGATGCCGATGCCCATGTAGGTGCGGTCCCGCCGCGAGCCGGGCGAGGTCCCGGGCCACCACAGGTAGCCATAGGCGAGTTTGTCACCGCCCTTCAGCACCTTGGGCGACGTCGCCTCGTCGACCCAGCCGTCGGGCAGAATCCGCTCGCCGCCGGCCAGGCCGCCGCGCTGCATGAACAGGCCGAACCGCCCGTAGTCGCGGAGGGTGGCGCTAAAGCCGCTGCCGCCGATCTCGATGCCGCCCTCGGACTCGAGCCACCAGTTGGCGTCGGCCTCCATGCCGAAGCGTCTCCAGATCCGCTCGGAGAGGTAGTCCGCCAGCGGGCGGTCGATGGCGCCGCGGAGGATCTCGGCGGCGACCTGCGTCTCGCCGGTGTTGTAGTTGTTGAGCGTTCCGGGCTCGGCCGCACGGGGCAGGCGCTCCATCAGCTCCATCGCGCCGCCCGGTTGCTGGGCGATCTGGGCCTCGAGCAGCCGCCGGCGGTCGGACGTGGGGTCGGTGTAGACCTCGGTCCAGCGGACGCCGGACGCCATCATCAGCACGTCCCGCACCGTGGCGCCCTCGTACACGCTGCCGGCCAGCGCCGGCGCGTAATTGGTCACGTCGTCGTTGATGCTGTCGATGTAGCCCTCCTTCACCGCGGCGCCGATCAGCGTCGACGTGATCGACTTGGCCACCGACATCGACATCCAGCGGGTCTGGGGCGTGTTGCCGTAGCGGTACATCTCGAGCGCGACGCGCCCGTCCTTAAGCACCAACAGCGCGGCGATCCGATTGACCTGCAGGTAGTCGATCAGGTCGTACGCCTGGCCCTTATCCTCAAAGCTGACGTTGGTGAGCGTGGTCGCCGCCGGAGGCAGCGGCCACGGCGTCAGCGACTTCGGCACAGTGCGCGTCGGAAACAGCCGGTCGATATTGCGGAACGTGCGGACCGCGGACTCCGGCGAGAGGGCGCCGTCGTAGACCTCACGCACCGAGCCGATCGGCTCGGAAGCGTGCGGGTAGGCTGTCGATGACTTTGCCCGTTGAGCGAAAGCCGCCGGAGCGAGCAGCGTGAGGCCAATGAGGCAAGCGAGAACGCGTTGCGTGCGCATGGTGAGTCTCCTGGGTGCTTCCAAACGCCCCCAATTGTAACAGGCAGAATGCCCGGTATTCCCGGGGGCGCTCCGCGCCCGCGGAAGCCCTCGACGTTTAGCCGACGCCGGCTGGCACCCCTCGGGGGCTTCCCTGCGGGAGCGCCCCTGACGCCCGCGCGCCATTGGCCAACCCGGTTTGCCTCTTGTTCCTTCGCAACCCCGACTACCGCTCGAACGAATCGGCCCGGTTGGCGACGCTACTCGCTCGCGGAAGTCGCGGCCACCCTTTTTCTTTACTGTGCTCTTTCGTGCCTTTTCGTGGCCAATCAGTAGCCACAAAGAGGCACGAGAAGGCACGAAAACTATTGCCTGTGGGAACGGTCTCTGAACGCCATTGCCCCGCAGGTAGACATCGCTGTCGGATACGGCTCCTACAGGCTGGCTGACTCTACTCCGGCAGCATTGAAGTGACTGTGGCCGAGATTGCCACCGCAAGGAAACAGCGATCCACCCGGCGCGAAACGAGTAGCGTCGCACCGCCACGCCCCCAGAGGGCGGTCTTCTTCCAGTAGCACGCCCGGGCGCCGCTCTCGGTCAATACCCTGAAGTGGTTCATTGCCCAACCGCAGTATACCGTGCCGACGAGTGGCCAAGCCTCGCCGCCGTACGCGACCTCCGCGACCTGCAATGGGTAGGGCCTATGCCCGAAACGCTGCTGGGAGAGCGACATCACGGGCGTGATCACCGCGGCCGGCGTTTCGTTCACGCAGATGGTTGTCGCAGGTGGATTGTCGATTGTGGCCACGACCGAATCGCCGCCGGGCAGTTGGAACTCAAACTGCGTTCCGCGGTCCGGTGAACACGCTATTGGGCAGGTGACCGGAACCACGACGCCGTTCATCTCGAACTGGCAGCACGCCCTGCCCCACCGCTGCTTAAAGTGAATGCGATCTGCAGGCATTGATCGGCTCGCGGATTCCTTAGGTGCGATCGTTTCCATTTAACCTGGTATTCATCGCCGTCGGAGACGCCTCCTACACGGCTGGTAGTCCGCTGAGCAACAACCTAAGTCACCAACCCTTTGGTCACCATCATGAACACGTCCTCCAGGGTCGGCTCCTTGTCGGCGAACGAGGTCAGGCCGACCTGGGCGGCGACCAAGTTGTGCAGGAGCCGCTGCACGTCGGCGTCGTCGCCGGCGAGCTCGACTAGGCAGCCGCGGGTCTCCATCTGCACGCTGCGGACGTTCGGGTCGCTGCGGATCAGGCTGACGCCCGGGTCGGGGTCGCCGGAGAAGCGGACCTGCAGGTGGCGGTTGGCCTGGATCTTGCGGTAGACCTTGTCGATCGGCCCGGCCAGCAGCAGCTTGCCGCGCTCGATGATGCCGATCGACGTGCAGACGTCGGCCAGCTCGGTGAGGATGTGGCTGGAGATGAGGATCGTCTTGCCCATCTTGCGGAGCTCCTTGAGGAGCGCCTTGACCTCGAGCCGCGCGCGGGGGTCGAGGCCGGACGCGGGCTCGTCGAGGATCAGCACGGGTGGGTCGTGCACCAGGGTCTTGGCCAGGCAGAGCCGCTGCTTCATGCCCCGCGACAGGCCGTTGACGTAGTCGTCCCGCTTGTGGGTCAGGTCGAGGAGCTCGAGCACATCGGAGATCACCGCCTTGCGATTGGCGCGGGGGATCTCGTACGCCACGGCAAAGAAGTCGAGGAACTCCCACACCTTCATGCCGTCGTACACGCCGAACATGTCGGGCATGTAGCCGATGCTCCGCCGCACAGCGACCGGGTCGCCCGTGACGCTGTGCCCGTTGACGGTGGCCTCGCCGGTGGTCTCGCGGAGGAGCGTGGCGAGGAAGCGGATGGTTGTGCTCTTGCCGGCGCCGTTGGGTCCGATGAACCCGAACATCTCGCCGGCGCCGATCTTGAGGCTGAGGTTCTCGACCGCGACAAAGTCGCCGTAGGTCTTGCGGAAGTTGTGGATCTCGATCATTCGATTGCGGATTGGGGATTGCGGATCGCGGATGGTTGGGGAAGGATCCGCTGGGGCGCCGGTTGGCGTGCTGTTCTGACTCGGTCTAGGTGAGCTGAAAACGGGGACTGGCTCTCGACCGCACCTCCGGGTTCGCCGTTGGTTCGACGTGGCTGCGGTCGTGTGCCTGTCCCCCTTTTCAGCGCGGAGCCGCGTTGGTCCGTCGGAAAAGGGAGACAGGCACGACACACGTGACGCCAGCTTGGGGCGGGCCGGACTCACGCCTCGAGCCAGTCCCCGTTCTTCGACTCGCGGCCTAGTCTGGCCCTCATTCGTTACCTTCGTTCTCTTCTGTTCAGAATCTTCTTACGGGTTTGTTTGAACAGGAGGAAGCAAAGAGAGCCGAGGCCATGAGGTGTGCTCTGGTGCTCTGGTGCTCTGCTCTCTCTGCTGCCTCCTGTTTAAATACCTGTTGCTCGAGCAACTTGTCGCTCGGACGCCACCTCGGATTCTGGTCTCTCCTACTCTTCCTTCGCGAAATCGACCGGGGCATTCGTGTCGGGCTCGGGGGCCGTGGGGATCTCGTACTGCAGGTGCGCGACCCACAGGGTGGCGGCGCTCTCCTGGGCGGCGGCGGGGCGGACGGTCATGCCGGGCAGGGCGCGGTCGATCCGCGCGACGGCGCGGTACTCGCCCGGCTCGAACTCGGCCGGGTTGAGCGCGACCCGCCAGAGCGGCTCGAGGTTCATCTCGTCGTTCCGCTTGGCCGCGGCGGAACCGGCGTCCTGCGTCCGCTCCTGCTGGAACGCCGCGGCGTCCTCACTGATGGGGACCGCCGAGAACGCGAGCGCCATCGACTCCCGCTGCGGCAGCTTGCCGATCCAGCAGCCCCGCAGCGATGGCGGCGGCGCCTGCTCGCCCGGCCCCGTGCGCTGGACGGGGCGGTAGACCACCACCAGCTGCCGCAGGTCCTGGTCGGAGAGGTTCTCGATCTGCAGCGTGCCGCTGGTCGCCGTGCCGAGCCGCAGCGCGCCGCTCACGGCGTGCATCTCCTCGCTGTGCACCATGCCGGTCGTGCTGGACGAGACCGTCAGCCCCTCAAGCCGGGCCTTGTCCTGGCGGTCGTAGGTGACCTGGGAGATCCGCTGGCCGCTGAGCAGCTCGAACTCCCTGCCGCTGGCGAATGGGGCGGCCACCGCGGCCGGGTCGTCGAAGGTGATCTCGTAGTTGGTGCCGAGCGAGGTGTACACGCCGGTGTAGCGGGTGAGGCTGCCGCGGGGGTAGTTGGGCTGGGTCTCCAAGAGGGCGATCTGCGTCTGGGCGCGGACGAAACCGATGTCGAGCTGGGCGAGCTTGACCACCACCACGGTGCCGGCGATGGCGATCAGCGGCGCGGCGACCCACGCCAGCTCGACGCGGCCGATCGCGCGGAACACCATCCAGTTGAACGGCGCAAGCACCAGCAGGTAGAAGCCGATGCAGGCGAGCACGAAGCCGGAGTCGGGCACGGTGACGCCGGCCGCCTCGCGGAGCGACGACCGGGCCGCCTCGGAGACCGCGTTGAAGTCGTCCCAGCCGCCGGCGCCGCCGGGGTAGCTGGGGGGCCGGACCGCGGTGGCGTCGGTCGCCATCTGGCCCAGCTGGCCCCCGAATCCTGGATTGGAAGCGTCGGGCGTAGCGCCGCGGGTGTACCGCCAGGGGTGGGCCTCGCTGTAGGAGTCTCGCGACAGCATCCGGAAGGCCGTGTTGACCGCCGCGTCGGGCGCGACCTTGTCGCGGCCGTCGGCCCACTCGACCGCCAGGGTGCTCTCGCCGGGGCTGTCGCCGCTGACGCCGTAGCCGGCCTCCTCGTCGAAGCGGACGCCGGCGCTGTAGTTGTCGTTGCGGAACCGGCGGGGCGGGCGGCGGAGCACCACCGCGTTCATCAGGCACTCGAAGCCGCTCTCCCAGTTCTGCAGCCCGCGCTGGTTGAGCTGCATCGCCGACACCAGCACCCGGCCCCGCCCGACGCGGCGTTCGGCGAACAGCTCGCCGCAGCGGAGCTGCGCAGTCGCGCGGGCGACCGGGGAGTCGGACTCGCGGCGGTCGGAGTCGTCCTCGACCAGGTCGAGGCGCACGCCCGACCAGGGCCGCGGCAGCTGCAGCTCGGGCCCCTTGCCGACGCCCCAGGCGTCGACCATCGGCTGCAGGTCGGCCGCGGTGATCTCCCAGGCGTCGCCGGCGGTGGCGGGCAGGTACGGTGCGAGGAAGCTGTCGCGCAGCAGGGCGAGCGAATCGGGCCCGCTGATAATCAGCTGGCCGCCCCACTGCAGCCAGTCGACCAGCGCTTCGCGCTGCGGCGGCTCGAAGATCGTCGGGTCGACCTCGTCCCACAGCAGGTAGGCGGTCGAGGTCAGGCAGTACAGGTTGTCGGGCAGCGGCGCGCGTTCGCCCAGCTCCGGCGCGACCACGCGGTACTGCAGGCGGGGCGGCAGGCCGCTGGGGCTCGACAGCAGGTCGAACTCAAAGTGCACCGGCGAGTTGACCGACCGCAGCGAGCCGAGCCGACCGTAGCTCGCCGGGTTGGCGGCCAGCACCACGAAGTGATACTGGTGCGACTGCATCGGCGTGACCGGCTCGAGGGGCAGCGGCACGACGTCCAGCCCGTCGCGGCCGGAGATCCGCGCGCGGATGTTGAACTTGCGGGTGATGGGGGGAGCGAAAAAGACGCTCTCGACATCCTTGGTCTGGCCCTTGCTGAGCGCGACCGGGCGTTGGCTGCGGAGCGAGAACGCGGTGTAGTCGAGCGGGATCGGCTGGCCGTTGGAGTCGACGACCTCCTGGCTGGTGCGGCCGACCCAGTCGTCGTAGTTGCGCTTCATCTCCTGGCTGACGGTCGACCAGTGGCCCGGCTTCACGAACAGCCGCGGAGAGTCCGACTGGGTCGGCGCCGGGCGGAGCGTGCTGACCACCATCGGCGCCTTTTTCTTCTTCTCCTCCTCTTCCTTGAGCCTGCGTTCCTCTTCCTCCTGCTGCTTCTGGGCCCGCTCCTGCGGGGTGAGGCCGTCGTCGCAGCCGCGGCAGCCGGGCATCAGCAGCGCGAGCAGGCACAAACCGAGCAGCAGCGGGCGTCTGGCGAAGAAAGCGTGCTTCATGCGGGCGTTTTTTTGGCCAGATGGCGGGAGCGGTGGTGCGTGTCGAGTTGCGAATCGGGGAGCGGCGGGCTCGGGTAGTTCGCCGGCCGCCGCGGGTGATTCGGCGGGCCGTGGGTATTTTATCGCTTTTCGGCCCGCTGTGCAGCTTGGCGCATTCGGGGACGCCGCCGAACCGCTAATCGCCTGTTCTCGCCGCGTCCCGCGTCCAGCAGCGGCTGATGGCCCACGCCAGCAGGGCGAACAGCGCAACGAGCCAGAGACTAATCGCCGCTACCCGGTCATCCACTCCGGAGTGGAGCATATTGAACAACTCGATCGTGACGGTCTGGGGTCCTGGGGGGAGGACGAGCAGCGTGGCGCTGAGCTCGGCGCACGACACGGCGAGCGCGACCATCCAGGCCGCGGTTACTGCCGAACGGCGGGCCCGGACCGCCGCCCAGGCCGCGCCCAGGGGGCCCGACTCGAGCCGCGCGGCGTCGGTCAGCCCGGTCGGCAGCGAGCGCCACACCGGCCACAGCACCAGCGCTACGAGCGGCGCCGCCCGGGTCATCTGCACCGCCCAGGCTACCAGCAGCGTGTTGTCGTACAGCCAGCTGAGGAACGACAGCGGCGAGTCGCGCGGCTGGTTGAAAACCCAGATTGCCCCGATGCCGATCAGCGGCCCGGGCGTGGTCAGCAAGAACGCGATGAAGGCGAGCCAGGCGAGCTGCTCGAAGCCGCCCCTAGCCAGCCGCCACGCCACGAGCGCGCCGAGGAGCGTCGCGCCGCAGGCCACGCCAAGGCCGAGCTTGGCGGACTGCCAGAGCTGGCGGCGGTGCTCGACCGGCGCCGCGGCGACACGCTCGACCGCCTTGGCAGCGGACCAGTCGCGCCGCCAGGCGTCGCCCTCGCGGGTGGCGTAGACGCCGACCTTGGTCGCCAGGTTGCCGACCGGCAGGCCGGCGAGCAGCAGCACGAGACCCGCGAGCAGCGCGGCTCCGCCGGCCCGCCAGCGGACGGGACACCGCCAGGCGTCCCGGGTGATGCCGGCGGCGATCCCCTCGGCCAGCGGCCGCGCGGCCCACAGCAGCGCGACCGCTACGCACCACACCACCAGCAGCCCGGCGCCGAGCTGGCCCGCCTCGAGCCGCTGCGCCGGGTCGTCGAGCTGCGCGGGGTCGAACAGTCCGAGGGCGTGCTGCGTGTAAACCTCCTCGGCGAACGTGCGGACCTGGAACAGGTCGGTGACGGTCATCTCGTGCGCCACCGTGACCACGACCCAGCCTGCCGCCAGCAGCAAAGCGGGCGCGACCCAACGGAACGAGACGCTCCCCAGCACCCGCCACGCCGGCATCATGAGCAGCGCGTCCTCCTCGACGCGTGGGTCGACCGCGGCGAGCGCGGCGCCGACGATCAGGGTCACCCAGGCGGTCGCGGCCATCGCGTGCACCCAGACAGCGCCGGCCGTGCCGTCGAGCAGCACGTGGGTGGGCCCCTCCGCCGCGCCGAACTGGGTCCACCAGCCGAGCACGCCAAAACCGGCCCGCCACGCGGCGGCGTGCAGGTGCAGCGGCACGAAGATCATCGCCAGCAGCGCGACCGACGCCCCCCCCCGGCCGGGGAGCCGGGTCTTGTGGATCAGCACCGCCAGCAGCACGCCGATCGGCAGCGCGAGGGCGAGCGTCCCGGCGGCGACCAGCGCCGTGTTGGCCAGCAGGCCCTGGGCGCGCGGGCCGGCGGCAACCACCCCGACGGCGGCTGCGGCTAAGGGCGCCAGGGGCAGCCATCGGGAAGCATTAAGTCCAGTCATCTCAGGTAGTTTAGGCAGGCGACGCCCGCCAGCCCAAGGCGCCCCGCGGTCATCGTTGTTGATTTCAGCTGGTGCTTAAGATAGGTTAAATGACACAGGCAGGGGTCGGAGGCCCTTGCTCGCCGCGCCCGGCCACCCCGATCTCGACGATCGGCTTTTCGTGATTGACCCCTCTGGATCGACTGCTCTGGATCGACTCCTCTGGCGCCTGGTCGGCTGCCGGCAAAGCTTGCAGGAAGAACTGCTTCGACGCTTGTCACTGTGATGCACGTCGGCGCGTGCTGCGCCGCCGGAACTTTGGCGACTGCGCTCGAACGGGCAGAGAATTGGCACACGTTACCGTGACGCGTTGGGCTTGATTCGGCCGGAGTGCGTGGCTCGATTGGGCGGCACGTCACTGGTGGGTAGGGACGGCCTGTTATCCACGGGATCCCCCGCGGGGCCGGACCAACTGTCCGCGTAGGTAGACGAGGCCGCAAGCATGGGAATCCAAGTGCACTGCCCCAACGGGCACTCGTTCAAGGTCAAAGACAAGTACGCGGGCAAAAAGGGCCTGTGTCCCAAGTGTGTGGGTCAGCAGGTCGTGGTGCAGGTGCCGGACTCCACGGACGAGACCGAGCACGCCTTCCGCGAGGCGGTGCTGAGCGAGCACCGCGCCGCGCACGCGGCCCCGCCCCCGACGCCGTCTTCGGAGTCGGTGTTCGACGACCACCCCGCCAAGGCCGACGCCAGCACCAGCGCCAGCCTGATCGGCTCTTCGGTTATAAAGCACAAGACCAAGTGCGAGTGCGGGACCAAGGTGCCGATGTGGTACGCCAAGTGCCCAAACTGCGGCAAGTTCCTCGAGCACTAACCGGGCCGACTGGTTGCGAGGGTCGGCTGGTCGAGGGGTGAGACCAGCCAGCCCGCGCAAAATCCGGGCCCGATCTGCTTTTCTTTTCTGGCGGTTCGAGCAATCGGAAGTTGAGATCCCCTTGGGGCGTGCGTTCCTGGCAGCGCGCCCCTTGTTGCGCGCTGCTAGCCGCGTGATTCTCCGCAGAAAACGACCGCTCGAAGCCCGCGGAACGTCCCCGCATGGGTCCCCGCCCGCCGGCGCCGATCGCTAATTGGGCCCGCGGGGCGCAATCAGCGGGGCTCCGATTTCTGCGCCCGCCGCGTAACAGCGGCGGATCCCCTCGTAAGTGATGGTGTCAACGACGGCTATTCCAAGGGCCGTCCTACCAAGCACAAGCACGAAGGGAGACTCGAGATGTCTAAGTCATTCAAGCAGAACGGCAAGAAGTTCGGCAAGCGGCTCGGCATGCAGACGCTGGAAGAGAAGGCGATGATGGCGGGCGACGTCGCGGTGTCGGTCTCGGGCGGAGACCTCATCATCAACGAAGCCGCCGACAGCATCGGCGGCGACCAGCAGGTGCAGGTAAGCCAGCTTGAGAACGGCAAGCTTCGTGTCCAAGGTCTGAACGGTACGCAGATCGAAACCCAGGCAATCATCTACAACCGTGAGCTCGGCCGCCGCGAGCGGATCACGATTCACGTGGACTCGCTGGACTACAATGTCTCGGGCGGAATCGATGTCGACCTAGGCGAGGGCCGCGACAACTTCACCACTTCGGCCGGCGGGCCCACGCTGTCGACCCAGTTCATGGACATCGATATGGGCGATGGAAATGACCGTGACTTTGTCGCCCTCCGCAACGCCGCGGTGGACGAGCAAGTCAACATCACCACCGGCGGCGGCAACGATTCTGTCTCACTGCACACCGTGCAGGTCGGCGAGGGCGGCGACAACGACGGCGACCTCACCATCGAGACAGGCAACGGACAAGACTTGGTCAGCATGTACAAAGTCGGGGTCTCGGATGACGTAGTCATCGACATGGCGCTCAGCCAGAGTCTCGCGGAACGTGACACCCTGATGATGAACCAGGTGGCGATCCACGACGACCTGGAAGTCGACTTCGGCGGCGGCAACGACAAGTTCGATTTCTTCTATTCCTCGGTTGACGAGGCCGACATTGAGGCCGGCGCTGGAGACGACGACGTCGTAGCGATCGGCAGCGTCGCCGACGACTTCAACTACGACGGTGGAACCGGGACCGACGAATTCTGGGCCTTCTACTCCAACGGCGTCGACACTAACGACATCGATTTGGATCTGAGCAGCGCCGTGCGGAGGACCTACGGACAGGTCTGACGCGTCGCGGATAAAGTTGCCCTCCCCGCACGCCCGCTGAGTCGCCCAGGCGACTCAGCGGGTTCTTTCGTGGGGAACCGGCCTTGCTGGCGGGCGCCCCTGTCTGCTACGGTCCCGCCGCGTCCCCCGGTCCGCGCGTGCGCTGCCGGCGGAAAACTACTACCCAACGCTAGCATCAAGCCGCCATGACATTCACGCGGAACACCCTCCTGCTGCTGACCCTCGCCACCACCGCCGGCTGCCAGTCCGGCCCGCTGGGCGGGCTGGTGTGGAACCCGTTTTCACGAGCCGAACGGACCTCGTACGAGACCCCGGCCATGCGGACCGAACGGGCCCTGGCCGCCGGCGACGCCGCCGACGGGACCGACTCGGCGCGCCAGCAGGAGCTGACCGTTGAGCTGGCGCGGAAGGTGCAGACCGAACCCGACCCGCTGGTGCGGGACGCCATCATGAAGTCGGTCGCTAAGTTCAAGACGCCGCTGGCCGGCCAGGTGCTGACCGCCGGCCTGCAGGACGCCGACCCAATGGTCCGCCGCCGCTGCTGCGAGCTGCTCGGCCGGCGGGGCGACCCGGCGTCGACCGCGGCGCTGGCTGAAACCCTCCGCAACGACACCGACCAGGACGTCCGGATCGAGGCGGTCCGCGCCCTGGGCAACGTCCGCTCGCCGGAGACCAACGCCGCGTTGGTCGCCGCGCTCGAGTCACGCGACCCCGCGATGCAGTACGCCGGCGTGCAGTCGCTCGCCAAGGCGACCGGCCGGGACTTCAACGGAGACGTCCGGGCCTGCCTAGCCTACGCGAAGGGCGAGTCCCCCGCGGCCGCGCAAGAAGACCAAACCTCCGTCGCTTCGCGGGTCGGCCGATACCTCCCGTTCTAGCCCGGCGGGTCCTGCTTTAGTCGCGATTTTTTGCCGCCTACCGGGGCCCCATCTTCGCCATTCTCTGCGAGAACCCGGCTGTTCTGAGATTGCTCGCATTCGCTTTAAGCGCAGCAAGCCGCGTCCCGATACCAAAGGTCAGCGGCGTCCCCGGCGGGACCGTGGACGACGCTCGAGACCACGGCGCCACTGCTAGCATGCGCCGCGGCTCGTCTGCAACCTCGGCATTCACTGGCGGTTACGATGGGGCGTTACTTCATGCCGACGGCGTACACGACACTCGCGTACCTTCCACGCGGGGTCGTCTCGCTCGCGGCTCGACTCTTTGGCGGCAACGCAATGGGCTGCTGCGCCGGCTGGATTGCCTGCGGCGCGGCGCTGACGGCCTGCGGCGCTTCGGGCGCCGACCCGACGCCGATCTACGACAGCGGCTGGTCGGTCGCCAGCCCGACCCTGCCCCAAGACTCCGCGAGTCTCGCCTCGCCGCTCGGCCCCAGCCGGGTGCCGGCCGACCGTTTCGTCGGGCCGCGGACGCTCGAGAAGCTTCACCTGCCGTCCCGCGAGCCGCAGCAAGACTCCGACCTCCAGTGGCGGCCGGTCCGCACCGCGCAGCGGCCCGGCGCCGGGCCGCAGCACGACGGCGTGCTCCCCCCGCTGCCGCTCGGCGACGAACCACCCGCCGCCGATCCGGATGCGCTGGAAGTAGTCGCCCCGCAGCGGCTGGCCCCCAACGACAGGGCCGCCAAGGACAGGGCCGCCACGGACAAAGCACCCGTTAACGAGGCCCCGGTGCTCGACGCGCCAAAGCTCGATGGGCCGCGGCTCGACAACGCGTTCAGCGTGCCCGACATCTCCGGCGGCGCCACAGCCCCCGAGATGCAGGCGTTGCCAGAAGAGCCGTCACCGCCGGCCGTGCTGCGTAAGGACGGTCGAAAGCCGGCCCCGTTTGCCGCCACCGCGGCCAAGCCGATCGACGCAAAGCCCATTGACGCGAAGCCAGTCGACGACCAGCCGATCACCCCGGAAGTCGAGCGGCCCGACGCCCCGGCCGCAGAGCCCAGGCCCCTGGCGAAGCCCGAGACCAAGCCGGCCCCCGTTAGGGCCGACCCTGTTAAGGCCGACAAAACGGCTACCGGCCAGAGCAGCGAGCCGGACCAGCCGCCCGCTCCCCCAAAGTCCTCGGCCGAGGACCCCGACACGCGTTCGAGCCAATCGAACGAGGACGACGCCAGCGCGAAGCGTTCCCGCAGCTCCGAGGCAGACGCCGCCACCCGGCGGCACTCCAAGACTTTTGTCACGCCGAAGGAGATCGAGCGTCCCCAGCAGCCACTCAAGCCGCTCAGCCGCAACCAGATGAACCTCCGTAGCCGGCTGCGTTCGGTGCTGGCCTACTACTACCGCCGGCCGCTCAACAGCGCCGACCACGACTCGTGGGAGGTCATGCACAGTATGCTTTCCTACGGCCTGTACAGCCGCGTTCAGGACGGCGGGCGGCGGGGCAAGCCGGTCACCGCGGTCGGCTACCTCTGCTTCAACAAGCCGTGCGGCCGCTACCAGATGCTGTACCTGACGCCCGAAGGAAACCTCGACTGCCGCGTCGGCGTCGGCATGCAGGGGCACAAGGGCCAGCTGCTGGCGATGCTGGCCCAGTGCAACGTCAGCCCCGACTACCCGATCAGGGTCGAGGGCAAGGACTTTACCATCCGCGACCTGATCGCGGCCGAACAGCTCACCTGCTACGCCCGCACCGAGCTGACCTTCAAGCTGATCGGGCTAATGCACTACCTGCCCTCGGACTCGACCTGGGTCAACGACCAGGGCGAGCACTGGGACTTCGAGAAGCTGATTGCCGACGAGCGGACGCAGAAGATCCGCGGGGCGGCGTGCGGCGGCACCCACCGGCTGGGCGGGCTGGCGCTGGCGGCCAAGAAGCGGGTCGCCCGCGGCGAGCCGCTGGACGGCGAGTGGGCCGAGGCCCAGAAGTTCGTCGAGGAGTACCAGAACTACGCCTTCCGCCTGCAGAACCGCGACGGCAGCCTCAGCACCGAGTGGTTCCGCGGCCCCGGCGACGAGGATGACATCGACCGCCGCATCCGCACCACCGGGCACCTGCTCGAGTGGCTGATCTACTCGGTCCCCGAGGAGCAGCTGACCGAGTACCGGATCACCCGGGCGGTGAACTACCTGACGAGCCTGATCTCCTCGAACACGGACAACGCGTGGGAGATCGGCCCGCTGGCCCACGCCCTGCACGCCCTGAAACTGTACGACGAGCGGGTGTTCGAGCCGTACGACGACCCCAGCGGCCCAAAGATCGCGGGCCGGTCGAACCGCCCGGTGAACCTGAATTACAAGAGCCTGCAGAGCGGCATGAGCGAGAGCTACTTCTACGTGCAGCAGCGGCACGAGGAGCGGGAGAACCGGGGGGGCCTCGGCGGGCTGTTCGGCATCGGCTCGTCGTCGTCGCGTCGGTCGCGGTAGATTAGGTGCGAGAGTTCGGATTGAACTGTCTGGCGGGCTCCAGTAGATTGGGGAAGTCTGGCGGGGCGGATGCGTCGCGCCGCACGTCTGTACCTCCTGGCGCCTCTTTCGACGCGGCTGCTCGCCGCGCCCCCTGTGTATGGCCGTAGCGCGTAAGTTCAGCGATCAGCTCGATGCGTTCTGCCAGATGGCGGCGCGCATGGCGGACCTGCACAACGCCGAGGCGATCCTATTTCTGACGGAGCGTCCCACCGAGTGGGACAAGCTGCAGGCGGCGGTGGGCGACCACGCGCTGATCGTGGCGGCCGACTCCGAGGACGTGCTGGCAGGCTCCGAGGACGCGCAGTTCGACACGGTCGTGCTGTCGGTGCCCGACCTGCCGGTGTACGAGCAGCTCACCGAGGCCCTGCTCGAGGCGGTCGCCGACGAGCACCTGGCCCCCGGGGCCCCCGTGGTGGCGGTCTACAGCGGCTTCGAGTCGGACACCATCGACTCGCTGAGCCTGATCCGGCTGGGCGAGCACCTCGGCCGGCTGACCATCCGCGACCTCAAGCAGCTCGGCGCCAAGGTCCCCACCGAGACGCTCAAGAGCGTGGTCGACTTGGCGGTCTCGATTGGCAGAGAGGGCCGCGAGGGCAAGCCGGTCGGCACGCTGATGGTCGTCGGCGACCACCGCAAGACCCTCACCTTCTGCAAGCCGATGGGCTTCGACCCGGTCCGCGGCTACCCGGTGTCCGAGCGGATGCTGTCGGACGGCAAGGTCCGCGAGGGCGTGAAGGAGATCGCCCAGATGGACGGCGCGTTCGTCGTGTCGGCCAAGGGGACGGTCGTGGCGGCGTGCCAGCACGTGTCGGCGCCGCCGGCGGAGCTCTCCATCAGCAAGGGGCTGGGCGCCCGCCACTGGGCCGCCGCGGAGATCACCCGCGCCACCTCCGCGGTCGCGGTCGCGGTGAGCGAGTCGAACGGCACGGTCCGCGTGTTCCTCAACGGCGAGGTGGTGCTCCGCATCGAGCCCTTCCGCCGGGCGATGAAGTGGAAGGACTTCGAGAACGAGCCGCCCCCCGCCACGCCCGCGGAGAAGGAACGCGACAAGGATAAGGACAAGGAAAAAGACAAAGAGAAAGAGCCCGAGAAGGCCGAGTAGCGCGGCCGGCGCCCAACCGGGCCCGCGGGAATCTCCGAACGCATCGCTCAGAATCGAGCTCTCCGAATCGAGCTCTCAGAACGAAGTGGCGTCGAGGGTCTGGCCGTCGGCCCGGCTCGCCAGCCGCTACAGCAAGGACTTGTCTGCGTCGTAGTGGATGCCCCGCACGCTGCCGTCGCCCATCGCGAACGAGAACACGCCTGGGTGCGGCGAGCCAAACCGCACCGCGGTCTTCGCGGCGGCATCACGAACCCCCGGCCGCCGGTTGGGAACGGATCCTGGGCGTCGCGGTGGGTCAGCCAGCCGAGCGCCACCTGCCGCAGCCCCGACTGGCAGTCCGTGTGCCGTTGGGCTTCGTGGTCTGCTCGGATCCCATGGCGTGTATCCTAGACAGCAGTGGATGAGACCAGCGGCGCCGCCGGCGCCCGCCGCCATCCGCACAGTGGAGGAGTCCGCGGTCGTTGCGATCGCGGGCCTTCAGCCTACTTGATTGCGGTTACGGGCCCACTCGAAGGACACGCAAAGCCGACGTACTATCACACCGTGGCCAGGTGATTCTAAGCAGACCAACCAACGCAGCGGCTGCCTCGCAGCCGACCACCTACGGGACCCCCGCCCCTTGAAAGCCGCCCTCTATCACCAGTTTGCTGGCCCGCTGACGATCGAACAGGTCGACGACCCCTCGCCCGCGGCCGACGGAGCCGTGATCCGCGTCGAAGCGACCGGCCTGTGCCGCAGCGACTGGCACGGCTGGCAGGGGCACGACCCCGATATCACTGCCCTGCCCCACGTGCCGGGTCACGAGCTGGCCGGCGAGGTCTTGGCGGTCGGCAACGATGTGGACGCCGGCTGGGTCGGCCGCCGGGTGACGCTGCCGTTTGTCGCCGGGTGCGGCCGGTGCGGCGATTGCCGCCAAGGCCACCCGCAGGTGTGCCACCAGCAGCACCAGCCCGGCTTCACTGGGTGGGGGTCGTACGCGGAGCTGGTGGCGGTCCGCTACGCGAACGCCAACCTGGTGGAGCTGCCCGAGGCGATCGACTCGGTCACCGCGGCCAGCCTGGGGTGCCGCCTGGCGACCGCCTACCGCGCGGTCGCCGCGCAGGGGCGGCTGCGGTCGGGCCAGTGGCTGGCGGTGCACGGCTGCGGCGGGGTCGGGTTGTCGGCGGTGATGCTCGGCCGCGCGCTGGGCGCGGCGGTGCTGGCGGTCGACATCCGCGACGAGCCGCTCGCGCTCGCCCGTCGGCTCGGCGCCGTGGCGACGCTCAACACCACCGGCTGCGACGACGTCGGCGCGGCCGTGCACGAGCTCACCGGCGGTGGGGCCGACGTTTCGCTCGACGCGGTTGGCGGGCGCGCGACGTTCCGCAACTCGGTCCTCTCGCTCCGCAGGCGCGGGCGGCACGTGCAGGTCGGCCTGCTGGCCGGCGCGGACGCCGACCCGCCGGCGCCGATGGGCCGCGTGATCGGCTGGGAGCTCGAGCTGCTCGGCAGCCACGGGCTGGCCGCGCACGCCTACCCCGAGCTGCTGCGGATGATTGAGTGCGGGCGGCTCGACCCGAAGCAACTGGTCGAGCGGACGATCACACTGCAAGAGGCTCCGGCCGCCCTCGCCGCGCTCGACCAGGCGGTCGGCTGCGGCGTCACGGTAATCACGCCGCAGCGCTAGGCCCGCCGCAGCTCGATAAACGTTTCCATCAGCTGGATGAGCTGTGCCACCGGGACCGGCTTCTGCAGGAACGCGTCCGCGCCGGCGCTACGCAGCCTGGCCCGCAGCGCGGGGTCGCGGACGCCGGTCAGGACAATGATCGGCACCGCGATGGTCGAGGCCTGCGTGCGGATCGCCTGGATCAGGTCCTTGCCATCGCCGCCGGGCATTCTGACGTCCGTGATGATCAGGTCGGGTCGGGTCTCGAGCGCGTCGCTGATGCCCTGCTCGCCGTAGTAGGCGTGCTCGACATGGACGTGGTACTCGGCCATCCGCAGGGCCAGCCCGGTGTGGATCTCGGGGTCGTCGTCGATGCAGAGGATGGTTGGTTGGGCCGGCGGCCGCTGGGGCGCCGCCGACCCAACCAGAGGAGCGAGGTGGATCGTGGACGCCATGTCTGTTTTCCCCTTCGCTCCAAGCCGAGAACACTCACTGCATCTAAAAGATAGGTCGCCGCCGCAGATCGGGCCCCCGCCGGCGCTCGTTTCGCGGTTCCTACGCACGCGGGCGGCGGATCAAGCTGCGTTGCGTGCCCTCGCTGGTGAGCGACCGCTTGCACTTGGCCGCGGCGGCTGGTGGTCGCCGAAATCGAGGGCAAATCGGCCCGTATCCCCCAAAAGCGGCAAAAACCACAGCCAGCACGAGATTTTGATTTAAATCCGGACCCGCCCCGGCCCATTCATTAATGAGGCAGACTCCTTTCCCCCCTCTTCGCGTTCGCCTAGGCGGCCCCTCACGGGTCGGCTGCCGGCCCGTGGCTCGGAACAGCCGCGTGCCCAGCAGCACGGTTTCGGACCACCGCAGGACGGGTCGGCCAGGAGTCTGGCGCGGATCGACCGTTGCTGAGGCAAGCACCTACGGAACAGGCAGGCGGGAATGGCGTTTTTTCGTGATCGGAATCGGGCTGCGCGTCGTGCAAAGCAAGTCTTGTCGAAGCCGGCGAGGAGGTCCCCGCAGCGCCTCCGCTTCGAGCCGCTTGAAGACCGCCGCCTGCTGGCGGTGGTGATCAACGAGATTCATTTCAACGCCGAAGACAACACCAGCTTCGAAGAGTTCATCGAGCTGCACAACACGGCCGCCACGCCGGTCGACCTCTCCGGCTGGCAGTTCACCGACGGCGTCGACTACACGTTCCCCCAGGGCGCCTCGATCGCCGCCGGCGGCTTTGTGGTCGTCGCCCAGGACCCGGCGGTGCTTCAGAGCACCTTCGGGGTAGTCGCCGTGGGCCAGTACGCGGGCGGGCTGAGCAACGGCGGCGAGCGGATCGCGATCGCCAACTCCTCCGGCTTCCTGATCGACGAGGTCGAGTACGGCACGACCTTCCCTTGGCCGATCGCCGCGGATGGCGAGGGGCCGTCGATGGAGCTGGTCAACCCGGCGCTCGACAACAACCTCGGCAGCAACTGGCGGCCCACCTACGCCGAGCCGCTGTTCCCGGTGGCGGACCCGCCGACCGACGACCCGGTCCAGTCCGCCGGCCTGGTGCACCGCTGGATGTTCTCGGGCAACCTGGAAGACAGCGTCGGCGGCGCGGACGGCGTGCTGGTCGACCCGACCGGCCTGGCCAGTTTCGGCAACGGCCAGCTAGACGTCAGCGACAACTCGGGGCAGTCGTCCAACCAGCAGCCGTTTTCGCAGGGCGCGTACGTCGACCTGCCCAACGGCATCATCTCTTCGTTGGGCGAGAGCGCCACCTTCGAGTGGTGGGGCTCGGTCACCCGGAACCGTACCTGGGCCGAACTGTTCTCGTTCGGCTCGAGCGACGGCGGCGAGGACAGCTCGATCTCCGGCGGCAGCCAGGACTACATCGCGCTAATCCCGCAAGCCAACTCGGGCGACCTGCGTCTCACGCACCGCGACGGCGGGTCCGGGGCCGAGAATTCGATCGACTGGACCCAGGCGCCCGACACCAACCGCGAGTACCACCTCGCCGTGGTGTGGAACGGCGTCGCGGGCACACAGACCCTGTACGTCGACGGCCAGGCGGTCGGGACCAGCGGCACGCTGATCGATCTGTCCGACCTGAACGACAACAACAACTGGCTCGGCCGCTCGCAGTGGCCCGACCCGCTGTTCGACGGCACGCACGACGAGTTCCGCATTTACAGCCAGGCGCTCAGCAGCGCCGAGATCGCCGCCAGCTTCAACGCCGGCCCGGACGCCGTGTTCTCTGGCCCGACGATCAGCTCGCTGACCGCGACCGCCAGCGAGATCATGTCCGGCGACTCACTGACGCTCGCTTGGACCGTCGACGACGCCGACACGCTGACGCTCACGCCCGACGTGGGAGACGTCACCGGTCAGAGCAGCGTGGTGGTGGCGCCCAGCCAAACCACCACCTACACGCTGGCCGCCAGCAACGGCGACGGGACCACCACCCGCTCGATAAGGATTGTGGTCGAGCCCCGCCGCGCGACCCCGGGCCAAGCCAACCAAACGCTCGCAGCCAACGCGGCGCCGGCCATCAAGGGGGTCGTCGCCTCTGGCGGCGACACGTCGGCCGCGCCCGGCGTGGTGACCGCCGAGGTCAGCGACCCAGACGGCGTCGCCTCGGTGGTGCTGCAGTACCAGATCGTGCTGCCGGGCGCGTACGTTCCGGCCCGGCTGCCGGTCCCGCACAACGAGCTGCTCGCCAACCCCGACCTCAAGCCGTCGGCCAACCCGGAGTACTTCGACCCGGCCAACTGGGCGAGCATCGAGATGCGTGACGACGGCCTCGGCGCCGACCAGACCGCGGGCGACGGCGTCTACACCGCGACCATCCCAACCCAGGCGCACCGCACGCTGGTGCGGTACCGGGTCGAGGTGGCCGACACGCTCGGCGCGTCGGCGCTCGCGCCGTACGCGGACGACGCCTCGCTCAACTTCGCGTACTTCGTGTACGACGGCGTGCCGGACTACGTCGACGGCACGGGCCAGGTGCTGGCCGACGCCGAGGCGCTCGCCTCGCTGCCGGTGTACCACCTGCTGACCGACGCCGACGACCTGGCCGAGGCCAACGCCTGGGACTTTGCGGACCAGATCCCGCAGGGGACCGAGGCCCGCTCGGCCTACAACTGGGGCGGCACGATCGTCTACAACGGCAAGGTCTACGACAACGTCCAGTACCGCCCCCGGGGCGCCAACGGCCGCTACTACGGCGAGGGCAAGCGGAGCATGCGCTACCGCTTCAACGACGGCTACTGGTTCGAGCCGCTCGATCAGGACGGCGAGGCCTACCCCGAGCAGTGGAAGACCCTCACCACCGGCAAGGGCTTCGACAACCACCAGACGCTGACGTACGCCCTCAACGAGGCGATCACGATGCAGCTGTCGAACATGATGGGGCTGCCCGCGCTCGACACGCACTGGTTCCAGTTCCGCGTCATCGACGACGCGGCCGAGGCGCCCGACCAGTACAACGGCGACTTCTGGGGGATCAACTTCGCCCTGGAGGATTTCGACCAGCGGTTCCTCGACGCGCACGGTCTGGAGGAGGGCAACCTCTACAAGCTCAACAACCAGACGCAGGACGCGCTGCGGCAGCAGGACTACCAGTCGCCCTACGGCGTGACCGACGGCTCCGACCACGACTACGTCGAGTACGTGATGGGCCGCGGCAGCGACGACCTCGACGCCCGCGTCAACCTCGAGAAGTACTTCATCTACCACGCCGTCGCCGAGGCGGTCCGCCACTACGACTACTGGCCCACCGCCAACAAGAACGCGGCCTACTACTTCGAGCCCGACTACACCGCCGCCAACGACAACCTCGGCAAGCTGTGGCTCCTGCTCTGGGACACCGACGCCAGCTGGGGTCCAACCTGGAACGACGGGCACGATCTGGTCTACGAGGCCCTGTTCGACAACTTCGACCAGTCCTACGCCGACAGTATTCTCAAGCCGGGCTACTACAACACCATCCGCGAGATGCGGGACCTGATCTGGCAGCCCGAGCAGATCGAGGGCATGGTCCGCGAGCTGGCCGAGTCGCTCCTGCCGCTCGAGGCCGCCGACCGCGCCCGCTGGCAGGGCGCGCCCAGCTCGGTCGGCAACTACAACGGCCTCACCGGCCCCGGCATGACCTCGGTCGAGACCCTCATCCAGGACATGCTCGACTTCGCCTTTGTTGGCGGCCAGTGGCCCAGCGGCGGCAGCGGCACCGGCTACGTGCAGGTCGGCGGGCGGGCCGCGTACCTGGACGGCGTGCTGGCCGGCTCGGGCGAGGAGGCGCTGGTCCCCTCCACGCCAACCCTGACCTACGTCGGCGACCCCGGCATGCCCGCCAACGGCCTCGTGCTGCAGACCTCCACGTTCGACGACCCGCAGGGGGCCGGCACGTTCGGGGCGATCGAGTGGCGGATCTCCGAGGTGACCGACGCCTCGGCCGGCGGCGACCCCGGCGTCACGTTCCTCGACGAGTGGACCGCGAGCTGGGAGTCGGGCGAGCTCACCACCTTCAGCGACACGCTCGAGGTGCCGCCGACCGCGGTCACCCCCGGCGCGACCTACCGCGCCCGCGTCCGCATGCAGGACGACACCGGCCGCTGGAGCCACTGGTCGGACCCGGTCGAGATGGTCGCCCAGGCGCCGACCGACCTGCCGACGCTCGCCATCACCGAGCTGCACTACCACCCGCTGAACCCCAACCTGGCGGACGAGGACGACCAGGAGTTCATCGAGATCCTCAACACGGGGGCCGAACCGGTCGATCTGTCGGGCGTGCAGATCGCCGACTTCGCGTCGACGCCGTACGTGTTCGCCGACGGCCAGACGCTGGCCCCGGGCGAGTACATCGTGGTCGCCCGGACGCCGAGCGTGTTCACCGCCGTGTACGGGGCTGGCGTCAACCTGGCGGTCGGCGGCTACGCGACCGCCAACCTGAGCAACGGCGGCGAGACCATCTCACTGCTCGACGCCGACGGGCAGGTGATCCAGAGCCTCACCTACAGCGACGACCCGCCCTGGCCCACCACCCCAGACGGCGACGGCCCCTCGCTGGAGATCATCGACCCGCTTGCCGACCCGAACGACCCGGCCAACTGGCAGGCGAGCCTGTACGTCATGGGCTCGCCCGGCTCGGCCGGGCTGCCGATCCCCGGCGACTACGACGCCAGCGGCGTCGTCGACGGCGCGGACCGCGACGTCTGGCGGAGCCAGTACGGCGCGAGCGTCGGCCGGCCCGGCACGGGCGCCGACGGCAACCGCGACGGCCTGGTGAACGCCGCCGACTACGCCGTGTGGCGCGCCCACGAGGGGGACACGACCACGCTGTACGGCTCGCTAGCCAGCGCCGCTTTAGCCGAAGCGGTTGCCGCGGCCGCAGCAGCCGAGCAGTCGACCAGCGTCGGCGCAAGGCTGGCAGCGTTTGCCTCGCTTGCCGACCCCGTAGCGTCGCTCGCAAGGGCGTCAAACAGCCCGATGGTCGACTACGCCGCGGCAGCCAGTGCGGCCACCGACGACGACCTGCTGCTGTACGAGCACGCGCTGGCCGACTCGCCGGAGGGGCTGCTGCCGACCGGTGAAGTGGGCGCAGCCGCGGAAGAGGAAGCGTCCGGCGACGACCCTGCTACGGCTGATCTGCTTCGAGACGGCCTCGCAGGCCTTTGATCCGGAACGCGGTGACGCACAGCGAGATGCCGAAGATGATCGCGAACGCGCCGATCACCTGAATCAACGTCCTGCCGGCCAGCAGCGGAGCCGCCAGCACCAGCAGGCCGAACAGGATCGAGAACACGCCGGCCAGGATCATCCATCCCTCGCCCTCGATCTCCTTGCGCTCCTTGATCGCGACGTAGATCTCCAAGCCGCCGCCGATGATCATCTGCACGGCGAGGATCGTGACCAGGATCCAGATCGTGACGATGCCGAACAACGCCGGGTTCGCCACGATGACGAGCCCCGCGATCACGCCCAGCACGCCACGCAGCAGCGTCCAGCCACGCGACTCGCCCCAGCCCATAACCGCGGCCACCAGCGCGAGCACGCCGTCAGCCAGCACAAACACGCCCAGCACCCAAGAGTAGGCTTCCAGCGTGAGGCCGGGCGTCAACAGCGCGTAGCCCCCCAGCACGATCAGCAGCACGCCACGCAGGAGCAGCAGCCACCAGACGCTGCTGATCGCGGTCAGCACCTCGCGTCGGCTGATGGGGGCTTCGGCGGCTGCGGCGGGCGGGGTTGGGTCGGGCGTCATGGCTTGCACCTGCTTGTTGGGTGGAGTTCGATCGAGACCGTGGGCGTTCTCTCCGGGCCAATTCTCTGCCAGGGACGCTGCAGCCCGCATTCTAGAGCGGGACCACGCCGCGGGCGATCCCTCGCGCCAGCAGGTACAGGCACAGCCCCGCCAGCGTGACGCGTGACAGCCTGCGGCTGCGTTCAGGGAACTTTGCCAGGGCGATCGCGCCGAGCATCATCACGATGGTCGGACCTGGGTCGCCCCACGGGACCAGCGGCAGGACGAATCCCCAGTCGCTCGCTGGCCAGAACGGCTCCACCGGCCAATCGGTCAGCCCCTCCCCTCCCGACACCACCGCGTCGCACGCCAGGTGGACCAGCTGCGCAGCCGCCGAGACCGCAATCAACCAGCCCATAGTGGGCCGCCCGGCGAACGGCCCGACCGCCGTCGGCGGCCGGCTGTCGACCGGCAGCCACTTGGCGACGCGGGCCGATAGCCGCTCGATCCAGCCGAAGCGGGCCTGGCTCCAGGCGAGCAGCAGCGAGGTCAACGCGATCGCAAAGACGTTGTGCCCCCACACGCGGTGGCCCGATTCAAACCGTTGCATATCGAACAGCATCGGCAGGCCGTCGAGGTCGGGGGCGTTGGACGCCACCGCTGCAAACACGACGGCCGCCCAGCCCAGCCGTCGGTCCAGGCCCAATGCCATCGCGCCGTGGACCCCGACCAGTGTGTGCTCGGGGGTGGTCATGCGTGGGCGCCGCGTTGTTGGGGCGAGCGGGGGCCGCGTGTCTAGGAATCGGAGGCGCCGATGACCTGCTCCAGCCGCGCTCGGATCTCCTGCAGGCGGTGGTCGGACTCGGGCTTCGACTCGTCGCGTTCGCTTACGTAGAACACGTCCACGACGCGGTCACCGGAGGTGCCGATCTTGGCGAAGCCGATCACCAGGCCGAGCTCGTGCAGCGCCCGGGCCAGCTCGTACAGGAGCCCGAGGCGGTCGATCGTAAAGACCTCGACAATCAGCCACCTGTTCGTCAGCGACGCGTCGAGCCGGACCTCCGGCGGCTGGTTGCTGAGGGCGGCCTGCGACTGCGCGGCCTCGGCGCCCCAGACGCGGCGGAACTTGGGCGGGGCGTCGGAGTCGATGGAGCGCTCCATCGCGCGGGAGATCTGGAAGATGCGTTCGGGCGCGGCGCCGGTCGGCGCGTCGGGGTCCTGGGCGACGTACCGCAGCAGCAGCAGGTCGTCGGACAGCATGGCGGTCTCGGCCTGGTTGATCTTGAGGCCCGCGGCGCTGAGCGCGCCGGCCATGCTGGAGAAGACGCCGCGTCCGGACCCGCTGTGCACGCCTGCCAGGTACTCGACCGCCCCCAGCGACGACTGGTAGCTGCCCCAGGCGGCGCCGCGGCCGTCGGTCAGCGAACGGAGCCGCGAGAGCGTGTCGACCACCTCGCGCGGCTGGTGCGACGCAAAGAACGACTCCGGCATCGCGTCGAGCTGACGCTTGAACCAGGGGTCGCCCTGCTGCTGCTTGGACAACGCCTGCCAGGACGCGGCGCGGCGGGCAGCCCGACGCGTCGACGGGTCGTCCTCGTCCGGCTGCAGCAGCCACAGCGTGCGGGTGTAGAGCGAGCCGAGCATGTCGGCCTTCCACTTGGTCATCACCTCCGGGCCGACGGCGCACATGTCGGCCGTGGTCAGCAGGTACAGCAGGGTCAGCCGTTCGGTGGTCTGGGTGAGGTTGGCGAAGGCGCGGATGGTGTCGGGGTTGCTGATGTCGCGCCGCAGCGCGATGCGGTTCATGCTCAGGTGCTCGCGGATCAGGAACATGAGCGTGTCGCGGTCGCTGGCGGACAGGCCGAACCGCTCGGCGGTCTCGCCGGCGATCCGCTCGCCGACGATCGAGTGGTCCTCCTCCTGCCCCTTGCCGAGGTCGTGGATCAGCAGCGCCAGGTGCAGCAGCCACTTCCGGTCGAACGCCGCGTAGACCGACCCCACTCGGGAGCGCTGGTCGAGCAGCCGGGTCGCCTCCTCGACGGCGCGGATGCTGTGCTCGTCGACCGTGTACTTGTGGTACTGGTTGAACTGCAGCAGGCACCGGGCGCGGCCGAACTCCGGCAGGAACTTCTCCAGCACGCCGAGCTCGTGCGCGCGGCGGAGCAGCCACCCCAGGCTGTGCGGGTTCTCGAGGACATCGAGGAACTGACGGGTCCGCTCCGGCGTGACCTCGTTCGAGTAGTTGGGCGCCGAGCGGTAGACCAGGTAGTTGGTGTCCTGCGCGACGCGGAGGTCGCTCACCCGGGCGAGGTCCAGCAGGTGCAGGGCCTCGCCGGCGTGCCGCTCCAGCTTCGCGCGGCCCTGCTGCGTCGCGGAGATCTCACGCGTGCCGAGCTGGTAGTCGGCCTCGACCCGGCGGGTGAAGACCGAGTCGAACACCCGCTCGACGGTCGGCTTCGGCGCGGACAGCTCGGTCATCCGGTTGGCCAGGAAGCTGACGTGGCCGGCGTGGCGGAAGTAGTCGCGCATGAACCGCTCGACCGGCAGCAGGCCGGCCGAGCCGTAGTACTCGAACTTCTCCGCGATGCGGACCTGCTCGACACGGATCAGCAGGTCGCGTTCCTGGCCGGCGTGGAAGTGCAGCTCGTTGCGGACCCGCATCAGGAAGTCGCGGGCGGTGACCAGCCGGCGGTGGTCGAACTTGGAGATCACGCCCCGCATGCGCAGCCGCTCCAGGTCGGACTCGCCGGCGTGGGCGAACCACAGCCAGCGGAGGAAGTGCAGGTCGCGGAGCGCGCCGGGCGAGCGTTTGACGTTCGGCTCCAGCAGGTAGACGGTCTCGCCGTACTTGTCGCGTTCGGCGCGGCGGGCCTCGATAAAGTCGGCGCACTGGGCCGTGACCCGCCGCCCGATCATGCGGCGGAACTTGTCGCGGAACTCATCCATCACGGGCTCCGAGCCGATCAGCGGCCGCGACTCCACCAGCGAAGACGCGATCACCGCGTCCTGCCGGGCCAGGCGGATCGACTCGTCGACCGTGCGGAGGCTCTGGCCGAGCTGGAGGCCGATGTCGAACACGTCCTGCGTGATGCGGCGGGCAAAGCGCTCGACGTCGCGGTCGACGCGGCCCTGGTGCAGCAGCATGACGTCGACGTCCGAGAAGGGCGCCATCTGGCGGCGGCCGTAGCCGCCGTGCGCGACCAGCACGGCCCGCTCGCGCAGCCGGTCGGCGACCGGGCGGGGGAAGTCGGCAAGCGCCGACTCGGCGACCCGCTGCAGCGCGGCGTCCGCCAGCGCGGTGAGCTTCCGCCCTACCTGCACGCCGGGCATGCCGAGGTCGTGCTGCTTGCGGATGGCGTCGCGCCCCGCGGCCAGCTGCTCACGCGCTTCGATTAGCTCTTGTCGGAGTCGCGGCGCTGGTGAGCTGTCGGGGGGCAACGGATCTGGGATTTCGGATTGGGGGTGGCGGACGATGCGGGTGCGAACCTTGGCCTCACGGGATCCGCAATCCCAAACCCGCGACCCGCAATCGCGGGCTAGCTAACTCGGTGACACAACTGGAGAGCCCACGGCGTGGTGGGCTGCAGCGAGGAGGGCTACAGGGCCTCGCCGCCGGTCTCGCCGGTGCGGATGCGGATGGTCTCGGTCAGCTCCGAGACAAACACCTTGCCGTCGCCGATCTGGCCGGTCTGGGCGGCCTTGAGGATGGTGTCGACCACCATCTGCAGGCGATCGTCGTCGATCACGACCTCGACCTTGACCTTCGGCACGAAGTCCACGGCGTACTCGGTGCCGCGGTACATCTCGGTGTGGCCCTTCTGGCGGCCGAAGCCGCGGACCTCGGTGATGGTCATGCCGGAAACGCCCTGTTCCGACAGCGCATTCTTGACGTCCTCCAGCTTGTAGTGGCGGACGATGGCCTCGATCTTTTTCATAGCGATTCACTCCGTGGGTTGCCGGGGAGGCGATCCGGGCGGCCGGCGGCACGGTATCCCCGCGTGTATCTTAGCATACCGGGGCGGCGGACCCAGAGCCCGGCGCCATTGCCTGGAGCCGCGGGCCCTGGGACGCCCGATTCCGGGTCCGTGGGGGCTACAGCAGCAGGTAGCCCTCCTCCTCGTGTTCCTTGATGTCCAGGCCGCGGCGTTCGGTCTCTTCGTCGACCCGCAGGCCGGTGATCGCCTTGACAATCAGCAGCAGCACCACCGTCATCACGACGCTGAACACCCAGGTGACCAGCGTGGCGACGATCTGGCCCTTGAGCACCGAGCCCCCCTCGATCAGGCCGAGCTTGGCGCCGTCGGCGATGTCCCAGCACGCGCGGGTGGCGAACACGCCGGTCAGGATGGCGCCCAACGTGCCGCCGACGCCGTGCACGCCAAAGGCGTCGAGCGCGTCGTCGTAGCCGAACTTGCTCTTCATGCCGCACGCGATCGCGCACACCACGCCGGCGACGGCGCCCATGGCGAGCGCCGGCATCGGCTGCACGAAACCGGCCGCCGGGGTGATGCAGACCAGGCCGGCCACCGCGCCGGACGCGGCGCCGAGCACGCTCGGCTTGCCGCGGGTGAGCCACTCGTACAGCGACCACGCCACGGCCCCGGCCGCGGCCGAGAAGTGCGTCACCGCGAAGGCGCTGGAGGTCAGGCCGTCGGAGGCCAGCTCGCTGCCGGCGTTGAAGCCGAACCAACCGACCCACAACATCGCGGCGCCGAGCGCCGTGTAGGTCAGGTTGTGGGGACGCATGTCGTCGTGGCCCCAGCCGCTGCGGCGACCCAACATGATCGCGCACACCAAGGCCGAGATGCCCGAGCTGATGTGCACCACCGTACCGCCCGCAAAGTCGAGCGCGCCCCCGGCCCAGGAAGCGGTGGCGATATCCGGGTTGGCGTACGCTTTACCATCGAAGGCCAGGATGCCGCCGCCCCACACCCAGTGGCACAATGGGCAGTAGACCAGTGTGCCCCACAGCACGCTGAACAGCACCATCGCGCTGAACTTCATCCGCTCGGCGAACGCGCCGCAGATCAGCGCCGGGGTGATGATAAAGAACATGCCCTGGAACAGCATGTGGGTCAGCCGCGGGATAACGCCCTCCATGGGCGTCTCCGGCGAGTTGGTCTCTTCGTTCCAGAACTGCTGCACGTCGTTCATGAACAAGTAGTCGCCATTGCCGATGTAGGGGTTGTCGCCGCCGAAGGCGAGCGAGTACCCGTACAGCGACCACAGCACGGTCATCAGGCCCATCAGGAACAGGCACTGCATCATCACCGAGAGGACGTTCTTCTTGCGGACCAGGCCGCCGTAAAACATGGCCAGGCCGGGCGCGGTCATGAACAGCACCAGCGCACAGCTGGTGAGCATCCAGGCGTTGTGGCCGGCGAGCTTGGCCTCGTCGACCCCGGCGGCCAGACTCTCAAGAGTGGGGCTTTCGAGCGTGGAGCCCTCGTCGGCTGCCGGAGCGTCCTGCGCAAAAGCAGGAACGGCGATCGCGGCAAACGCAAGCAGCAGGAAGCTGAACAGACACCGGCGGTGGGTCCACCAAGCCATCATAAGAGTCCTCCGATTCAGAAAAGTTTCCGCACTGTTCGCCGAGCAGCGGCCGCCTGCCGCGGCGCCACGTCCTTGCGCCGCTGCCCGCTGGTCTGCGAGCGTGCCAGGATAAGCGGGGGCGATGCTAGCGTAAAGTGGCGAGCGATTGCGGGGCCCGGACTAGCTCGATTTCTGCCACGGCACGTCGCCCTGGCCCGACGCCTGGTTCACCCAGCGGGCGGCGACAAACAGCAGGTCGCCCAGCCGGTTGATGTAGGCGACCGGCAGGCTGCGGATCGGCTCGACGTGCGCCAGGGCGACCACCCGCCGCTCGGCCCGCCGGCAGACACACCGCGCCAGGTGCAGGTGCGAGGCCGCCAGGTCGCCCCCGGGGAGGATGAAATTCCGGAGGGCGGGCAGGTCCTTCTCGAGCCGGTCGATGGCGCCCTCGAGCATGTCGATGGCCGCCTGCTGCAGCAGCGCGGTCCCCTTCTCCTCGGGTTCGAGCGTGGCGAGCTCGGCGCCAAGGTCGAACAGGTGGTGCTGCACCGACGACAGCAGCTGCGTCAGCTCCTGGCTGTCGGACAGCGTCGCCGCTAGCTGCGCCCGCGCCAGCCCGACCGCCGCGTTCAGCTCGTCGACCTCGCCAAAGGCCTCGATCCGGGCGTTGTTCTTGCCGACGCGGCTGCCGCCGAACAGGCCGGTGGCTCCTTCGTCGCCGCCGCGGGTGTAGATCTTCATAAGTAGGGGATCGGCTAGTGGTAAGAATGGGGTGGCCTCTCCTAAAACTCTCCACATGCGTAGCCCTCCCCGCAAGGGGTGGGACCCTGGGCAAGCCGTGGTCGCTGTCCGGCACGCAGAATGCTATAAAGAAGGGCTGCCGCCCTGCCCCTCCCACGCCGACGCCATGTCCGAGATGAAGACATTCGTGTTCACCGACATCGTGCAGTCGGTAACGCTCAAGGGGCAGATGGCGGGCCGCAGCGACGCCGAGCGCGACGTGGCGTACGTCGGCAGCATCCTGTCGCCGCACCGCCGCCGCATCGAGGCCGGCCTCGAGGCCGAGGGGGGACGCGTTGTCTCGACCGCCGGCGACGGGCACTTCCTGGTGTTCAGCAACACCATCGCCGCGGCCACCTGGGCCGTGCAGGTGCAGCAGGCCCACCACGAAACGCCGATCAACACGCCCCAGGGCGACCAGGTGCAGGTCCGCATGAGCCTGCACGTCGGCTTCCCCCAGGCCGACCCGAGCGACCCCGACAACTTCATCGGCCGCGTGGTCGACTACGCCGCGCGGCTGAACGACTACGCCACCGGCGGGCAGATCCTGATCTCGGCCGCCGCGCTCGGCCTCTTGAAGGACGCCGGGCTCGAGGGGGTCAGCTTCCACCCGCACGGCGAGCGCGACCTCCGCGGCATCGGCGGGGTCGAGGTGTTCGAGCTCCTGTACGACGACGCCGGGCCCCGCCCCACCCGCGACAAGCCGAAGGCCGCGGACCGCCGCGACTGGACCGTGCTGCCCGCCACGATGGGGCTGACCGAGTACTCCGAGCAGGGGGGCTCGGCCGGGGCCGCCACCCGCCTGCAGCCGCACCGCAGCTCGCCCGCCAAGCGGCGGCTGGGCAACTACGAGCTCGACCAGCTGCTCGGGGCCGGCGGCATGGGCGACGTCTACAAGGCGCACCACGTGCAGTTCGACCGCGTGCGGGCGATCAAGGTCATCAAGCCGCACTTCCTGGAGTCGGGCAACCAGGGCATCATCCGGCGGTTCTACCGCGAGATCAAAGCGGTCGGCGCGCTCGACCACCCGAACATCGTCGTGGCGGTCGACTCGTCCGCCCCGACCGACGCCACGCACTACCTGGTGATGGAGTACGTGCACGGCGTCAGCGCCGAGGACCTGGTCAAGAAGACCGGCCCGCTGGAGATCGCCGACGCGTGCGAGGTGATCCGCCAGTCTGCGGTCGGGCTGCAATACATCTCGACCCAGGGCATGGTGCACCGCGACATCAAGCCGTCGAACCTGATGCTGACGCTCGAGGAGCAGCGCCGCTCGTCCGAGCTCGACGCCGCCCAATCGCCGCCCGAGCCACTGGTCAAGATCCTCGACCTCGGCCTCGCGCTGCTGATCGACGAGGACCAGCCACGGCTCACGCAGATGGACCACGGCGCCATGGGCACGGCGATGTACATGTCGCCCGAGCAGTGGAAGACGACCAGCGTCGACATCCGCTCGGACATCTACTCGCTCGGCTGCTCGCTGTACCACCTGCTGACCGGCAGCCCGCCGTACTACGACTCGGACCTCAAGCCCGAGCGGGCGCACGAGCGGCTCGCCCCGCCCAGCGCCCGCGTCCGCAACGACGTGCCCAAGGCGCTCGACGCGGTCCTCAAGCGGATGATGGCCAAGAGCCCCGACGCGCGTTACCAGTCGCCCGCCGAAGTCGCCGAGGCGCTCGCCCCGTTCGCCGCGGGCGCCGACCTCGCCACGCTCATCAGGCAGAACCAGGCGCCCGACCACGACGCCGCGACCGTCGGCGGCGGGCACAGCGACACCCGGGCCGGCTCCGACCGCGGGCGGGACACCGTGAGCGGCCGCCGGCGGATCGACGCCGGCAGCTGGCGTTCGTACAACGACGCCCGCCCCGCCTGGCGCCGCTGGGCCGGGCCGGTCGCCACGCTGGCCGTGCTGGTTGGCGTCGGCCTGTTCGCGTGGGGCACCATCGCCGGCCTGCAGGCCAGCAACCGCGCGCAGCGCAAGGACCAGCTCGCCAACCTGGCCGCCGCCATGGCGCCGCAGCTCGACGGCGAGATCACCAGCCGCATCAACGCGCTGCAGGGCTTCGCGAACAACGCCGACCTCCGCCAGGCGATGCTCGCGCTGACCGACTCGCCCGACAGCTGGCAGGGCGTGCAGCGGCTCATCGACCAGCAGTTCCTGCAGCACGCCGAGAACCTGCCCTCCAACAGCTGGTTCATCACCGACGCCACCGGCCAGCAGATCGCCCGCTCGCCGGCGAGCGACTCGATCGGCAACACCTACTGGCAGCGCGACTACTTCCACGGCCAAGGCATCGGACTGCCGGACGACGCCGAGCGGCCCCAGCCGCTCGCCGGCCCGCACCTGTCATCGGTCTACCGGTCGGACAGCACCAACCAGTTGAAGGTGGCGTTCAGCGTGCCGATCGAGAACGGCGAACGCCGCCCCGAGGACCGCAAGGTGCTCGGCGTGCTGGGCATGTCGATCGAGCTGGGCGACTTCAAGCTGCTCGAGGACAGCAAGATGCTCACCCGCCCGCTCGAGCTGGTGCTGGTCGACCTCCGCCAGGGCGAGGTCGAGGGGGTCTCCGAGAAGGGCCTGATCCTGCACACGCCCGACCTCGACCGCTTCAAGCGGGCGTTCCGCCTGCCCGAGCCGACGCTGAAGGAGATCGAGGCGTCCATCCAGGGCGACCGCTACCGCAGCGAGGACCGCGTGCTGGAGGGCTACCCCGAGCTGCTCGGCCGCAGCGGCGCCAAGTACTGGGGCGGCTACCTGCCGGTCGACGTGCCGAGCCAGGCCCAGCCGGACGCGAAGTGGCTGGTGATTATTCAGGAGCCTGAGCCGTAGGTGGTTGAACCGCCAAGACGCCAAGTCGCCAAGGATGTAGGTCAGGCTGTGCCTGACGCGGTTTCCGTAGCTATTTACGGACTGGCGTCAGACAGAGCCTGACTCACAACACGCTGCTCTTCACAGAGAGTCATTATGGCATCAGACAGCGACGATCTCGTGCCCTACTTTATGCCCGCGTTGGTAGCGGTACTGGTTCACGCTGAAGACGAAAAGGGATCTCCGCTCACCAAGGATGAGGTTCATTCAATCCGCGACAACGCGGCCTGCATCATGATGGAGGTCGGTGACGCTCGCAGAATGGACGATAGCCGCGGCTATCGCGACGTGGATCCGGAAAACTGCTGGCACGATTGGCAAGTCGCTCGACGTGAGATGGGCCGCCAACCAGACCTCGATCCAGGGCCGCGGTTCTATCACGCACGCGCAGACGACCCGGCCTACCAACAGACGATTCGGGACGCTCAGGAGTCGTTGGTGCTCTTTCGCCAGTTTCTGCCCGTCGATGGCACACCACGACCCGACGCGCTCGTGAAAACGAGAATTACCGACGGTGACAACAGTGCGCTGATGTGGCTCAACTATGTGGCTGTCGAGGGCGACAACTTTTCCGGAGAGTTCTTCGAAGTACCGGATGAGCCCTCAATCCACAAGGTTGGCGACCGGCACACCGTGGCGCCGTCAGAGGTGCTCGATTGGATGGTCAATCAGAACGGCCGAATCTCTGGTGGGTTCTCACTTCGTTACCAACGTGCTCAGATGTCGGACGCCGAGCAAATTGAATTCGACCGACACATCGGCGCCACCGACTATATCTAGCCTTCCGTTTCCGACTGGGAAGGCGTCAGGCACAGCCTGACCTACCAGACTGACATAATTGCCTATTGCTTCTATGCCCACCTACCCGAATCAGATCCAAGACCCAACTTTCGGCAGGCTTCGGCTCTTCGGCAGGTTCGACGACTCTACCGCGGCGTACAACGGCAAGACCACGCTGTGGGACCGCCGCATTGGCTTGACTCTCAACACCGATAGCCATGGCGATCTGGCTCTTGCCGCCAAGCTCGCCAAGCGGTTCTGCAAGGGAACCAAGTCGTCCCGTGCGAGAATCGACGCGTACATCAAACAGCACGTACTCCCAGCGGTCAATCGGATGCGCGAGTTCGATGATCTAGCGCCAATCGATTTAGAGAAGCTCCACAAGACCCTGAAGGTCTACTCCATGGAGGCTTACAGCGATGGCGAGATCTACCTGTGGTACAAGACAGGCCGCGTCGTACCAGGAGACCATGATCTCAAGATTCTGGGTGACGCCCTCGGTCAAATCGCGGAGTTTGAATTCATCGGCTAGCTACAAAAGGCCGCGGCGTAAGAATGGCAGCCGGCTAGCACCGACGGTCGTTCGCGATAGACTCGACCTGCTCTTGCCACGCAGCCGAACGATCGTCGGTGTGCGCAGCGCAAGAGGCCGATCGGGTTGAGGCATCGCTTGCGCCGGCGTCGGCACTTGTCGCAAGCGGCGCTGGTGCCACTGCCAGCTCGTCTGGCAGTGCGAACCCAGTACCCACATCCCACTGCCAGCAAGCTGGACAGTGCCACCAGCAAACGACGCCACCGGCCTTCAAAGTGTCATGGTGCGGTCCCCTCGCTGGCGCCTGGTGCCACTGCCAGCGAGCTGGACAGTGCCACCGACAAGCGGCGCCACCAGCCTCCAAAGCGTCGCGGTGCGGATCCTTCGCTGGCGCGTCGGGCTAGTATTAGCCGTGGCTGACGGGCGCCGCTTTATCGCCATTTCGTTGTGGAAATGGGCCGCCGGGTGGGGTCCAATAGGGGTCGATTCTGGCTCGGTGGCGCCTGTTCCCAGCAGTCTGTGGCGCCCCGGCGCCGTTCCGCGTCGCGGCTCGCTTCTTCCGAGCGAGGACCGCCGCGGTCTGCTGCGCGGTGGGTCAGAGCTCGTGCGGGCGAAGGATCCGCCGGCCGCTGCGCGAGGGTCTTGCCCCGTGCGACTCGCCACTGAACACGGCGGACAAAACCCGCCGGGACCAATCCCAATCACGTGGAGAAACCCTGCGATACAAGCGTGAAATCAATCGCCGAGCCCGGACACGGCCGGGGTTTTGTCCCCTCCGATCGATATTTCGGACAAAACCGTCGAGCGGCGCCGACCACCCCGACAGTCAGTCCTCTTCGTACCGCCACGCCCGGATGCCGACCCAGAAGAAGAAGAACGACGACACGAACAGCATCGCCGGGTAGACGTGCATCCAGAAGAAACCCTTGCCGACCCAGCCGTACAGGGTCTGGGTGACCGCGATGCCGATCACGAACACGCCGCCGGCGTGCCAGCGGATGGAGTCGATCTTCATCGGGAGCGACATCGGCGGCGTTCTCCAGGTTTGGAACCCGCTGGCTACGAAGCCGTGAACCGCTGCACCCCGCCGCCCACGCCCATCAGGACCTCGTCGGCCAGGCCGATGAACAGGCCGTGCTCGACCACGCCAGGGGTGACCAGTTGCTCGGCCAGCTTAGTTGGGTCGGGGACCGCAGCGATCTGCAGGTCGACGATCAGGTTGTTCTCGTCGGTGATGAAGGGGACGCCCGCTGCGGTCTGGCGGATCACGGGGTTGAGGTTGAGGTCCGTGAACCGCTGCAGCACCGGCTGCACGCCGAACGGGATCACCTCGACCGGCACCGGGAAGCCGCCCAGCGGGTTGGCGTGCTTCGAGGCGTCGGTTATCACGATGAACCGCTTCGACGCCGCCGCGACGACCTTCTCCCGCAGCAGCGCCCCGCCGCCCCCCTTGATCAGGTCGAGGGAGTCGTTGAAGCGGTCGGCGCCGTCGATCGTCAGGTCGACGGCGGGGTGCTCGTCGAGCGTGGTGAGCGGGATGCCGAGCTCGCGGGCCAGCTGCTCCGACGCGACCGAGGTCGGGATGCCGAGGATGTCGAGGCCGCCCTTCACCGCGGCGCCAATCGCCCGGATCGCCAGCGCGGAGGTCGACCCGCTGCCGAGGCCGACGACCATGCCGTCGGCGAGCTCCTGGACAGCGGCTGCGGCGGCGAGTTGCTTCTCGTTCGCTTGGTCGGGGGCTTGGTCGGGCATGGGTCGGTTGCGGAGGGTCGGTCGAGTGAGCCAGTCGAAAGGGTCGAAGGAGAAACGGGCGAGCATACCCGACCGGCCGCCGCAGGGGCAGCCGGGGCCCGCTGCCGTTCATCTACCGCAGAAGAGGGGACAGGCACGCGACGGGTCACCGCCATCAGAATCCGACCTCGACAGGGTGGCGAGCCAGTCCCCATTTCTGCTCGCCTCGTCGTTCGGGCTGGCAGCAACTCGCCTCCCCCTCGTGGGGAGGGTTAGGGAGGGGGGCGGCCCTGGGGTGAGCAATGTTCGTTGGCGAGAGGGCGGGCGCCGGGGGCGCTCCGCGACAGCGGAAGCCCCCGATAGTCAGCCGACCACGGTAGGTACCTCGTCGGGGGCTTCCCTGGCGGGAGCGCCCCCGGCACCCTATCGATGCAATCCTGCGACCCTACTCGTCCGACTCCACCCCGTACCGCTTGCTCACCAGCCCGGCGATGAGGTGCTGGATGGGCGTGGTGAGGATGATCAGCAGGATGGCGTCGGGGTGGTCGGCCAGCACGGTGCTGGCGAGGCCCAGGGCCAGGCCGGTGTGCTTCATCGACAGCGCGAACTTCAGCGCCAGGCGGTCGCGGTCGTCGCACTTCAGCCAGTGGGTCAGCAGTTGGGCCGCCAGCAGGCCGACCAGGCAGAGCGACACCGCGCCGCACAGCGCGGCGATCAGCAGCGCCGGCTCGGGCGACTGCGGTCCGTCGGCCGTAAGGGGGAACAGCTTGGGCAGCACCAGCGAGCCGTTCAGGTAGTTCAGCCCGAGGATCGCCGCCGAGGTGCTGAGGTGCAGCGCGGGGCGGATCGAGCGGACCGGCTGCTCGCCGACCACGCGGCGGATCGACAGCCCCAGCAGCGTCGGCGCCAGGACCCAGACAATGAACGCCACGCCGGAGAAGCGGTGGACCACCTCCTCGACACTGTTGACCTCGCTCGCCGAGAGCGACATCCCCAAGAGCCGGATCATCCCCGGCGTCACCACCGAGCTGAGCAGGATCGACAGCACCACCAACGCCAGTGCCCAGGCGAGCGCGCCGCCCGACTGCTGCGTCCAGCCGGCCGACGAGTTGGCGACCGGCATCGCGGCGACCAGGATCATCCCCAGGAGCAGCCCGCCGCCCCCCTCCGAACCAGAGAACGCGAACAGCGCCCCGGCAATGATCACCACTACCGCCGGTGCCAGCCAGACGGCGGCCAGCGAGATCAGCAAGTCCCGGGTCCGCGAGAACACGCCCCGCAGCGCGTCGGTGTTGACCTCCAGCGCGGCGTTCAGCAGCAGCACGGCGACCAGCAGCATCGGCAGCCGGATGGCGGCCGCCTCGGGCAGGCCGCGGCTCCACTGCAGGTTCGCGGCGTACACGCCCGGGCCGGGCAGCAGGTAGGCGATCAGGTACGTCGGCAGCAGCAACCAGAGGAAGTTGCGTCGGATTCGCTCGGCGAGTTCCGCCATCGGCGCTGCGGGCGTAGGTGGGTGGTGTGGTAGGCCAGTGGCACTATCGTACCACGCGGCGGCGGGGCGAGTCTGCGCTGGCCTGGGTGGCGGGGCTACCCAGTCAATTGTCGCAGCACGTCCTCGAGCTCGGCCCGCAGCTCGGCGACCTCGCTCTTGTACTCCTCGCGGAGCTCGGCGAGCTCGCCGCGGAGCTTGTCGACCTCGGCCTTCCAGTCGCCGTTCGATGGGGATGGGGCCGGTGGGCGGGGCGGGTCCTCGCGGAAGCCGGGCTGCATGATCTCGGGCGCGGCCGATGGCGCCTCGTTCGGTCGGGCCGAGGTCGGTGGCGGGTTGGCTGGGGCCTGAGGGGCTGGCGAGGGCGTCGGCGCGGGCTGCGCGACGACCTGGCCGCCGCCGTGCTCGCGCTGCACCTTCTCCAGCTCCTGCGGCTGGTACAGGTTGTGGGTCACCATCGCGCCGCGGCCGGGCGGGGTGAGGTAGATAATCAGGCCGCGCTCGACCAGCGCGTCGACGATCGGCTGCAGGTCGCCCTGGGTCTTGATCGCCTCCATCCGCGACGCGCGGGCACGGAGCTCGCCGAGCGTCTGGGCGCCGCGGAGCAGCAGCTCGGTCATCACCGCCAGCTCGTACTTGTCGACGCCGAACCATTCGTAGGCGTGGTGGCGGAACTTCTCGGTGCGGCCGTCGCCCTGCAGGCGGGTCACGGCGCCGAGCTTCTGCAGTCCCTCGACCGCGTCCTCGACGTGGTGCTCCTCGAGCTCCATCGCCGGGAAGCGGTTGCTCTTCTGGTTGCAGCCGGTCCGCAGCGAGTTGAGGGACAGCGGGTAGCCCGCCGGCGTGGTCTTGGCCTTCTCGACCAGCACGCCGAGCACGCGCCGCTCGTTGCGCTCGATCGCCTGCCACTTGGGTCCATCGGTGGGGTCGACTGCCTGCATCCTGTTGCTCGCTGTAGGAGTGTCCTGGAGAAGCCAGAAATCCTAGAGCGCCGGGGCCTAAGCAGCAAGGTTGGCGCCGGCGAAGCAGGGGCAGAACGCCCTTGCAACAGAGAACCATTTGATCGCCGTTACCCGATTTGACGCGGGCTTGCGACTGGGTCTACGTTGTAGTCTGGAGGTCGACGCCCGGCGAAAAAGCTCGAGGAATTCCCTTAGAGCCTACCCATCAAAGCAGCCTAGGCGTCGCCACTCTGGCCCTGCTGGCGATTTCCTGCCGCACCGCAGATGCGGACCTCAACACCAGCATCCAGCCAAGGATCGAGTGGCTCATCGACTTGTGCGAAGCGATCTACCTTTACGAAGGAGTGTCGGCCGATACGGCCAAGGAGGACTCGCCGCCGCCCTGGAGCGTCGTGAAGCTAGCGGCCGGTCCTCCTCCATCTCTCCAGGCGCTCAGCAGGAGCGATCGAGAGCGCACGGGCCGATGGCTCGTGTTTCTGCGAAGGGAAGAGGGCAATTGTTGGCCGGAACGCTTCGTGGACTTAGACCACCCACTCGCCTACAGCCACTATTCGGCAATCACCGCCGACAGGTGAGTTATCGATGACGCGGAGACGATTGTTGCAGCAGTCATCGACCGTATGAACAAGAACCTGCGCCTTCCTACGAGCGCCAAGCCTGACAATCTCGAGCTCGTGCTCCATCACGGGGACTACAGGTATAGCGACTACTTTGCCTCGGTGGAGCGACGCTTGGGAGGCGCCCTCTGGCGCACTTCTCTGGACACCTGGGACCGCGCAAGCCACCCCGATCAAGTCAAGGAAGCCGACATGATCGTTTTCGGGGTGATCGTGCCCGCCGATAGCGAGCAGCGCAAACGTGCTTTGATAGACGCTCGCGCCTACTTAGTCGACTCGCAATCGTCGCGCGGATCAGCAAAGGGAACAGAAGGCCAAGTTTGGTCTCTTGCAAACTACCGCGACCCCGAGGTGCGAGCCGTTCTCGAAGCGATTGGCGCCGTAAAACCCGCGAGCGAGGCGTCCGCACGAGTCCCGGAGTGCGGCCGCATCGCTAGCCTCATCCTCGACTATTGGGCATAAACTGATTCGCGCGCCAACCCGCGGGACCAGTCGCTGGTGGGGCGGTGGAGACTCGCGCACGATGCTCCACCCAATCAAGGGGAGTCTGCGGGGCCCGAACAACGATTCGAGTTGTTTCTCCGAGCAGACCACTCGTTCAGCTACGTCGAACGCACACCCAATCCGCGTGGAGTAAAGCCGCGGCTCGTCGGAACCTACTCGTGGTACTGGTTTACTACCGCCCACCAATTGCAACTGCGGCCTTTTCGCCAGCTATTCCCACTACACCCCAGTGCCCTTAACCTCGACCGCGATGGGCCCGACCAACTGGGCCCCATCGCTTCCGAAGCGAGCAGACACTGGCGAGCTAAGCGACTCAGCGACACCGCTGGCGCCGAGTAGACCGCTCGCAGTTTAAATTGCCACCCCACCGTTGCATCAACCGAACGAATCCCCGCATTATTCCCGAATTTCTGTACCCAAGCGGGTTCCGATTTCGCGCCGTTTTCGGTTCAAAACGTCGCGGCGATCACTTAGCATGGAGGAGTCACGCTCGTGCCCCTGCTCGCTTCCTCCTCGTTCACGCTATGCCCACTCGGACCACAACGCTCCTCGCTGCTGCCAGCATGCTAACCCTCGTTGGCGGCGCGCGCGGCGAGATCGACTTCAACGCCCTGGTGCGGCCGATCTTGTCGGACAAGTGCTTCCAGTGCCACGGGCCGGACTCGGCGCACCGCGCGGCGGACCTGCGGCTGGATGTCGAGGACGCGGCGAAGGCGGACCGCGGCGGTCTCCGGGCGATTGACGCCGACGCGCCCGGCGAAAGCGAGGTGCTCACTCGGATCTTCGCCGACGACGAGGGGCTCGTCATGCCGCCGCCCGAGGCGCACAAGGACCTCACCGAGAAAGAGAAGCAGACGCTCCGCTCCTGGATCGAGGCCGGCGCGCCCTACGCCCCCGCCTGGGCGTACGTGCCTCCGAAGTGGACCGAGCCCCCACCACCCGGCGATGCAGCCGACGCGACCGACTGGCCCGCCAACTGGATCGACCGGTTCGTGCTCGACCGTTTGCAGCGGGAAGAGCTTTCGCCTTCCGACCAGGCCGATCCGGTCACGCTCGCGCGGCGGCTGGCGTTCGACCTGACCGGGCTGCCGCCGAGCCAAGAGATGGTCGACAAGTTCGCCGCCCACCCGACCGACGCGGCCTACGAGCAGATGGTTGATCAGCACCTCGCCTCGCCACGATTTGGCGAGCGGATGGCGATCTACTGGCTCGACCTCGTGCGGTACGCCGACACGGTCGGCTACCACGGCGACCAGAACCAAACCGTCTGGCCGTACCGCGACTACGTCATCCACGCGTTCAACACGAGCAAGCCGTTCGACGAGTTCACCATCGAGCAGCTCGCCGGCGACCTCGTGCCCGACGCCGACCAGGACGAACGGATCGCGTCGGGCTACAACCGGCTGCTGCAGACCTCGCACGAGGGGGGCGTGCAGCTCAAGGAGTACCGCGCAATCTACCAGGCCGACCGCGTGCGGAACGTGTCGCAGGTCTGGATGGCGGCCACGATGGGCTGCTGCCAGTGCCACGACCACAAGTTCGACCCGCTGTCGATCAAGGAGTTCTACCAGCTCGGCGCGTTCTTCGCCGATGTCGACGATGAGGAGCACCTCGTCAACCCTTACGGCAACCTCAACCGGAACCCAAGCCCACGCAACCCGGAGCTGCCGGTCCAGAGCGTTTACCAGCGGCAGCGCCTCGCAGAGATCAAGCAGCAGATCGCCGAGCTCACGGCGGCCGGCGCGTCGCCCGAGGAGCTGGCCGCGCTAACAACGCTACGCAAGCGGCTCGCCAAGCCGGTAAGCATGCCTATCTCGGCGTCGACCACGCCCCGCGAGGTGCGGGTGCTGGGCCGCGGCGACTGGCAGGACGAGTCAGGCGAGGTGGTCCCGCCGGCGGCGCCGGAGTCGCTTGGCTGGCGCCCGCTGCCGGGCCGCGCGACGCGGCTCGACCTGGCCCGTTGGCTGGTCGACCCTGATCGGGGCGCCGGTCTGCTGACCGCGCGGGTGATGGCCAACCGGTTCTGGGGCCTGATGTTCGGCGAGGGCCTGGCGTCGGTGATGGACGACTTCGGCGGCCAGGGCCAGCCGCCGACGCACCCCGCGCTGCTCGACAACCTGTCGGTCGAATTCGTCCGATCTGGCTGGGACGTCAAGCACATGATGAAGCAGATCGCGATGAGCCGGGCGTACCGGCAGTCGTCGTACGCCTCGGCCGAGTTGCTCGAGCGCGACCCGGCGAACCAACTGCTCGCGCGGCAGGGCCGGTTCCGGCTGCCGGCTGAGATGATCCGCGACAACGCGCTGACCGCCAGCGGCCTGCTGATCAACGAGCTCGGCGGCCCGAGCGTCAAGCCGTACCAGCCGGTCGACTACTACGAGCACCTCAACTTCCCTCGCCGCAAGTACCAGGCGAGCACCGACGCCGACCAGTGGCGCCGCGGCGTTTACGTGCACTGGCAGCGGCAGTACCTGCACCCGATGCTCAAGGCGTTCGACGCGCCGACCCGCGAGGAGTGCACCGCTCGCCGGCCGCGGTCGAGCACCCCGCTGGCAACCCTCACCCTGCTCAACGACCCGACGTTCGTCGAGGCGGCCCGCGTAATGGCGACCGAGGCCCTCGCCGCCGCTAGCGAAGACGACGCCCGGGTCGACGAGCTGTTCCGCCGCGCTGTCTCACGGCCGGCCGACGAGGTTGAGCACAAGGCAATCTTGTCGCTGGTTCACGAACAACGCGACCACTACACCGCCCTGCCGCAAGAAGCCGAGCGGCTGCTCGGCGTCGGGCTGAGCGAGGCGGCCCAAGGAATAGCAACGCCCGAGCTCGCCGCGTGGACCTTCGCTTGCCGCGCCGTGCTGAACCTCGGCGAGACGATCACCCGGAACTGAACCAGCTATGCACCCCAACCTCCTCAACCGCCGCACCTTCCTCCGCGACACGGGCGTCGGGATCGGCGCGACCGCGCTGGCCGGGCTGCTCGCCCGCGACGCGGCCGCCTCGGCGAGCCCCTCAGCGGGCGGCGCAGCATTGCTCGGCGGCCTGCCGGGGCTGCCGCACTTTGCCCCCAAGGCCAAGCGGGTAATCTTCCTCTGCATGGCGGGCGGGCCGTCGCACTTGGAGTCGTTCGACAACAAGCCGAAGCTCACCGAGCTTTCCGGCCAGCCGATGCCCGAGTCGATCACCGCCGGCCAGCCGATAGCGCAGCTGCAGGGCACCGAGCTGATCGCGCATGGGGCGATGACCCGCTTCAAGCGTTACGGGCAGAGCGGCTTGGAGGTGAGCGACTTCTTCCCGCACACCGCCCGCCTGGCCGACGACATCACCGTGATCAAGTCGATGGTCACCGAGCAGATCAACCACGACCCGGCCCACACGTTCATGAACACCGGCACGGCGATCAGCGGCCGTCCGTCGATGGGGTCGTGGGTCAACTACGGCCTGGGGAGCGAGTGCGACAACCTGCCCGGTTTCGTGGTGCTGATGAGCCACTCGGGCCGCAACCCGCAGCCGCTGTCTTCGCGGCAGTGGTCGGCCGGCTTCCTGCCGGGCCGGCACCAGGGCGTGCCGTTCAACGCGACGGGCGACGTCGTGCACTACGTCGGCAACCCGCCCGGGGTTGACCGCCAGTCGCAGCGCCGCCTGATCGACCGCGTCACCCAACTCGACGCGCACCGCAACCAGCAGACCGCCAACCCGGCGATCGACTCCCGCATTGCGGCCTACGAGCTGGCGTTTAGGATGCAGGCCTCGGTGCCGACGCTGGCCGACTGCTCCGACGAGCCGCGGAGCGTCCTCGAGAAGTACGGCGCCACGCCGGGCGACGGCACGTTCGCCTCGAACTGCCTGCTCGCCCGTCGGCTCGCCGAGCGCGGCGTCCGCTTCATCCAGCTCTACCACAAGGGCTGGGACCATCACGGCGGGCTGAAAAATAACATGACGATCAGCGCCGGCTCGACCGACCGCCCCTGCTGGGCCCTGGTCGACGACCTGAAGTCGCGCGGCCTCTTGGACGACACTCTGGTCATCTGGGGGGGCGAGTTCGGCCGCACGCCAATGGTGCAGAACAAGGGGAGCGAGGGCATCGGCCGCGACCACCACATCAAGGGCTTCACCATGTGGATGGCCGGCGGTGGCGTTAAGCCGGGCGTCAGTTACGGCGCGACCGACGACTTTGGCTATCACGCCACCGAAAACCCAGTTCACGTCCGCGACCTGCACGCCACGATGCTCGCCCTGCTGGGCGTCGACCACGCCCGCTTCGCGGTGAAGCACCAGGGCCTCGATCTGAAGCTCACCGGCGTCGAGCCAGCGCGGGTCGTGCGCGAGGTGCTGGCCTAGTAGGATCACCCTCCCCCTCTGGGCCCGTCCCTAGGGCAGAGGCCGGGGTGGGGGCGCCCAGCGGCCAGGCGGGACCCCAACTCCCCTCCCCATCAAGGGGAGGGGGACAAGCTCACTCCGCCTTCGCGGTCACCACAGGCTCGCCCTTCCGCGACTTGTTCTTCAGCAGCCGCCACTGCAAGAGCTGCACGAAGGTGGCGAAGCCCATCGGCAGGTAGATGTACGCCTTGGGAACCTCGTGGTGCATGGCCTCAAGCATCAACACGATGCCGATCGTGATCAGGAACGACAGCGCCAGGATCTTGAAAGTCGGGTTGTTGATCACGAAGTCGCCGACCGGGCCGGCCGCGAACAGCAGCACCACAAACGATGCGATCACCGCCGACGCGATCACCCACAGGTTGTCCGTCATGCCGACCGCCGTGATCACCGAGTCGAGCGCGAACACCATGTCGAGCACCAGGATCAGGCCGATCGCGGACGCCATCGCCCGCCGCGGGGCGGCGACCTCGACCGGCTCGTCCTCGATCAGCTCGACCGTGTGGTGGATCTCGCGGACCGCCTTCCACATCAGGAACCCGCCGCCGCCCAGCAGGATCAAATCACGGACCGACATGCCCAGCACGATCGGCTCCTCAAGCGACAGCACCCAGGAGAATCCCGCCACCATCACCAGCCGAGCCGCGAGAGCCAGCGACAAGCCGATCACCCGGGCCCGCTGCCGGGCCTGCTCCGGAAGCCGCGAAACGATGATCGAGATCACCACAATATTGTCGACGCCGAGCACCAGCTCGAGCGCGATCAGGAGCAGCAGCGTAGCAATGAAGTCGGGCATGTTGCAGCGGGATCCAGGGGAGCGGCAACCGCGCCGCGTTATTCCCCGGCGCGAAGCTGGTCGCTGATCGTGAAGTCGTCAAAGTCGGCGTGACCGCCCGGCGTATTGGTCGACAGACTGAACAGCGCGAAGCGGTAACCCATGAAGTGTGGCAAGGTGTACGCCATCGGCAAGGGGTCGCCGATCGATTTCCACTCCTGGCCGTCAAGACTGTAGGCGAAGCCGCCGCGGTCGACCCAGCCGGGGCCACCCTCTCGATCGCGGAAGTCGCACTCTGCTCGCAGGTAGACCACCGGCTGGTCGATCGGCGTCCGCGCTTGCTCGCTCGGCTGGTACCGCTCGGCCGCCACGGCCACCACCGCCAGTTGCCCGCCGTCATTCTGAACACCGACATACCCGTACTGCCGCTGCAGCAGGCCGAGCCCGGCGACATCGCCGTCCCGCAGGCCGGACGCGTCGAGCTTGACCGTGGCGGAGCACGCCGGTCCGAAGGTCCGCTGCGTGAGCGTGTTGCGGGTCTGCACCAGGGTCTGGTCCACGCGGCCGGTCGTCAGCCGCAGCCAGCCGGGCCGCTGGTCGAGCGACCACAGCTCATTCACAGGGTTGTGGTTCCACTGCCAGGCGAGCGGCAGCGGCCGGTCGCCCGCGGCCCGCTCGAAGTCGTCCGAGGCGACGATTCCAGACAGGCCATCGGGGCCGGCCAAGCCGTCGGGGTCGGCCGGCAGGTCAAGCACGCGCGGCGCCTTGCCATCGACGCCGTGCACCGGCCAGCCGTCCTCCCAACGCACCGGCACGAGCCACGGCGTGCGGCCCACGGCGCCGTGGTCCTGGAAGATGAACGCGTACCAGTCGCCGTCGGGCGTGTCGACGATCGTGCCCTGCGCGACGCCCTGGTCGTGCAGCACCACGCGGCCCTCGTACGGTCCGGTGAGCTGGTCGGCCCGATGGACAATCTGCGTCCGCATATCGCCCCGCGGCCAGGTGATGTTGAACAGGTAGTAGCGGCCGTCGTGCTTGACCATCTGCGATCCCTCTGCCGGCAAGCCCCGCCGACCGCCCGCCACGGCGCCGGCGTCGCGGACGATAACCTGATCGACCCCGCCCGGCTTCACGCCCGACAGGTCGGCCTTGAGCTCCACCAGCCGGATATCGCCGCCGCCGTAGATCATGTAAGCGCGGCCGTCGTCGAAGAACAACGAGTGGTCGTGCAGCATCGGCTCGAACGACTGCTTCTTCCACGGCCCGTGCTCGATGTCGTCGGTCGTGTAGACGTAGTTCTTACGCGTGGTTCCTGAGAAGGTAGTGACGTAGTAGACGCCGTCGTGCTTCCGCAGGCTGCTGGCCCAAGAGCCGGCGCCGTAGGCAGACTGGCCGTTCTCCACGTTCAGCGCGTCGGCGTCGTCGAGCGTGTCGTACGCGTAGCCGACCAGCTTCCAGTCGACGAGGTCGTGCGACTTCATGATCGGCACGCCGGGCGACATGTGCATCGTGGTGCTGCTCATGTAGTACGTGTCGCCGTCCCTCAGGATCGCCATGTCGGGCACATCGGCCCAGATTACGGGATTGCGGGTCACGCCACCGGGTTGTTCCGCGGCCGCTAAGCGTGGAGAGGCTGCGGACAAACACAGAGCAACAATGAAGAGCTTTCTCACGGGAGTCTCGAATTTGGAAGAGTAAATGAGTCGGGTCAGCCACGAGGGCCAAATCAGAACCGCAACACTAGCATACCACCCGCAGCGGCTAGCCCAGCGCACAAAAAAACGCTGGCCGGCGCGGGGCCGACCAGCGTGTGAACACTCGTCTTTTCTAGTTCTCGTTTACGCACTATCGGCGGCTAGCGGGGCTACGGTCTGACTGGCTATCGAAGCCACGGTCGACCTTGAACGAGTCGCCGTTCTCTGGCGAGACCTCGAACGCCACCAAGATCGTCTTGTCCGCGACCTTCACCGACACGCCCTCGGCGGTAATGGTGTCGCCCTGCGAGATGTTGCCCGCGTCCTGATCCGGCGAACCGAAATCGACGGTCGCGGTGCGGCCGTCATCGGTCTTAATGCGGGCCAGCTGACGCTCCGAATCATTGACCGTCACGGTCTTAAGCTGCTGCACCTTGCCAGAGATCTCGCTGGCGCTGGTTAGGCTCGAACGCTGCTGGCGGTTGTCGATGCGGGTCGTCTGACCATCGTGCATCACGGTGCGGGCGAGCAGCACAGGCTTGCCATTCTTAGCCTTGGTCACGATGCCCTTAGCCTGGATGCGGTCGCCCTGCTGCAGCGACACCTGCGAAGCGTCGGCCGAGCCGAGGTCGATGAGCATCTGGCGGCCATCGTTAGCATCGATCACCGCGACGTTCCGCTCGTTGCCGCGTACGCTGAGCTGGCGGGTTGACCGCACCTCACCCTGCACGCTAGTCAGCGCTTGCTGGCCGCTGGTGTGCCGCTCGCTGTTAGCCGACTGGTTGCCCGAGTGGCCTCGCAGCCGCTCTGCGCGGTGGATCCGGGTCTTGTCACCGTCGATCGTAACCGACTCGGCGAGGACCAGCTTACGGCCGTTGGCCTTGGCGGGGACCCCAGTCACCTTCAGCTGGTCGCCCTGCTCAAAGTTGGCGTCGAGCTCGTCGGCGGGGCCGAGGTCGCACAGGCACTTCTTACCGGCGTCGGTCTTCAGCTTCACCAACAGGTGCTTCTGGCCGCGGATGCTGGCCTTCTTGGTGTCGACCACCTTGCCCTGCAGGGTCGCCTCGCTGCGGTCGACCTTGGTCTTCTGGTCGCTGTCCTGCAGCTTCACCCAGTCGGCCATCACGACGCGCTTGTCGCCTACCTTCAGAGCAGGGCCGGCCACGGTCAACTTGTCGCCCTGTGCGAGGTCCACATTCTTCATATCCTTGGCGGGGCCGAGGTCGCATGCGAACTGCTTGCCGCTGTCGGTCTTGACCATCGCGACCAGGTGCTTCGTGTCACGCACGCTCGCCCGCTTGACGTTCTTGACCGTGCCGGTCAGCTCCTGCTGACGCGACTGCTGCGGCTGCTGACCCTGCTTCGACTGCTTCCCCTGTTTCTGGTCGGCGGTCGAGTTCAGAGTATAGTAGTCGCCCGACTCGTACAGGCCGTCGCCGTTCGAGTCGTACGCGGTGAGCACGGCGTCAAAGTAGCCGTCGTTGTCGTAGTCAGAGTAGACCGCCGCCGAACGGTAGATGCGGTCGTTGCTGAGGTCGTCGTAGGTAAAGTACTGGCCGTCGTAGTAATCATAGAACCAGTTGTCGCCGCCGTTGCGGTTGTCGTAGCCGTACGAATTCGAATCGGCGTTCGATTCCGACCCACGGTAGTCGTACGAGTACCCGTCGCCCTCGCTGTCGTCGTTCCACGCCTCTTCGGTGCGTGTGTAGTCGTCGCCGTCAAACCATTCGGTGACGTCGTACCACGCCTCCTGCTCGTAGTAGGGCGACTGCTCGATCCACGACTCTCGAGCGTTGGTCGTATTGCTCCGGGCGTCCGAAGCGGCGTTGGCGTTGGCTGGCACAGCCAATGGGGCGAAGCCCATACTAGCAACCGCGATACTTCTCCACAGCGTAATCTTCATAAGTGCGTCTCCTTCTTGCTTAGTCCTTGTTATCCGCGAGAGGGCCCAGCCGACGGCCGCCGACCGAGATTCCGTTGGTATCCGTCTCGCATGACTCAACAAGAAGGGGTGCGAAGAGCGCGCCAACAATCGGTAAAGGCCACCGATGCGGCGAGATTCACTCGAATTTTCATCAGACACTGCGACATGTCGTCGAACTCTGCAAGAACCCGAGTGATAGCGGCGCCGGCCGCGCGACCGAGGAGCGCAGCGGACCGGCGCCCCGCCCGTCATCCCGACAATAGGCCGGATTGCTGTCCGCGTCGTGCCGGCGCCGAGTATCCGGCCGGACCGGTCGCCACGCGGCCGGGCTGCTCGTTGAGACGGTAGCCGCAGGCGCCTGCGCTGCCGAGGCGCTACTGGATCGGCGCGCCGGTCAGCCGCTCGTAGATCTCTTTAAGCATCTTCTGCTCGAGCGGCTGGTCGCGGCCGAGCCGGATCCACACGCCGGTTGGCTCGCTGTAGTCGACGTCCACGCGGCGTTCGGTCGGCAACGAGTTGTCGCTCCGCAGCGACGCCGCGCCAGCCGAGGCGTGCTCCGGCCGCGGCACGTCCTCCAGCTCCTTGAACACCTGCGGCTCGATCGCCCAGCCCTCGGCGGTCGGCGTGACGCGGATGTAGCCGAAGCGGCGGATCGACTGCAGTGTGCTCTCCCAGCGGTTGTACGAGCCGGCCACGTCCTTGCGGTGCGGCTCGAAGATTGTCGCGCCGGCGCGGGGCGAGGTCTCGATGAAGCCCTCGGTCACGACGCCGTCGAGCATCTGCACCGGCTGCTCGCGGCGGATCGGGAAGTAGCTTGCCGTGACGTCCGCCAGCTGGTCCCAGGCGAGTTCGTTGTTGACCACGCGGATCACCATCGGATTGGGCAACGCGTTCTCGACCACCGGCGCGGTCGGCAGGCCGAAGTCGGGGCTGATCGCCGCGTCGCCGTTGGGGAGCACATCGAACCAGCCCGGCTGCGGCGTCGACTGCTGAGCCGGTGGGGCCATCGGCGCGGCCCCGGGAGCCATGCCCGGCGCGGGGCCCGGCATCACGTAAGCGGCGCCCGGCTCCATCAGGATGTACTCGCCGCCATAACAGGGGTCGCCGTAGCCGGGGCCGCCAAAGCAGGGGTCGCCGAACGGGTCCAGGCACGGGTTGCACGGGTCGTACACGCCCTCGATGTACCCGGGGCCGCACGGCGGGCAGTAGGCCGTCGTGGGCGGGGGCGCCTGGACGGTCTTGCCGGGCTGGAGGTCCCAGCGGTGGCAGCCGACCGTGGCAATCGAGATGGCGAGAATAATCCGGAGCAACGCGAACGATTCCTTTGATCTACCGTTTCTATCGTTTACCGGGCGAAGGCGCCGCGCAAGGCCGCGGGGCCCCTTCTCCCTTGCGCTTCACGCGGCACGGACGCCGCGTGAAGGCTTTGTTGGCAGTGTCTGCGTAGCGCAAGGCGGCGGATGGTCGGGGATTCCCGGCCGCGGGGCAAGGTCGATTCCGGACGGCACGGCGGACTGGGGGACTTCGCGAATCCTCAAGATCGCGGAACTACCGACCACGGGCCGGCGTCAGAACGGGTGAGAAGCAAGACCGCCGCCCGTTCCCCCTGCTCCCCCTCAACCGAGTCGAGGCCCGTCGCCATGCCTACGCCCCGTCCGCTGCCTGTCCTGTTGATTCTCGCCGTGCTCGCGCCGCTAGCATCGGCGCAGGGCCTGCTGATCGACGACCGCCACCCCCTGCCCCGCCCGATCCCGCTCCCCGGCCCACGGCCGACCCCTGTGGAAGGCGGCTACCACGTGCAGTCGATCGACATCAACGCCACGCTCAACGGCCAGGCGGCCGAGGTCCAGGTGTCGCAGACCTTCCAGAACGACTCGAGCCGGCCGCTGGAGGTCTCGTTCGTGTTCCCCCTGCCGTACGACGCGGCGGTCAGCGGGCTCACGCTGCTGGTCGACGGCAAGGAGCACCAGGGCAAGCTGCTCTCTGCCGACGAGGCCCGCCGCCGCTTCGAGGCGATCGTCCGCAGCAACCGGGACCCGGCGCTGCTCGAGTGGCTCGGCCACGGCATGTTCCAGACCAGTGTCTTCCCGGTGCCCGCCGGCGGACAGCGCACGCTGACGCTCCGCTACTCGCAGCTCTGCCGGATGTCGCACGGGCTGACCGACCTCTTGCTGCCGCTCGCCACGGCCAAGTACACCTCCAAACCGCTTGAGAAGTTGAGCGTGCGGGTTGCGATCAACTCACATGGGCCCATAGCGAGCGTCTACTCGCCGACGCACGACCTGAAGATCGAGCGCTCGGACGACCGCCACGCCGTGGCGACCTACGCCGCCCAGAACGAAATCCCGTCGGCCGACCTGCGGCTGATGGTCGCCGCCAACCCGCCGGCCGACTCGGGCCCAGAGTCTGGCATTGGCGCCAGCGTGGTGTCGTACCGCCCCAATCCCAACGAGCCGGGCTACTTCCTGCTGCTGGCGAGCCCCGAGTTGGCCGACGCCGACGCCAAGCCGCTGCCGAAGACCGTGCTGTTCGTCGTCGACCGCTCGGGAAGCATGACCGGCAAGAAGCTCGACCAGGCGAAGTCGGCTCTCAAGTTTGTGCTCAACAACCTCAACGAAGAGGACACCTTCAACATCATCGCGTACGACGACAAGGTCGAGTCGTTCCGGCCCGAGCTGCAGCGGTGCGACGATCAGCAACGCCGCGCGGCGGTCGGCTACGTCGACGGGCTGTTCGCCGGTGGCAGCACCAACATCGACGCCGCGCTGCGGCGGGCGCTCGGCATGCTGAACGACTCCGACCGCCCGACCTACGTGCTGTTCCTGACCGACGGCCTGCCGACCGCCGGTCAGACCGGCGAGGCCGCCATCGTCGCCGCAACGCAGGGAGCCAACAACGTGCGGGCGCGGGTGTTCCCGTTCGGCGTCGGGTACGACGTCAACAGCCGGCTGCTCGACCGGCTCGCCCGCGAGAACTTCGGCGCCACCGAGTACGTGCGGCCCAACGAGGACATCGAGGCCGCCGTCAGCAAGCTGTACCGCCGGATCGGCGCGCCGGTGATGACGGACGTGTCGGTCGCGTTCGACCTGGACGGCGCCAAGCCGGAGGACGGCCCGGCGGTGACGCAGCTCTACCCCCGCGGCGGGTTCGACCTGTTCGCCGGCGACCAGACGATTGTCGTGGGACGCTACCGCCACGCGGGCGACGCGCGGGTCACGCTCTCCGGAGCGGTCGCCGGCAAGGAGGAGGAGCACGCGTTCGCCACGAGCCTCGCCGCCAGCAGCGACGACGACTCCAACGCGTTTGTCGCCCGGCTGTGGGCAACCCGCCGGGTGGGCGAGATCATCGACCAGCTCGACCTGGGCGGCAAGAACGACGAGCTGATCAAGGAGCTGGTCGACCTGGCGACCCACCACGGCGTCGTGACGCAGTACACCTCGTTCCTGGCTGACGAGAACGCCGACCACAACGCGGTGGCCGACAACAGGACGCGGGCGGACGAAGAAACCGAGGCGCTCGCCGCGTCGGGCGGCGAGTTTGGCTTCAACCAGCGGGCCGGCAAGCAGATCCTGCTCAAGTCGAACGGGCCCCCGATGCCTGCCACCGCGCCCGCCGACGCGGCGCCGCAGGAACTGGCCCGACAGGTGATGGGGCGCGCCAGCGGCAACGCGTTCTTCTACGACGCCCGCCGCAACCGCACGCGGATGGCGGACAACATCCGCCAGATCGGCCGCAAGACGTTCTTCCGTCGCGACGGCAAGTGGGTCGACTCGACCGTCACCGATGACGAACTCAAGCAGACCAACGAGCTGAAGCGGTACAGCCCCGAGTACTTCCAGCTGGCGGCCGACAACGGCCGGCACGTCGCCCAGTACCTGGCGATTGAAGAACCTGTGGTGGTCAAGGTCGGCGGCCGGGTTTACTCGTGGTGACCGGCCAAACGCCGCGCTGACAAAAACAACAAGGCGCCGTCCTCGCGGGCGGCGCCTTGCTGCGTAGACCGATAGCTCAACAAAGTTTCTCTAACGATCCCGGCGACCAGCAACCACACCGGCGGTGCTCAGGCAGAGCAACGCTGCGGCGGCCGGCTCGGGGACCGGAGCGGTCCCGCCGCTGAGCGCGAAGACCGTCATGCCATTGCTGCCCGACGTGTTGGTGATGGTCACCGAGGTCAGCAGCTTCAGCTGGTCGGCTGGATCTAGCACGAACAGCGACTCGTTGATGCTGATGGCGTCATTCTGCTGGCGGAACAAACGGGTGTAGCCCTCCTCGCTCTTGTTCGAGGCGCGGCCGAGGACCGCGAGGGCCTTGTCCGCGTTGTTGTTGAACCAGTCGGTCCCGATGCCAGTGCCCTCGGAGACCATGAACGTCGCGGTCGAGGCGTCGTCGAACGTAAGCAGGACGTCGGCCGTCTTGCCGCCGCCGCCCACGGCGCCGTAAAGCGCGATCGCCTCGTACGCGGCCGGCGTGTCGAGGGTCAGCGTGCCCGACGCCCCGCCGTCCAGGGCCACCACGTTGTTGGCCGAGAAGTCCTGGAACTCGAACGTGCCGTTGCCGGTCAGGCTGGTCTGCACGCCGGCGGTAAGGCCGAAGTAGAACTCGGGGTCGCCGTTGGGGTTGGTGTACGTGCCCTCTTCGACCCAGGTGTAGCCCTCGGGGTTGCCGATGCCGCCGTCCACGGTGCCGGTGACCGACAGGTTGTAGGGCGCGGGGTCGTTGATCACAAAGTCTTCGGTCCAGCCGGTGACCGCGATCGGGGCGACCTGCGCGGCGGCGGAACCGGTCAGGCCAAATAAAGCCGCCACAGCAATAGCGGCGGCGAGGAAGGGAAATCTCATGAACTCAATCTCCAAAAGCAATGGTGATGATCTCTGGATGCGTTCCTAGCCGCCTACGGAAAACGTCCGAACACTTACAACTCGCAACACGGGAGGGCAATCGCGCACAGGGGGCGCGCAGGGCAGCCGGCCGACGCGATGCGCCAGGCCCGCCCTGGATAGGGAGCTCGCAAAGGAGCCCGAGGTGGGAAGCCGCTACCAAGCGGCTGCGGTTGGGGAGGGTCGCCTGCGGGAATGCCCGGCCGGGGGCCGGGCGTCGGTTGCTACTCGGTGATCGGCCGTACCTTGACGTTGCGGAACGACACCTGGCCGTGGTCGCCCTGCAGGGCGATCATGCCTTTGTCGGGCTTGGCGAACAGCGGCATCGAGGCGAACTTGCTCGCCGCGACCCGCTCGTTGAACTCTTCGCTGCCGAGCTTGTACTCGAGGTACTCCACGCCGTTGATCTCGTGCACGCAGCCGTCGGGCGAAATCAACAGCCGCACCTGATTCCACTGACCGGCCGGCAGCGTGGCGTCGATCGGTTGGCCGGTGTCGGCGTCCTCCGCGGGCTTGTAGAGGGCGTACAGCCAGCCGCAGCGGGTAGGGTCGTGGGCCTCCATGTTGTCCTCGAGCTGGAACTCGGGGCCGGTCGCCCAGGCGGCGCCGCCGTCGTCGGTGACGTGGAACATGATGCCGCTGTTGCCGCCCTGCGAGATGTTGTACTCCAGCCGCAGCTCGAACCACTTGTAATCGTCGTTGGTGCAGAGGTCGCCGGCGTTGCGGGGGTCGGCGCAGACCAGCTTGCCGTCCTCGACCTTCCAGCCCTCACGCACCTCATCACGCTTGAAGCTGTGCCAGCCGTCGGTGCTGCTGCCGTCGAACAGCAGCTTCCAACCCTGCTCCTGCTCCTCGGCGGTCAGCTGATTGACGTTCTGGTCGTCTTTCTGGGCAGCGGCGGGCTGCTCGGCGTCGCCGGCGGCGAGGGCTTTTTTCCACGAGGCCGCCAGCTTGTCGAGCGGCTGGCCGGTGTACTCTTCCCAGAAGTCGACCGAGTACTTGCCCTCGCGGAGCCGGGCGTTGAGCTTCGGCACCAGGTTCGACCCGTACTTGTTCGAGACCCAATTCAGGAAGTTGGCCGTGGTGCGGTAGCTGGCGTCGTGCCGGGCGCGGTCGGCGCCGTTCGCGGCGATCAGGGCGCCGCCGCTCTCGGGCTCGTACAAGAACCAGCGGATGTAGTCGCACACGCCCTCAACCAGCCACCCCGGCGGGCGGTTGCCGCGACGCCAGCCCCGGTACTGCTGTACCACGTGCACCAGCTCGTGCACCACCGCGCCGCGGGCCTCGCCGTCCAGCTGGCGACGCATCCAGTTGCCGTTGCAGCTCACGCGGTCGCCCGAGGTGTAGGCGACGCCCTCGATGTCGTCGGCGATCTTGATGCTGACCTCGGTCGGCGCGTCGAAGCCCTTGCCCGGCAGCATGTCCACGATCATCGGGTACCACTCTTTGACGACCGGCGCAAGCTCTTGCTCGGCCCACTCGGTCAGGTCGGGTGAGCCGGAGGTGTCGATCGTGATGTGGTACTTGCCGTTCTCCAGGTCGAGTTCGAGCTGGTGATCCGATTCGCTGGTCGCCGTGTCCGCGACGGCGTCCGCCGCGGGGCACTCCGCGACGCCCAGCAGCACAATCGCGGCGGCGAGCGCCGCATAGCCAATGGTCGAGAAGGCGGAAGGAGTGGACAAGCTTCGAGTCATAGAATCGCCTGGCGACAAAGTTGACGGTCAGATTTTGGCGGTGAAATGGGCCCCAAACGCCCCGGATGGCGTTTCAAACCCGCCTGCGCTGCCCCACAATCTGTCGGCGGGGAAAGAGTCTGAAAAACAGAATCCGCTGGCGCGCGACAGTAGCAGGGCTCTCCTCTATACCGCCGATCGCCCACCGGTTACACACGGAATGCGGATTAGCTGAAAGATCGCCAACTCGGGCATCGTTTTGTCCGCGCCCCCCGGCCTGGCCGCGATTGAGCCGCGTTGTGAAGTCCGCAATAATCGGCTTCGTAGCCTATAAAGCCCGCTCCCACGGCGCCGGCCGCCGCAGCCCCCCTCCCCCACTGACTCCGGGCCCCTTTGAGCGTCCCCACCATGCACCGCAGCCACAGCGCCCGCTGGCGATTGCACTCCCTCGTCTGCCTGCTCGCTGCGTTAGGCGCCGGCGGAACCGACGCGGCCGAGACCGACCCCCGTGCCGACGCACTCGCGCCGGACGTCTGGCGGGCGGAGCACCGGCTGATCGACCTGCACATGCACGTCGACGCGCTGCCGGAGCGATTCCGCCGCGCGGTCGGCGTGATGGACGCCGCCGGCCTGGGCGTCGCGGTGGAGCTTGGCTCCGGGACCGTCACCCCGACCGACAGCGGACCCTCGGCGTACGAGCAGAACCTAGCCGCCCAGCAGCAGGGCGCGCCCGGACGCTTCATGCATTACATGCTGCTCGACTACGGCGACTGGGACTCCCCCGACTGGAGCGCCCAGGCGGTCAAGCAGATTGAGCGGGGCCGCGAGCTCGGCGCCGCGGGGCTGAAGGAATTCAAGCGGCTCGGCCTGACGCTGCGGGACGGAGCCGGCCGGCTCATCAAGATCGACGACCCCAAGCTCGACCCGGTGTGGCGGCGGTGCGGCGAGCTCGGCATGCCGATCTCGATCCACGTCGGCGACCCCCAGGCGTTCTGGGAGCCGCTCGACGAGTCAAACGAGCGGTGGGCCGAACTCAAGGACCACCCCAACTGGTGGTTCGGCGACCCCGCCAAGCACCCGCCGCGCGAGGAGCTGCTCGAGGCGCTCGACCGGGTCATTGCCCGCCACCCAGAGACTACCTTCCTAGGCGTGCACTTCGCCAACAACCCCGAGGATATCGATTGGGTCGACCGCGCGCTGGACCGGCGTCCCAACATGCGGGCGGACATCGCCGCCCGGGTCCCGGAGATCGGCCGCGGAGACCCGGAGCGTCTCCGCAATCAGTTCGTCAAGCACCAGGACCGGATCTTGTTCGGCACCGACTTCCAAGTAGGGGACCGGCTGATCCTCGGCTCCGCCGGCGACGACGAGCGGCCCACCGACCACGAGGCGCTGGTCTTCTACCGCAAGTTCTACCGCTTCTTCGAGACCGCCGACCGCGACTGGGTCCACATGACGCCGATCCAGGGCGACTGGACCATCAGCAGCATCGACCTCCCGCCGGCGGTCGCGCGGCGGGTCTACTTCGACAACGCCCGGCAGATGCTCGCCCAGAGCTACCCGGCCCCGACGCTGCGCGCGGCGCGGATCGAGGACGACTTCACCCCCGACGGCCGGCTCGACGAGGCCGCGTGGGACCGGGCCGAGCCGCAGCGGATCGAGTACGGGCTGCAGGACGCCGCCACGCACCCCGGGCTCAGCACCGCGGTCCGCGCGCTGTGGAGCGACGCCTACCTGTACCTCGCCTTCGAGGCGCCCTACGACGAGCTCACGACGCGCGACAATCCCGCCCCGGGCGAACGACTCGGGCTGTGGAAGGAGGACGTTGTTGAGTTTTTCCTGGCCCGCGGGCCAGGCGACGCGGCCCACTACAGCGAGCTCGAGTGGGCGCCCAACGGCGAGTACCTCGACCTGATCCTCAAGGGCGGCGAGAGTGACTTCGACTGGTCCGCCGGCAACGAGTCGAAGGTCGTCATCGATCGGGCACAGAAGATCTGGCGGGTCGAGGCACGCGTCCCGCTCGCCAAGCTGGCCGACCAGAAGCCAACCGCCGGCGACCGCTGGCCCGCCAACCTGTACCGCAACAACGCGGCGTCCAGCGACTTTCTGGCCTGGCGCCCGACGCTCACCCGCACGGCGCACACGCCGGCGCGGTTCGGCTGGCTCGAGTTCGCCGAGTAGCGTGGCCGCCTACGGCTGCAGCCACAGGAAGTCGACGCCGATCCGCGGCCCATCGGCCGGCGCCCCCGCCGCCGGTCCCCCCTCGTAGGTTAGCGTCAGGGTGTGCTCGCCCTCGCTCAACTCAACCCGGTCGCTCGCCGACGCGCGGCACATGGTCCGCCGTGCCGAGTAGAGTTCCATCTTGCCCTCCCCGCCGCCGAAGCCGAACGGCTCGCCGTCGAGCGTGGCGCTAACGACGCCCGACCGCGCGTCGAGCGCCATGCCGAGCCGCACCTGGTAGCGGCCCGCCTTGCTGATGGGCACCTTGAGCTCGAGCGTGTCCCCCTTGTCCTCGGGCGTCCAGGCGAGCATGTCGCCGCCGGTCCACTGCTCGCCCTCCTCGTAGACGGCGTCGGGGGGCGCCAGCTCCTGCGGCTCGAGGAACGTCGCCTCCTCGGTCGCACGGTAGGCCTTCGGCTTCCAGCCCTCAGGGAGCCGCGGTTCCGCCACGTCGCGCCGCGTGATCGGCCGGTGGTCGTCGATGGTCCCCGGCCGGGCGTAGTGGTACGCCAGGCACGCGTAGCTGAAGCCGTCGACCTTGTCGTGCATTAGCAGCTCCATGTAGAAGGCGAGCCGGTTGCGGAACGGCTGGTCGTCGATCAGGTGGAAGCGGTAGTTGCTGACAAAGCCGCGGTTGGCGGGCCCGTCGTTGCGGTTCTGGCCGCAGTACGCGTAGTCGAACAGGTCGACCGCGCTCCAGGAGTAGTTGTAGTAGTCCTCCGAGCCGGTGCCGTACCAGGCGGGGAAGCGGTCGCCGTCGACAAACAGCTTCTCGTCCCCCTCGCCCCACCAGCTGCCGTTGGGGTGCGTGCCGCGTGACGGGTTGAGCATCAGCGACACCGCGCCCACGAACCGACCGGCGCCGCCGGCGACCAGGAACGGGATGTCGACCGGCGTCTCGGACGACAGGTCGTGCATCACCCGCCAGCGGGCGCGAAAGTGCAGGTCACGCTCGGCGTCCCACTCACGGGGGGCGACCTTGACGTGGCCGGCGATCACGACCGGCTCGTCGGTCAGGTTCTTGAAGCTGATCCGCGCCGACCGCGCGTACGGCATCACGAAGCGGCTGGTCATGCGGCCCGACTCCTCGACCACAAACGGCAGCGAGTGGTACGGATTCACGCCCGGCGCCGCGGCGTAGAAATCGCCCACGGGAGACTGCACCTGAGCCGAGGTGTGCCCGTCGAACGCGATGCTCATCACCACGCCGCGGAGCGCGGCCCGCTCGTTCATGGCCTTGACCTGAGTCACCAGCTCGGTGATCGCGCTGGCGCCGTCCAGCTCGACCGCCGTGACGCTGCGGCCCGGCACGACCAGCGCGGCGATCTCGCGGGTCTCGTCCGTGGGGGCCACGCTCGCCGGCGGCTCGCCCTTCAGCACCCGCGACGCGGCCTCGATCTGGTCGCGGAAGGTCGCCAGGTCCGCGGGCCGGAACGTCTGCACGTCGACCGGCGCGAGGTACTTGCGCGCCTGGATGTAATAGAAGTGCGTCTTCTTAGGATTGCCCTCCCACACCACACGGCAGCCCTTGGCGAACGGCAGCGGGCAGTACCCCGCGTCGCGCTGGTAGAAGGTGCCGTCGAGCACGTCGGCCGCCACGCCGCTCCCCTCCAGGAAGCTGTCGTAGGGGTGGTGCAGGAACCGCTCGGTCGGGCCGTCGTACACCGGCTGGTCGGCGCCGTCGAGGTAGACCTGCAGCCGGCCGTTGATGGCGGCCGTCCAGGTCCGCACGATCACGCCCGGCCCGTCGACCTCGGCCATCAGGTAGCGGCCGACGCCGTCGTGGCCCGGCTCGCGGAGCGTCTCGAGGAACGGCGGCTGCGGCGCGCCGCCGAAGCCGTCGGAGTTGGCGAACCATTCGGGCCCGCCCGGCGTCGCGCTGCGGCGGTCGTACGACGTGAACTGCACGGTGCGGTAGTCGACTTCCGGCAGCCGGCAGAGCCGCTCGAGGTCGGTCATCTCGGCGATGACCGTGCCGGTGGTGACCGTTTCTCTCGCGGCGGCCACCGAGCTAGAAGCAAGCAATGTCAGGACAGCCAAGTGCTTCACACGGCGCATCGTCGGCCTCTTCAAGCGGGGCGGGGACAAGGATGGCCACCATCCTAGCCAATAGCCAAGGTGCACGCACTATCTCGCCCCCGGGCACACTGCCGCTGCTCGCCCCACCGCGTCGCCCGCCCGTCACACAAACCGAAGCTGCTAGAATGTACATGCCCGGCCGCCAGAAGCGGCGCGGGCCGGATCAGACGATCGGTATCCTCGCTCGGCGCAGTTGGAAAGGGCGTGAGCAACACGGCTAGTTGCTGCTGGTCGGATCGGCCATCGCGTCCTCGATCGCTTCCAGCCGCTCCTGTGCGGTGTCGGCCAGGTCGCCCCAGGATCGCATCTCCAGCGCGCGGCTGTAGCAGAGCCGGCTCTGCGCCGCACCACGCCCGGGGTCAACCTCACACGCGGCGCCCAGCAGCACGTAGAACACTGGTTCGGACGGGTGCTCGCTGATCGCGGAGATCAGGTCGTCCGCCAGTCGGCCGGTATCGGGGTCTTTGTCGGCCAACCGCTGACGGGCCGACAGCCATGCAATGCGGTCGCAGACGTCCTCGTGGTCGCCGCCGACAAAGTGGCCCGCCACCTCCCGCAGCAAGGCGGCGCCCCCGGTCGCGGCGACCTGCTGGTACAGCGCCTTTCGAAAGCTGGTGTTGGCTGGCGCGCTCTCTAGGACCTCGACCAGCCGCGCGGGGTCGGGGGAGCTCAGGACCGCCTCGATGCCGCTCGGCTTCGCCCGCTCCACGGCTTCGTGAAGCATCTCGGCGTCCAGCGAGACAAACAGCCGACGGCCACCGGCGGCGTCGATGATCGTGGTCGCGGGCGCCCAGTAGCCGTCGTCGTTGTAGAGCGTGTCGGTCAGCAGGGAGGCCGGTGTGTAGCCCTCGGCAAACGTGTTGCCGGCCGACTCGTAGCTGGCGCCTACCCAGTCGATTGCCGCACCCCGATCCGACTCGACCCACTCCGCTCCCTGCTCCAGTAGGAAGTGGGTCAGCGTCACCGCGGCCAGCTGCTTGGCCGCCTGCGACAGCCCCTTGTTCCCCATCAGCGTCTGGAGCATCGCGTCGACCTCCTTCGCCTCGACCGGCAGCGGGCGACCGAGCTGCTCCTCGCACAACGCCGACCCGGCGGCGAACGCTTGCCGCACCTGCAGCCGCGTGGCGATCCGGGCCGCGTCCGCCGCGTCCTCCGCCGTGCGCTGCTTCGCGGACCACCGCTCGGCAAGCTGGTTGAAAGTCGTCACGCAGAACGGTTGGCACAGCGGTCCGACCTCGGCCACTTCCCTCAGCGGCGCCGAGAAGACCGCCAACCGCTCGCCCTCGTCGGCCCCCACCGGCCCGGCGTACCACAACCGGCCGCTCTCGACCGCCACCCCGTGGAACCGGTTGCCGGTCAGCAGCGTCTTACGCTTGCCGCCGGAACTCACCAGGTAGACGCCCGCCGGACCGTCCTGGGGCGTCCCGGTCACCAGCCACGCCTTGCCCGCGGGCGCCACGGCCGACGCCGACTCCCACTCGGCGAGCGTCTTGTGCGCGCCGGACTCTAGGTTGATCAGAGCGAGCACGGGCCTCTGTCCACGCCAGTCAACATCGGCGCGGCCCGCCGGCGTCGCGACCGCCAGGGCGAGCCCGCTGCCGGGCTCGGCCCCCAGCGCGCTGACTCGAAAGCCCTTCACCTCGGCGAGCGTTTTCGTGCTGCCGTCCGGGTACAGGCAGCGCACCTCGCCGCCGCTGGGCTGCGCGGCGTACCCGATCAGCGCGGGCGCGGGCGCCGGCGGGCAGTACAGCAGGCGCTCCCCCCAGTCGGCGACCACCCGCGCCCTGATCGGCGCGGCGGTCGGCTCGCCGTCGGCGTCGAGCAGCTCGCCCTTGGGGTCGTTGGCGTCGGCGATCAAGAGCCCGCCCGACCACACCGCGGCCGTGTACTGTTTGCCCCACGACTCGCCGTCGATCACCTTGCGCTCGGCGCCGTTGTCCAGCTCCAACACACCGGAGCCGTGCATCAGCAGAACCCGGCCGTCCGGCAGCCGCCGGGCATGGCTCATGCTGGTCAGCGAAGTCTTGGCCGCCTGGTCCGAAAGACCCGCCACCCGCACTTCGAACGGGTTGCGGTACAGCTCTTCCTGCGAGCTGGGGACCTCCGGCAGCTCCAGCCCGACGTCGATCTTGTCGAGCGACAGGCTCTCGAGGAACAGGTCGCGGTCGAAGCGGGACGCCTCGGGCCGGCCGGTGTAGAGGTACCGCACGTCGAGCGAAGCGCCCCGCTCCAGCGGCAGCGCCAGGAAAACGCCCGTCAGCGTACCGTCGAACGACGTCAGCATCCGGCCCTTCACGCCGCCGACCTGCACGTCCTCGCGGCGGATCGGTTCGAACGGGTTGGCCTCGCCTTCGTTGACCGCCTCGAGCACTTCGTCGAGCTGCTGGTCGGCGTCGTCGGCCGGCATCTCGAGCACGTGGATGGCGTTCCCGCCGTCGGCCGAGACCAGGCTGATCAGTGTGCTCGGCTCCTCCGACGGCCGCAGCAACGCGGGGCGGTAGCGGAACTTCAGCTCGTAGCCGCCCACCGCCCTGACGTGCTCGGTCGGGCGCGTGCCACGCCGCCACTCGGACCCCGCCGGCGGCATCGAGAAACCATCGATCATCCGCTCCGACAGGTCCTCCACCCGGTCCAGCTGCGACTGCGGCGCCCAGATCATGACCTGGTACGTCAGCCCAGCCTGGGAGATCAGGCTGAGCGCGTAGCCGAGCCGCATGCCGCTGTACGTCCCCTCGAACACCTGCGTCGTTTGCTCGGCTCCGTCCGGCCGCTTGCGGTAGCTCGGCGTGCCCTGCGGGACCGGCCGGTTGGTGACCTCCCGCATCCGCTCCCGCACAACCGAAGCGAGCTCACGCTCGCCCTCAACCACCTGGTTCACCTCTAGGACCAGCGCGTAGCACTCCTTGCGGCCGCCGAGCTTGAACTGGTCCTTACCCATGTCGGGCGAGAGCTCCTTGCGTTGCCAGGCGTCCCCCGCCGAGAACGATGCGCCCTGCGTGCCAACGCTCACCTCGCCCCCGGCCCCCGCCCCGCTGCAGCCCGTCGAGTCGACTAGGGTGACCGCCAACGCAAAAATTACCGACCACCTCCATTGCCGACGTGTGCCACGAATCATCAAAAGCCCTTGATCGTTGAATGTCTGCGGAAGCCTCGGCCGCACGTGCGAGAAGGGGAAGCAGTACGGCGAACCACACCTCGCCAACCTTACCCCGAGCATCGGCCCGCAACAAGCACACTACGCTGCGGCGCTCGGACACTTTCAGCAGCCTCCGATGGAAGCGGGGGTTCAGCTCAACAAAGGCGCCCGACAACTGCGTTGTAGAGGCTTGAGGACCGGCAGGCCTCGTCCAAGGCGCCGCCGCGGCTGGGGCGTCGGGACCTGGGCGTCAACCACAGGCCGCCTAGAGCCAGGAGGAGCATCGAGGTGGGTTCGGGGACGACGACCAGATTAATCATTCCGACGCCGCGGAAGTCGCTGATGAAGGGCGTCGAAAGAAACGAGCCGTCCGCCAGAAACCCGGTGAGCGTCCCCGATGTCACGGGCAGAGGGCCGGCAGGGTAGTTGAACCCCCGGCCGATAACGTTAATCGTTCCGCCACCGCCCGCCCGCATCCTCTCATTCACCACGCCGCCCGACAGCGCGATGACACCGCCCGGGGCTGCGATCAGTTCGTTCATCGATCCTCCGCTGATTGTCGCAACCGCCGCACCGTAGACAGCCACCTGCGTTCCCACCACGCCGCTCTCGATGAAAATCCGCGAGGCGCCTCCGCCCTGAACGTAGGTCGATAGCTCTCCTCCCCGCAAATGAAGAACCGACGAGTCGACGATACTGATGGCGTTGCTAATGACGCCCCCCTCGAGGACGATGACTTCGGTCGGATCCCCCTCCGGGCTGTCCCGTATCACGGCGCCGTCGATAGGAGAGTTGCTTGCATCGACGACATTTGATTCGCCGTTCGAGAAGATTCCTGCGGCGGACGACACCGGCGCCGTAAAAAGCAATAGGGCAGCGACCAACGTTCGGTACATGATCACGAGTCCCGGTAGTTCACGCCAGAAAAGATGAGGCGACGCGACCCGTCGGCGAAACGACCCGTCAGCGAAACGACCGGCCGATCGCCATTAAACGGACCTTGGCCCGATCCTAGACCCAGCGGGCGGTCGCAGCAAGCAGGTTTGGCCGGCGCCAGCACCAGTGGGCGGCACCGGAGGGCAGGTCCGGCTCTTGCCGCAGTGCCCAACATGGTCGCGCCGCCCCCCGATTTGCCGGGGCCGCTGGACGGTTGCGGTAAAGACGGCCTCCGCGCTCAACCGGGCGAACGCCGAAACAGGTTAGACCTCGCTGAGGCTGAGGTGGTAGGCCACTGTGCGGAGCATCTCGACCTTGTCGATCGGCTTGCTGAGGTAGGCGTCGCAGCCGCTCTCAAGGCAACGCGTGATGTCGGTCTGCATCGCGTCGGCGGTGAGCGCAATGATCGGCCGCTTGAAACCGATCGCCCGCAGCCGCTGGGTCGCCTCGTAGCCGTCCATGGCCGGCATCTGCATGTCCATCAGCACCAGCCTTGGTTCGGTCCCCTCGGCCATGCACCGCTCGATGAACCGCGTCGCCTCGAGCCCGTCCTCGGCGAACTTAACGTTTGCGCCGGCGTCGCTGAGGATGCGGCCCGACAGGAAGCGGATGTCGCGGCGGTCGTCGACCACCAGGACCTCGAGGTTGTCGAACGCCGTGAGCGTCGGCTCGGGGTCCAGGGGCGTCGGCGTAGGCGTAGGCCCGGCGGCGACCGGCTCTTGAAATACTAGCTCGAGCGTGAACTCGCTCCCCGCGCCGGGCACGCTCCGCACCGAGATCTCGCCGCCGAGCATCGCCGCCAGCCGCTGGCTGATCGCCAGGCCCAGGCCGGTGCCGCCGTACTGACGCGAGACCGACGAGTCGGCCTGCTGGAACGGCTTGAACAATTGATGCAGCTGTTCTCCGGTCATGCCGATGCCGGTGTCCGAAACGACGAACCTCATCCGCTGGCCGTCGCGTCCAACCGCCAGCTTCACCGATCCGTCGTCGGTAAACTTGATCGCGTTGCCCACCAGGTTGATCAGGACCTGCCTGAGCCGCTTCGGGTCGACCCGGATGGCGGGCGGCGACGCGGCGTCCAACTCAACCTGGAACCGCACCCCCTTCTCGCCCGCCCGCATCGCGAGCAGCGACTCGATCTCCCCGACAAATCGTCGCAGGTCGACGGTCTCGAGCGTGACGTCGAGCTTGCCGGCCTCGATCTTCGAGAGGTCGAGGATGTCGTTGATGATCTCCAGCAGGAAGGCGCCGTTGCGTTGGATGACCTCGAGGAAGGCGAGCTTCTCGGGGTCCGACTCCTGCTCGGCCAGCAGCTCCGAGTAGCCGAGGACCGCGGTCATCGGCGTGCGGATCTCGTGGCTCATGTTTGCCAGGAACTCGCTCTTGGCGAGGTTCGCCGCGTCCGACTGACGGAGGGCCGCGCCCAGCTTTTCCTCGGCTACCTTGCGGTCGTGAATGTCGGTGCAGGTGCCGTACCACTGCCGCACGCCCCCCGCCGCGTCACGGACCACCTCGGCCCGGGCGAGCTGCCAGCGGTAGGCGCCCGAATCGCCGTGCAGCACACGGAACTCGCAGGCGAACCCCTGCTGCGACTCCACCGCGTCGCGCCACCGGCTGGCCACCCGGCCCGCGTCCTCCGGCGCGGGGGCGAAGCACTCGGCGAAGCCGACGGGACGCTCGAGGCCGCTGCCCAGGATATCGACCGCCCGCTGATTAAGGAATTCGATCCGCCCCTCCACATCCGCGATGAACACCATCTGCGGCATCGCGTCGGCGAGCTGCTGGAACTCCCTGCCCCGCTGCTCGAGCGACTCCAGCAGCCCCCGCACGACGTACTGCCGCCGCCGATCCCGGAGCCGCGACCGCACCATCGCCAGGAAATTGTCGATCCGGAGCGGGCGGGTAACGAGCGTGATGTTGGCCTCTTGCTGCCACTCACGCAGCGACGCTAGCGCGAGCTCGTCCGGCAGGGTCAGCACCAGCACCGGGATGTCCGACCACGGCGGCTGGCGTTCCAGCACCCCACGCAGTCGGCGCCGCTTGTCACCCAGCAGGTGCTCCTCCGCGATAAGCACGGCGCCGGCGCCGGCCTCCATCTCCTCGCACAGGTGGTCGATGTTCGCGCAAACCAGGCACGGCGCCCCCGCGTTGTCGAGGATCTTGGTCGTTAGCTCGCCGTCCCGCACGGTGGGGGGGAGCACCAAGACTCGGCTGGGCCCGCGGGCGATGCTAAGACTCGGCATCGGCGTCCCGCTTTTCCATGAGGTTTTTCGGGTTGCCGGTGAAGGTGGGCATGCCCGCCAGGATCCCGTGGAACTCCGCCAGGGGCTGGCCGACGAGGATATTTCCGTCCGCCATCCGGAGCTCGCGGATGCTGCGTTCGTGGTGGCCGTCCCGCTTCTTCACGACCGACACCGCCTGGCGGATCTCGCCGGCCGCCTCGAAGTACCGGAACAGAATCACGGTGTCCGCCAGGTAGCTGGCGTCGACCGGAGTCTGCATCCCCGAGCCCAGCATGCCGTGCTGGGCGACCACCAAGAACGTCGCGACGCCGAAGTTCGCCAGGTAGTTCAGCAGCTCGTGCATCTGAATCTGCAGGAACCGCTCCTCCGGCATCGAGCTCAGGTATCCGTTGAGACTGTCGATAATAACGATGCTCACCCGGCCGCGTCCCTCAACCGGCCTTACCGCCTGACGCACCATCTCGGCGAACTGCCCGGGCGTGACGTCGCCGGGGTTCACCTGGTGGATCTCGAGCGCGCCGTCGGCCTCCAGCTTTTCGAGGTCCATCCCCAGTCCAGCCGATCGTGCGATCAGCGTCCGCTTGGTTTCGTCGAAAGCAAAGATGACCGCCCGCTCCCCCCGCAGGCACGCCGTGTGGGCGAACAGGGTGGCGCAGGACGACTTGCCCACGCCGGCCGGACCCAGCATCAGCGTGCTGGTGCCGGCCTCGATGCCTTCGCCCAGCAGCCGGTCGATCGAATCGTTGCCACTCGCCAACCGCTCACGCGGAGCCCCGGGGGTCGGGTCCGTGGCGGTGGCGATCCGCGGGAAAATCCGCACGCCCCCCCGCTCGATGTCAAAGTCGTGCCAGCCCCCGACGAATCGGCGGCCGCGGTACTTTATAACCCGCAGCCGCCGCCGTTCGTTGCCGAACTCGGTCGGCACCCGGTCGAGGCTCACCACGCCGTGGGCGATGCTCTGCAGCTGCAGGTCGTTGTCCGGCGAGGTCTTGTCGTCGAGGAAGATCGCCGTGCAGTCGCGGCCGACAAAGAACTGCTTCAGCGCCAGGATTTGACGCCGGTACCGCAGCGCGTTCTGCGCGAGCAGACGCAACTCGGACAGCGAGTCGACCACCACCCGCTTCGGGTTGAGACGCTCAACTTCCTGGAGCATCCCGCGGGTGGTTTCACCGAGCTCGACCTCCGACGGCTGGAACATCGTGTACTGCGAGTCGGCGTCGAGCGAACCACTGGGGTCGACCAGCTCGTAGATCTCCAGCCCCTCGAGCGACCAGCCGTGCGACTCCGCGATCGCCAGCAACTCGTTCTTGGTCTCGGAGAGCGACACGTACAGCCCGGCCTCGCCGCGGCGCAGCCCGTCGAGCAGGAACTGCATGCCGATGGTCGTCTTGCCCGTGCCGGGATGACCGTCGAGAAGATAGATGCGGTTGCCGGTCAGTCCGCCTCCCAGAATCTCGTCGAGAGTAGCGTTGCCGGTGCTTACGTCGGTCGCTTGATTCAGCATTTCCTCTCGCGTCTCCCCCCAGTACTGATCCCAGGCTCTCGCACCGCAGACCCGCGTGCGGAATCGCAATTTTACCTCCACACGGGGGGATTGGCCATGATTGCGTGACCAGAAACAGGTAGCCGTCAGTTAGCGCCCGGCAGCGCGTTCTCGAGACCAACTGGTCTGCCATCGACCACCCACTGCCGCCCGTCTGGCGCCCAGGTCGGATAGTGGCTTATCTCGGAAGCCGACGGTAACGCCGCCTCTCGCCGACACGGGCAGCTTGCTCAATTCATTTTCCGCGGCCCATGCACATTGCGTCTGGATCGCTGATCGGTCGCCCTGGTCGAACACCGGCCAAGCAGCGAAGCTCCTATGGGTGCGGCGCGAAGCTCATGGGGACATAAGCAACCGGAATACGAAGAAGAGATTGGCTCTGCTTGCACTGCGTGCTCCTTTTCTAGCTAACGTTCAAGCAAATGGGTGGGAGCGCGTTGGCGTAATCGGCAAGGCCCGTCGCTTGCTGATGTGCAGAACGATTGACGAGCCGATGGTAGGGAGAACAGCAACGCCAGGTGGCCTTCTCAGTCCGCTTTGGCAGAGCTTGCGGCATCTTTAAGAGACCAACAAAAAAACGCAGCCGGGCGATGCCCGGCTGCGTGATGCTCTTTAGTAGAATCTCGTGCTATACGTTTTGCTTTGCGCTTCGAGACGGCCCTAGCAAGAATGGCTAGGCTTTCCGCTTGCCGCGGTAGCGGACCATGCCCACCCCAAACAGGCCACTCCACACCAGGAACGACCCCACCTCAGGGACGGCGGCCAGCGTGAAGCCATTGATCAGCACCGAACGATTGGTCGGATTCGTTAGCTCCACGAGAAAACTGATATTGCCGCCGACGGTAGAGAAGTCGAACGAACCGAAAGCGGGAGTCTCGTTGCCTTCGGAACGAATGACCGTCAGGTCGGCTAGAGTTGGTGATGTGGTTACCGAGTCGGAGAAGCGAACCTCGGTGGAGGCGTTGGCGTAACCACCGGTTGACGGGTCCGTGAGGTGGAAGTAACCGGTAAAGCTGTAGGTTCCTGGATTCACGCCGGACAGCATGATCTCTAGGTAGTCATTGGCGCTGTTCGAACCAGTAACGGTCGACACGAAGTCTCGATTGAGCGCGTCGGGTCCGTTCTTATTGCTGGAATTGACTGGGGGATTCGAACTCCCAAATGTCAGGCCGATGGTCCCGCCAACACTACCGCCGTTCAGACCTAATGCCCCAGTGTGGTCGACGCCGACAAAGCCGTTGGCAGTATCAACTGGCGAACTAGGCGTGCCGAAGTCAACCTTCAGCATGGCGTCAGCGCTGGTTGAGGTGAGCAGAGCAAAGATTGCCCCACCCACGCACAAGAAGAAGTGATTCCTCATGCTATTTCCTTTGATGTGTCTCGATGAAGCCCGAAGATGACATGCGCCTGGAAGAACATCTAAGCGACTAAATTGCGGTTACCTACATCCTAGGGGTTAGGAGAGGAGACTGAAATAGGTAAATAGAGAAANTGGAGGACATTTTACGGCCCACCGCTTTGGGGGGGGGGGGGGGCAAGCGTCTCAAACGTCCATGTTACTGGAGATTAAAGGGGAGTCTTTAGCGGAACCCGAATGGCAGGACCACGGGCATGGCGCCCCGTGCGGCGGGAATACCCTGCTCTTAGCGTCCGACGTGGCAGAGGAACGCCAACGGACGTCCGAGACCGGCCACCGGAGATTACTGCCCATCAAGAATGATCTGTGGTCCCATCTAACCAGGACCGAACCATGAACGGCTTCGCGGCCATTTCTACTTTGGCCGGATTCTTGTCGATATGAGCCACCAGGCGCGTTCCAATAAAGAGGCTCTAGGAACTCGGCGTTAGCCGGTTGGGTGGACCCCTCGGAGAGTTTTGTCCCCGCGAACGAGCAGAAGAGGATAAAAGTCGGCGGGGCGGCGATACGACAGTTCGACTAAGCCGTTTTGGATTGGCGCCTTACGACAACCGCAGCTGGCGATCGGGCCCGACTTTTGTCCCTATCAATCGATGTCGCCGCAGGGGACAAAACTCGGCCGGGACAAAAGTCTCGCTGCCAGGGGCATCGCACTGCGAGCTTTCCGTAACCCACAGTGGGACGCCTACCGGACGCTGGCGGCGACCGGCTGGCCGTTCCACGGCTCGGCGAGCCAAAGCATGGCGGCGCCGTCGCGGCTGGCGGTCAGCGCGCTGCGGCCGTCGGGCGAGAATGCGACGCTGGTCACCTCACGGGTGTGGCCGCCGAGGGTGAGGATCTCCTTGCCGGATTGGGCGTCCCACAGCTTGGCGGCGCGGTCCTGGCTTCCGGTCAGCACCCGGCGGCCGTCGGCCGAGAATGCGACCGAGGTGACGCTCGCGGTGTGGCCCGACAGCGTGGCGACCTGCTCGCCGGAAGCGACGCTCCACACGATGGCGGTGTTGTCCTGGCTGCCGGTCACGACGTGTCGGCCGTCGGGGCTGATGGCGCAGGCCAGCACGGCCCAGTCGTGGCCGCGGAAGACTTTGACCTCGGCGCCGTCACGGCTCCAGAGCCGGGCGGTCTTGTCGGCGCCGGCGGTCAGCACCTGTCGGCCGTCGGACGAGTAGACCGCCTGCAGCACGCGGCCGGCGTGGCCCCGCAGCACGCGGCGCTGGGGCTGTTCGCCGGACAGGTCCCACAGGATGGCGGCGCCGTCGTCGCTGGCGGTGAGCAGTTGGTCGTTGGAAACAGGAGAGAACATCACGCTGTTGACATAGCCCTGGTGGGCGTGCTCAAGCTTGCGGACCGAGCGGCCGGTCTCGGTGCTCCACAGCTTGACCGAGTTGTCCCAGCTGCCGGTCGCCGCGAGCCGCCCGTCCGGCGACAGCGACGCCGACGACACCGCGCCGTGCGGGCTGAAACTGACGATCGGCTGCCGGGCGCCGACGTCCCACAGCTGGGCGTCGTTGCCGCCGATGGTCAGCACGCGACCCGCGTCGCCAGCGAACTCGGCGGCCCAGAGTTGCTTGAGTTGCTGCCCGGCCCGGAGCGCCGGGCGCGGTTGGCCGTCCAACCACGGCCAGACCTCAACCACGCGGGCGGCGGGCGAGGTGAGCAGCGCGAGCCGACCGTCGGGCGAGAAACCCGCGCGGGTGTACGCCGCCCCGCGGGTCGACTCGCCGGCGCGGTGCTCGGCGACAACGCTGGCGTCGCCCAGCCGCCATACTCGCACGCGGCCGTCCTCGCAGGTGGTGATTGCCAGCCGGCCGTCGGGCGAGACGTCGAGCGAGTTGACCCAGTCGGGGTGCTTGAGGACCAGGCGGCGGTCCTCCTGTCCGGCGGTCACGTCCCACTGGCCGCAGGTGTTGTCGCCGCTAGAGGAAATCAGCCGATCGCCAACGAACGACAAACCGGTGATCGCGCGGCTGTGGCCCTTGAGCACGGGGCCGGGCAGCCAGTTTTCGCCGTCGCGGCGCCAGACACGGATCACGCCGCGGTTGTCGCCGGTCGCGGCGAGCGAGGCGCCGTCCGCGATCGCCGCGGCGGTGACCTCCTCGACGTGGCCCGACAGCACGACCGGCTCGGCGCCGTCAATGGCCGGCCACAGCCGGGCCTGGTTGTCGGGGCCGCCGGTGGCGATCCACTCGCCGTCGGTCGAAACGGCCAGCGTCCCCGCGCGGCCGGTGGGGCGGAGCGAGAACAACTCAGAACCGGCCCCGACGTCCCACACGCGAACCGAGCTGTCGCCGGCGCTGGTCGCCATCCGGCGGCCGGCGTCGAACAGCACCGCGCTGGAGGCGAGGTACTCGTGCCCTTCCTGGAAGGTGGTCAGCAGCTTGCCGTTAGCAGAGTCCCACAGCTTGCTCGAGCGGTCGCGGCTGGCAGTGATCACCCGCGAGCCATCATGCGAGAACCGGGCGCTGAGCACCGCGTCGGCGTGGTCGTTCATCACGCGGCCGCGGAGGATGCGGGACTCCTCGTAACCGTCGATGTCCCACAGCCGCACCTGCTGGTCCTGCCCGCCGGACGCGGCCCACTTGCCGCCGGGGGCGAGGGCGCAGGTCATCACGCCCGAGCCGTGTCCGCGGAGCGTCTTGAGCGCGTGATGGTCGTCGGCGTCCCACAGGCGGAGCGAGTTGTCGTAGCTGGCCGACAGCAGCGTGCGGCCGTCGGCCGAGAACACCACGCCGCGGACCGGGCCGCGGTGGCCGGTCAGGCGGGTGAAGTCGACCTCGGCCTGCGGGGCGTCGCCGTCGACGCGGCTGGCGAGGTCGGCCGCCTGCACGGCCGCGGGCGACCACAGGCAAACCGAGTTGTCGTAGCCGGCGGTCGCGACCCGCTGACCATCGGGAGAGAACGCCGCCGCGTATACCGGGCCCTCGTGCTGATCAAACACGGTCAGCACGGCGTACTTGGCGCCGTCCCATTGATAGACAATCGACTTGCCGTCCTGGCTGGCGGTGACCAGCTGCGAGGCGTCGGGCGAGAAGCCGGCCGACCAGACCCACCAGCTGTGGTCCTGCAGCTCTTGGAGTTTGGCGCCGTTGTTCAGGTCCCACAGCCGGACGCGGCTGTCGTAGCCCGCGGTGACCAGCCGGCCGCCGTCGGGCGAGAACCGCACGCTCAGCACGCCCTGCTCCGAGCCGCGGAGCGTTCGTTGCCGCTTGCCGCTGCTGACGTCCAGCAGATGGATGACGCCGTCGCTGCACCCGGCGGCGAGCTGCTTGCCATCGGGGGAGAACGCTACGGAGTGCACGTACTGGGCGAGGCGCTCAGACAGCTGCTCCTCGCCGGACGCCGCGTCGCGGACGATCAGCCGCCCGCCCCAGTCGCCCGACGCGATCAGCCGCCCGTCGGGCGAGTAGGCCACGGCCTCCACCGGGCCGGTGGAATCAAAATGCCGTGGGCTCAAGCCGCACAAGTAGTTCAGCCGCCCCCACTCCCAGTTGCGGAGCGTCGGGGGGCACTCGGCGAGGATCTCGCGGGCGCTGTCGAACGCGTTCTCGTCGATCTTCGAGGCGGCCAGGCCGATGCGGGCGACATAGGCCTCGTACTCTTCGGCGATCTTGGCGGCTTCTTCCAGTTTTTGAGCTTGCTCCGCGGCTGCTCGCTGCACGCGGGCCTCCTCCGCGGCGAGGCGTTCGGCTTCGGCAGACCGTTCGGCGTCGGCCCTAGCCCGCTCTGCTTCCTCGCGCTGCTTGGCCTCCGCTTCCTTCGCGGTCACGGCCTCGGCTCGCTTCTCGTCAGCAACAACCTTGGCCGCTTCGGCCTCTTGCTTCTTCTCTTCCGCGCGAGCACGCTGGGTAACCGCTTCGTTGCGTTCCCTACGCAGCGCAACCGTGAAGAACGTGCCGCCCAGCAAGATCGCAACCAGCGCCGCGGCAGCGAGCCGCTTGAAGAACGTCAGCCTCCGCTGGCGGGCGTCGCGTTCGAGCTTGCCCCGCTCGAGCGCGAGCAGCAGCTTCTCCTGCTCCGGCGTGTCGCCCGACAACAGCGAGACGCCCAGGTCGAAGTCTTCGCTGGCGAGCGCCGCGCCGGCGTAGTCCAGCCGGGTCCGCTCCAGGAAGTCGACCGCCTTGTCGTTCTCGGGCCAGAGGGTGATCGCCTCCTGGAAGCCGTACAGCGCCCGGGCGTAGTACTGGTAGTCGCTGGACTCGTGCGCCTGCTCGAGGTGCTGGCGGGCGTTGTCGGTCAGCAGCAGGCTCTCGGAGTGCGACTGGTACTGCTGGATCGCCGCCTGCAGGTCCTTGACGGTCTGGTAGCGGTCCTCCGGGCGGGTCTGCATCGCCTGCATGGCGATGTCGACCAGCTCGCCGGTCTGCTCGATGTCGTCGATCTTGTTGTTGGCGGCCGCCATCAGGCACTGCATGACGTCGCGGCCGGAGTGCGGCGCGCGGCCGGTGATGATCTCGTACAGGATCGCGCCCAGCAGGTAGACGTCGCTCCGCGGGTCGATGTTTTCGATCGGGCCGCGGGCCATCTCGGGCGCCATGTAGGCGGGCGTGCCGCCGAGGCTGTCGGCCTGGTAGATGGCGCTCGCGTTGCGGAACGCCTTGGTGACTCGGGCCAGGCCCCAGTCCATAACCAGCACCTCGCCGTAGTCGCCGAGCATCACGTTCTCGGGTTTCAGGTCGCGGTGCACCACGCCGCCGGCGTGGGCGAACGCCACCGCATCGGCGACACGCATCAGGATGTTAAGGTTCTCGTCGAGCGACCGCTTGGTGAGCACGTCGTCCCACGGCGTGCCCTTCACCCGCTTCATCGAGTAGAAGAGCGCCCCCTCTTCGCTCGCGCCCATGTCGTAGATGGGCACGATGTTCGGGTGGTCCAGCTCGCCGGTGACCACCGCCTCAGAGATGAACTTGTCGCGTTGCTCGTTGGTGACCTTCGCGCCCGGCTTGAACATCTTGACCGCCACGGTGCGGGCGATCGAAGACTGGGTCGCGGCGTACACCACGCCCATGCCGCCCTGCCCGATCATGTCGAGCAGCTCGTAGTCGGGAACCTCGCCGGGGACGAGCGGCGTCATCTCGCCCTCGGACTCGTCCACCTTCAGCCGCAGCGAGCGGTTCTTGACCTGCAACGTGCTGCGGGTGTTCTTGGAGATGAACTCGTTGACCGTGCCGCTCTGGCGGAGCGTCTGGTTTTGCTTGAAGCCCGGCGCTACGGACAGGCCCCACTCGCTGCTCATGTGGGCGCTGAGGTCGGGGTCTTCGCCGCCGAAGTCGATCGTGAAGTCGCCGTGCATCGGGTGGGTCGACCTGCCGCCGGCGCCCTCGACCGTGGCGCCCTCGCCTGCCCCCCCGCCGGGGGTCCCTTGCACGGTGGGGTTCGACGCCGGTCCCGCGTCCAACGACAGCGAGTCGAATTCAACCGTGGCGTCCCCACGGTCGGCGATAGTTGGGTTCTTCGGCCGGATGTTCACCGTGGGGTGGGTGTCCGAAGAACTGAGGTCGATTGTCTTCTGCGCGTCGTCGTCCGCGGGAGCGTCCTGGTCGTCAACGATCAGCTCGAACGACTCGGCGGAGTCGACGGTCGCCTGCGGATCGTCCTGCGGCGGCCGCACCCGCAGCGACGCGGGGACCGCGGCGCCGCACGCCGCGCAGCGGCCGGCGTCGATCTGCGGCTGGTCGAGTTCGTGTTGGCAGGCGTGGCAGCGTTGCATGAAGTGAGGCTTCCTTGCGGCTGGCGCCGCGGCCTTGGTGCGGGTGGTAAGGACCGCCGGAGAAGTGTGTTCGGGGCTCTGGTGGCTGGGTTTCGGGGTTGGTGTCGGGGGCTGGGTTGTTGGTTACCGGGGCCGGCGGCGGAGCAGGTTGAGCATCCGCCAGTCGTGGTCGTTGGCCCGCTCAAGAGTGTGCTCTACCTTGCGGCGCCAGTCCCCCTCGGGCCGGGTGACGGCGACCGCCATCACGGCGCCCGCCGCCAAGATCGCGTCGTCTGGGCGCCGCTCGTCCGGTTGATCGACTCCGAGCGCAGCGGCCGCGACCGGCTTGGCCTGGCCGTTCGCCTCGACCGGCGCCGGGAGTCCTTCCGGCTGCTCACGGTTCTCAACCGGCAGCGGCTCGGCCGGCGGGTTCTCGGGCTGCGCTTCCTGGTCCTCGGTCGGCGGGCGGTCGCGGGCGCCGTCCGAGTCGTCCGAGACGTCGATCGGCCGGCCGCCGCGGATCACGAAGTCCATCACCAGCCGCTCGGTGTTGCTCTCGGTGCGGATCACCAGGATCTGGTAGTGGCCGTCCGGCAGGCGATCGAACAGCTCCGGCAGCCGGTCCATCGCGTCGGGCTTAAGCTGCAGCGGCTCGCCCGGCTCGCCGTTGGGCAGCACCCTCCGCAGCACCCAGACGCGTTCGCTGGTCGCGGCCTGGTCGCCTCCGCTGGACTGCAGGTCCTGCCCCTGCTGGCTGAGGTCGACGCCCGCCTGAACCGCGGGCGGTTCGACGAACTCTTCGAGCTGGGGGAACACGAGCATCTCGACCGCCGGCCGGGTATCGATCGCGGCGGCGCCGGAGTCGATGCCGGGGTTGCTGATCAGTGCGACGCCGGGTTCGCTACGGCCCGGCTCGACCAGGAACACCGACTCGGCCGCCACGACCAGCTTGCCGTCGTTGGCGGTGGTGTAGTCGTCGTCGAGCACGATCGCGGTGATCGCGATCGGCGCCGCGGGGTCGAGCGGGTCGGGCGGGCCGGTGTAGGTGTAGGAGAACAACAGCGTGACGCCGTCCTCCGATTCCATCCAGTTGATCGGGGTCGCCTTGACAAAGCGGGCGTCGGTGTCGGGCTCGCCGAGCTTGTCGCCCCAGTCGATCCACACCTCGTAGGTGTCGGCGCCCGGGTCGCTGAAGCGGATCGCCATCACCGTGACGCCGTCGCCGTCCAGGTTCTCGGCGTCGACCAGGATGCCGGGCATGTACTCGTCGTCGATCAGTTCGCTTGGGTTCAGCGGCTCGATCGTCGGGTTCACGTTGTTGACGGTGATCTCGAAGCTCTGCTCGGCGTAGCCGCCGTCGTCGTCGTAGAGGGTGACCGTGATCGTGTAGCGGCTGTCGATGTCGTTGTCGGCGTAGAAATGGCTGTTGGCCAGCGTGCCGCTTGTGCCGACCCCGGCGCCGCCGTCGACAAACGTGACCGGGCTCTGGTGCTCGTCGCCTTCGTCGTCGCCCTCCTCGTCGCCCCAGGCGATGGTGTAGTGGAAGATCTCCTCGGTGGCTCCGCCCGGGTTCAGCGGGTTGGCCGCGCCGGGGTCGGAGAACGCGCCCAGGCCGGGGACAAACAGCGTCTGGCCCTCGTTGATGACGAACATCTCATCGGTCAGGGTGAGCGTCGGCGCGACGTTGTTGACGGTGATTTGGAACGTCCGCTGCACCGCGCCGCCGTCGTCGTCGCCCACGGTCAGGGTAACCGTGTACAGGCCGTTATCGGCGTAGTAGTGCGTGTCGTGCGAGAAGCCGGCCGTGGTCGGCGCGCCCGGAACGCCGCTCACCCGATCGACCACGCTCAGCGTGTCCGGCGTGGAGCCGTCGCCCCAGTCGACCTGCACGCCGACGAAGGTCTCCTGCAGCTCGCCGCCGTTGGCCGGGTCGCCCGTGTTGAGCGGGTTGTCGAAGCCCGGGTCGGTCAGCCCAACGCCCAATCCGGCCAGCGTGACCTCGGCGCCCTCGTCGACTTCGAAGGGATACAAGCCGGTCAGCTCGGGGTCGACATTCAATACGGTCACCAGGAACGACTCGACCGCCTGGCCGCCGTCGTCGTCGGTGACGGTGATCCTCACGGTGTACTCGCCGTTGTCGGCGAATGTGTGGTCGCCGACCAGCACGCTGGTCCGCACCTCCGAGCCGATGTTCTGCAGCACCAGGAGGTCTTCGTCGGGGTGGCCGTCGCCCCAGTTGACGGTGGCGGTGTGCGTGTCGAGCGTGCCGGCGTCCTCGAACACGATGCCCGGGATCGTCAGCGCGCCGGGCGTTGCCTCGGCGCCGATCAGCAGCGACTGGCCCTCGTTGATCTGGAACGGTTCGGGCTTGGTGATCACCGGCGCGACGTTCGAGACCTGGATCGTCTTGGCGTCGACCGCCATGTCGGCGTCGTCGTCGACAAGCGTCAGGCGGATGGTGTAGGCGTCGCTGGGCGTGCCGGTCGGGTTGTCGTCGAGGTACTGGTGGGTGATCGAGAAGGCCCGGGTCGCCGGGTCGTAGGCGACGCCCTCGGGCGGGTCGAGCAGGTTGATGCCGACGCCATTGGGGTCGGTCGTAAACTCCTCGACCGCGCCGTCCTCCCAGTTGACCGTGAGTGTGAACGTGTCGAGCGAGCCGGCGTCGACGATGCGGCCGGTCAGCGTCGTGACGCCGTTCTCGTTGATGTCGTTGGCGTCGACGTCGGCCAGCTCAGGGGGAGCGTTGCTGACGTTGACCGTGGTGGTCGCCTGGCCCACGCCGCCGTCGTCGTCGAGCACGTTGACGCGGATCTCGTACGTGTCGGGCGTGCCGGCGGGGTCGTCCAGGTACTGGTGGGTCAGCGAGAACTGGCCGGTCGACGGGTCGTACTGGAAGTCGGCCGGCGGCGCGTCGAACCGCACGTACTGCAGTTGGTCGGGCGAGCCCGGGTCGCCCCAGGTGATGACCATCCGCAGCAGGTCCTGCGTGCCGGGCTCGATGATCCGGCCGCTGAGCGTGGTGACGCCATTCTCCTGGATGCTGGTCGCCGAGAGGCTCTCGACCTTCGGCGCAACGTTGCTGACCTGCACGGTGGTCTCGGCGTAGCCGGAGGCGCCTTCGTCGTCGGTCGCGGTGACGCCGATCGTGTAGAGGTCGACCGGCGTCGCGAATGAGTTGTCGTCGAGGTACTGGTGGGTGATGGCGAACTCGCCGGTCTCGGCGTTGTACGTCACGCCGGCCGGCGGGTTGGTGAGGTCGATCGACTGCGAGTCACCCGGCGAGAGCGGGTCGCCCCAGTTAATCTCCAGCGTGTGCGTGTCGAGTTTGCCGGGGTCCTGCAGCACGCCGGTCAGTGCTGTGACGCCGTTCTCGTCGATGCTGGTCGCCGACAGCCCGGTCACGGTCGGCGCGGCGTTGCGGACCCAGCCGGCGGTCAGCGCGCGAAACTCGCCGCCGTCGTCGTCGCGGGCCAGCACGTTGATGCGGAACCGGTCCGGGTCGGAACCGGGGGCGTCGTTGTCGAGGTACTTGTGCTCGACGCGGAACTCGCCGGTGGCGTCGTTGTACGTGACCCCGGCCGGCGGGGTGGTGAGGTCGATCGTCTGGAGGTTGTTGGGGTCCTTCGGGTCGCCCCAGTTGATCTCCAGCGTGTGGGTGTCGTCGGCGCCCGGGTCGGAGAGCACGCCGGTCAGCACCGTGACCTCGCCCTCGACGATCGGGGTCGCGTGGAGCTGCGAGATCTGGGGCCGGGCGTTGGTGACCGTGAGGGTCGCCTCGGCGTAGTCGGAAGAAAAGTCCGAAGCGTCGTTGACCCGCAGGGCGACCTTGTACTCGCCGTCGTCGGTCGGCTGGAACGAGAAGTCCCGAGTGTCGGCCTCGGCGATGACGTTCGAGTCGCGGGTAACGGTCCAGTCGAACTTCAGGGCGCCGCCGGTCGCGTCGGCGCTGACCTCGACCGTGTCGCCCTCGACCGCCTCGGCGGGGACCGCCAGCGCCTGGATGCTGGCGGTCAGCACGCGGCGGGGCTCGAGCCGGCGGACCGACAGCTCGTCGGGCCTCAGCTGGGGGGCGTGGGCCCAGCGGAGCCGGGGCTGGGACGGGTCGCTCCAGAGATCGGCGCGCAGCGACTGGGCAAACCGCACCACGCGCGCAATCCAGGAGGTCGAGCCCATCGAGTAGCGTATCCGGTTCAGCGCCGGCCAGCCGCCCCTTGGCGATCGGCGCAAGTCACAGTCAGTGCCGTCCTTACGTGGACCAGAACGGCTCCTGTCCGTCTGACGAAAACGGCGAGCCGTCGACAGAACTCGGGCCGTGGGAGCCGGCCCGGCGATGCTGTCTAACCCCTTCTCGCCAGAGCGTTCATTATCATGACGACTCGGTAAAACTGTCAAACTTTTCGGGCTTTTCTCCCCTTTTCGGGGACCGGTCCTGACGGATGGGTGGATTCTGGGGCCCGGTGGCGCCGAAGCAGAAGGAGGACCGTCTGATCCCTAGATTCCGAGCGAGGAACCTCCATGCGTGTGCTGCCCACCCTTTGCCTGGCCCTGGCCTGCGTGGCAGCAAACTGCGGCAACTCGCAGCTGGCGGCAGAGCCGATCGCCACAGCGAGCCCGTCGGACCGCCCGGCGCAGCTGAACGTCGAGCTGAAGCCGGTCCAGACGCTCGGCGTCGAAATCGGGGCGCCCAGCGGCAAGCTCCCCCCGAACTACGGCGCCCTGCGGCTCGCCCGCGAGGGCATTCCCGCGGGCGTGGTGCTGCAGCGGACCTGGCCGGTGATGTCCTACCACTGGACCGCCTCGGCCAGCCGCCACAACCCGCTGTACTTCGAGGAGATCAACGCCGAGCGGTACGGCTACACCTGCGGCCGCTGCCTGCAGCCGGTGGTCAGCGCGGCGCACTTCTTCGGGACTATCCCGGCCCTGCCGTACCTGATGGCCGCCGACTGCCCCCGGGAGTGCGTCTACACGCTGGGCCACTACCGTCCCGGCAACTGCAACCCGTACCGCAAGCACTGGTGGCCGTGCCGGTTGGACGCCGCCGCGGTCGAGGCGGGCACGGCGGTCGGCATTATCGCGATCTTGCCTTAGCGGCGGCTCACGGCAGCCGGAACAGCTGACGCAGCCGCGTCACGGCTAGGTTGCCGAGCGTGGTCGCGCCGGTGTCGATCTTCACGCGGCCCTGGCCGCCGACACGCAGGCCGGCGGGCGGGTCGGCCAGCTCGACCCGCACCTGGTAACGCGGCCCGTTGTCGGTCGTCGGCGACGCGCCTCGCGAGCCAAGCGGCGCCGCGCGACGCGACACCGCCACCACCCGGCCGTGGGCCACCACGCCGGGCGTTTGCCGCCACGCGATCTCAACGGGCTGGCCGATCGCGACGCGTTCGATGTCGTCCTCGGTGAGCAGGACCTCGGCCTGACTGCTAGCGGGCTCGCCGACGCAGCAGACCGACGCACCGACTTCGAGCCAGGCGCCGCGGTTGCTGGGGCTGAGTGGGGTGCCCGACCACCGCGCTAGCGTGGTGCGGTCGCGATCGGCGTCACGCCGCTCGCTGCTCACCACCACGCCCGCCCGCGGGCTGCGGAGCACGAGCCGCTCTGCTTCTTGTTCGAGCTGCGTAAGCTGATGCTCAAGGTCTTCCACCCGCGAGGCAGCGGCCGGCAGCTGGTCGCTCGCCTGGCGGTCGTGGGCCCGCAGGGCGCCGAGTTGCTTCAGCCGCAGCCTCTCCTCCGCGAGACGGCCGCCCAGCGCCGCCAGCTCCGCGGTGAGCTCGGGGTTCTCGAGCCGGGCGATCTGGTCCCCGGCCTCGACCCGCTGGCCAGCAGCCACGGCCGACACAATGCGGCCCGGCGTGGTCGTCACCACTACCGCCGGATCGCTCAACGCAACGGTCGCCTGGCCTTCGGCGTTGAATCCAATCGGCACGAACCACAGCGCCGCGGCAATCGCGGCGACAATCACTACTGTCAGTCCGGCCCGGCCGCGGCGCAGCCGCCGGCGGGCGATCGGGTCCCGCCCGGTACGCCAGGCCGACCGCAGCGGCGCCGACAGCGAAGCGGCCGCCGCGACCACTCCAATCGCGTAGGCGAGGTTCTGCAGGCGGTACGAGTGCAGCGCGACGGTCAGCGCCCACACGATGCCGAGCAGCACTAGTACGAGGTAGACCTGGGACGCCAGCCCGTAAACCGGCAGCCACCAGGGGCGGATCGGCGGGCGCGGTACATCGTGGCGCCGCAGCCAGTCGCCCCACAGGGCGGCCACCGCGTCGCGCGAGCGCTGCCACAGGTTGGGCGTCTCCGTAAAGTCGGACAGCAGGTAGTAGCCGTCGTACCGCAGCAGCGGGTTGGCGTTGATCAGCAGCGTGCCGACCGTGCAGACGATCATCACGTTCAGCGCGGCGGTGTGAACAAGTCCGGCGTCCGTGTACCGCCACACGATCGCGGCCAGCGAAGCCAGCATCACCTCGGTCACGATGCCCGCCGCCGTGACCAGCATCCGCTGGCGTTTGCTCGGCAGCCGCCACAGGTCGGACACATCGCAGTACATCGCCGGCGTGAAGGCGAGGAGCAGCACGCCGAGCTCGTGGACCCGGCCGCCGAAGTGTTTGCAGGCGAGCGCGTGGCCCAGTTCGTGCAGGACCTTCACACCGACCGCGGCCAGCATCAGCGCGGCGACATTGCCTGGCCGGGCCAGCTCGGCGACCGCCGGCATGCCGGCGACGAACGCCGCGTAGTCGGTCACCGCGATCGTCGCGGCCCACAAGACCAGACCGATCGCCAAGAGCAACGCCGGCGGCGAGAACGCCCACCGCACGACGCCATAGAGTGAGGTAATGAAGCCATCGGCCCGCAGCCCCGGCAGGCGGATCGCGAGCAGCTGCGTCCACGACCAGAGCCGTTCGGTGCGGACGCGGTCGTCGCGGCGTTCGACCAGGCGACCGCCCTGCCCCGCGGCGGTCGAGACCGCCAGCCCGGCGCGGTGCAGCCGGCTGACAAACTCCCACACCTGTTCGAGCGTGATCCGCCGTGGCGCGAAACGGGTTTCGAACACCCGCTGCAGGTCGCGCAGGCTCACGCCCTCGCGGAGCGCGCCGAGCAGCGTGTACTCCTGGTCACTGAGGTCGTAGTGCTCGAGCGTCACCGGGTCGGTCACCACCCACCGCGGCAAACCCGCCACCCGCACCGCCGCCGCGACCACATCTGGCCGGGCACGCAACAGCAGCGGTCGATTGTTGGTGGAGGGTGACATCGTTCACTGGCCGCGGGACGGTTACTCGGAGTCGCTCACTTGAATGGTCATCTCGGCGTGCTGGCCAGGACGCAGCAGGCGGTTCTTGTTCTCGACCTCGGCCCAGACGCGGACCTGGTTGTTGATGGGGTCGACCTCGGGGCTGACGAATACCACGCGGCCCATCAGCGCGGAGTCGCCGTCCGCGGAGAGTCTGACGAGCGCCTCGGCGCCCGGCGTGACGCGCGCCACGTCGGCGGCGGCGATGAAGCCCTCGGCCTTGAGCCGGTCGATGCCGACCAGCCGGAAGGCGAGCTCGCCCGGCTCGAGCCACTCGCCCAGCCGGGCGGGCGCCTCGACCACGACGCCGTCAATCGGCGCGACGATCTGCCGCAGCCGGCGTTCGAGCCGCGCCGCGCTGACCGCGGACTTCTTCACCTCGACCTCCATCGCCAACAGCCGCTGGTCCTGCTCGGCCTGCTCACGCTCCAGCGCGGTCTTCTCGACCTCAAGCCGCTCGACATCGATCTGCGAGCGGGAGATGCTCTTCGGGAAGCTGACGATCGACTCCTCGCTCCGCCGCAGCTCGGCCGCGGCGACCTCGTTGGCCTTCGACGCGTAGCGGACCTGCACGTCGTTCTCGGCGCGGCGCTGGGCGATCTCCCACTCGACGCGCGCCGCCTGCTCGGCGAGCTCTGCCTCGCGCTGGTCGAGCTCGGCCAGCAGGTCGCCCTTGCTGACGGCGTCCCCCTCGCGGGCGTGGATCTTGGTCAGCACGCCGGACCGCTGCGCGGGGGCGTCGGCCTCGTGCAGCAGCCGCAGCACGACCGCGTCGACCTTCACTCCGTCGGCGGCAGCGATGGCTGCGCCACTGAAGAGCATTAGCAGTACGGCGGCGAAAAGCTTGTTGCGGAACATATCAGAACTCCCACCACACGCGGACTGCGTTGATCAGGTCGTGGGCCAGCACGTAGCCGAGCGGACGCTCGCCGCACAGCACCCGCGCCCGCACCGAGGCTCCGGGCCGCACCTCGGGGTCGTCGTGCGAGAGGTCGCCCGGCTGCGGCGCGACGCGGACCTCGATCACGCGTGGGCCGTCGGCTTCGGCGGCGGCTGGCTGGTCGTCGGCGCGGCCGGCAATCTGGGTCACCTCGCCGCGCAGGAAGCCTTCTTCTTGGCTGCCGAGTCGGTACTCGACCTGCAGCGGCGCCCCGTCATCTTCTGCTTGAGCATCGACAAGGTAGCCAATCCGGTCGTCCGGCAGCCGCAGCTCGACCCGCCAAGGGCCGGCCGTGTCGGCGACGCTCATCAGGTTCTGGCCACGCTCGACGGGGCGGCCGTTGAGTGTTTCGTCGAGTGCCCACGTTACTATCATGCCGCTCACCGGGCTGGTGACCGCAAGCGCCTGCTGACGCACCAGCAGCAGCCTCTGCTGCTCGTCGAGGCTCGTCAGGCGTTGCTTGAGCTGCTGCTCCTCGGCCGACAGCCGGTAGGTTTGGGCGCGGTCGGACTGGCGGGCGTCGAGGCTGGCGCGGGTCGCGCGGACGGCGTCGAGCTGCCGCTGGGCGGTCTGACGCTCACCGTCGAGCTGCCGTAGTTCGAGCTCTAGATTTGCGTCGCGGAGCTCCAGCAAGAGGTCGCCCTCTTTGACTTGCTGGCCGTGGGACACCAGCACCCGCTGCACCACCGCGTTGTCGGGCGCGAACACGTTCCGCTGGTTCACCGGCTGCAGCTCGCCGCGGGCGTCGATGCGAAGCTCGGCCGGGATCAGAACCAGAGCCAGAACAGTCGCCACCAGCACAGCCGCAACGGCCGCGAGCTTCGCGAGCGTGCCGGGCCGCGTCAGCCCCCGCAGCGGGCGGGTCAGCCCGACAAGCGGCGTCGCGTCGTGTTCGAGGGAGTTGCCGAGCGCCGCGCCGCAGACGCGGGCGACCTCCGCGACGCGGTCGCGGGCGAGCGGCGTGTCGCCGGCCGCGAAGCTCTCGGCGACCAGGGCGCCGATGATCAAGTCTTCGAACTGTGAGTCGTCGTCGGCCCGGCGAACAAGCGGCGTTACGGCGATCTGCCGCGAGTTGGACTCGTCGGCGTAGGCGTGCAGCGCGTCGGACGCCTGAGGCAGCGTTTCGTCGTGCTCGTCGGCCAATGCGTCGTCCGCTAGGTAGAGCGGGTCGCCCAATCGGCAGCTGATCGCGGCGACCTCCTGAAGGCCGCGGACGGTGCGCGAGCGGCGGTCGGCCTGCTCGACGCCGCTGACCGCCAGCAGCCGGCAAGAGCGGCCCCGCAGCTCGAGCACGCTGACCCGGCCGCAGCCGATAGCGGCGCGGGCCTCGTTGGCGATGGTGGCGGCGGTCTGGTCCAGCGACAGCGTGGCGTGGACGCGTTCGGCGAGGGTCAGCAGCCGCTGCTGGTCGGCGCAGACGCCGTCGAGCCTGGCGAGGTCGGCGTAGGCGTGGTGCTCGGCCGCGACCTCGGCGACCGCGGCCAGCAGTCGCTCGGCGCCGCGGTACACGGCGGGCGACCCGCCGGGCTGCATCCGGAGCTCGATGAGCGCGGCGACACGCTCCCGCGACGCCACCGGCGTCACGACCAGCGTGTAGGGTGTGTGGTTGGCGTCGGCGGCGAGGTCCGACTCGGTGTTGGCGGCCAGGATCTTGGGCTCGCCAGATTCGGCGACCGCGGCCAGCAGCAGCTCGTGCCGCAGGCGGTACTTGGGGTCGGGGTTCGCTGCGTTGGAGTCGTTCGGCGAGATCACACAGACCCGCCGCATCCGCCCACCCGACTGTGGGGTCCAGACCGCCCCGCCGGCCGCGGCGAGCGCGGTGACCGTGCGGCGGAGCGCCTCTTGGTAGAAGCCCTCGGACGAATCGCCCGCGCGTGCTAGCTCTGTCAGCGACGCCAGCTCGGCGGCAAAGTCCCCCCAGAAGTCCTCGGCGGCGCGCGGCGCCGCGGCGCTGCCAGGCGGGGCGCTGCCGGGGGTCGTGCTGCGGCTGGCGGGGGTAGTGGCCATCGAGCCTTAAGTATACCGACGGCCCCCAAAACCGCCCGCAAACAAACACGCCCCTAAGCGGCCTTCAAGCGGGCGTGTTTCACAATGCAACGCTGGCGCGGGTCGTGCCTGCAGGGAAAGGCCACACGGCTTGGCAGAATCTAACGATTAGTCTCATTGTTCCGGCCGCCGGTGGTCGATGAGCCAGACGAGAGCAGGTTCTCGTTGCTGCGCCGGCGTCGCGCCGCCGCTAGCATTCGCGCCCGCTCCGAGACCAGACACCTTGCCCCAGGACCGAGCGTGGCGACCACCCGTCCAACACGACACACCGCGCTGCGGCTGCTGCTGGCGGCCTCGTTGCTGGCGGGCGGGTGCCGCACCAAGCAGGCGGCGTTCAAGTCGTGCGGCGACTGCGTCGCGGGCGACTACTACGCCACGGCGGCCGCCGACATCGACTACCCGGCGGTCAGCCAGTGCTCGCTCGAGGGGTGCGACGCGGGTCTCGGCACCCTGCCCCCGCGGACGCTGTCCGATCAGCAGGCCGCCAGCTACCGCGACATCCTCCTGGAAGAGGTCATCCAGATGGGCCTGGCGCAGTCCACCGTGCTGCGCGACCTCGGCGGCTCGGTCGTCCGCTCGCCCCAGTCGACCCAGACGGTCTACGACCCGGCGATCCAAGAGACCGACCCATCCGGCGGCATCGAGGCCGCGCTCAGCGCCTTCGACGCCCAGTTCACCACCAGCCTGTTCTTCGAGAACAACGACCGGGCCCTCAACAACCAGTTCTTCGGCGGCGGCACGCAGACCTTTACCCAGGACGCGGCCGTCCACCAGATGCAGCTCTCCAAGCGCTCGGTAGCGGGCACGGAGCTCGCCGCCCGGCAGGTCATCGAGTACGACAGCAGCGTCGACACCAACCCGTTGCGGTACGGCCAGCCCCTGCCCGGCAACCAGTTCATGAGCGCCTACACCGTGAAGGTCGAGGGCGAGTTCCGCCACCCGCTGATGCAGGGGGGCGGCGCCGAGTACAACCGCATCGCCGGCCCGACCCGCACGCCCGGCGTCTACAACGGCGTGCTGATCGCGCGGCTCAAGACCGACGTGCAGCTCACCGAGTTTGAGATCGCCGTCCGCGACCTCGTCAGCAACCTCGAGAACGCCTACTGGGATCTGTACTTCGCCTACCGCGACCTCGACGCCAAGATCGCCGCCCGCGACTCCGCGCTCGACACCTGGCGCCGCGTCCAGGCGCTCTACGAGACCGGCCGCCGCGGCGGCGAGGCAGAAAAAGAAGCCCAGGCCCGCGAGCAGTACTACCGCTTCCAGGAAGAGGTAGAAAACGCCCTCAGCGGGCGGCTGTTCGACGGCACCCGCACCAACAACGGCAGCGCGGCCGGCACGTTCCGCGGCAACGGCGGCGTGTATGTCGCCGAGCGGCGGCTGCGGCGGCTGATGAACCTGCCCGCCTCCGACGGCACGCTGCTGCGTCCCGCGCAGGAGCCGATTGTCGCCGAGGTCGTATTCGATTGGGACCAGGTGATGCTCGAGGCTATCGACCGCCGCGCGGAGCTCCGCCGTCAGAAGTGGGGCATCCGTCGCCGCGAGCTCGAGCTGATCGCCAGCAAGAACCACCTGCTGCCGCGGCTCGACGCCGTCGGACGCTACCGCTGGCGCGGCTTCGGCGACCACCTGCTCGACAACGGGCCCTCGCCCGACGACCGCTTCGACAACGCGTTCGAGGACCTCGGCACGGGCGACTTCCAGGAGTGGCAGCTCGGCCTCGAGCTCGACATCCCAATCGGCTACCGCCAGGCCCACTCCGCCGTCCGCAATGCCGAGCTGCTGCTCGCCCGCGAGCGGGCAATGCTCTGCGATCAGCAGCAGGAGATCGTGCACCAGGCCGCCAACGCCGTGGCCGACGTCGACCGCGCGCTGCGGGTCTCGCAGACCAGCTACAACCGCCTGGTGGCGTCGCGCAACCAGCTCGACGCGGTCAGCGCGGCGTTTGAATCGGACAAGGCGCCGCTCAACCTGCTGCTCGACGCGCAGCGGCGGCTGGCCGAGGCCGAGTCGCGCTACCACCGCACGGTCACCGAGTACGCGGTGTCGATCAAGAACATGCACTTCGTGAAGGGGACGCTGCTCGAGTTCGACGGCGTGTTCCTGACCGAAGGGGGCTGGCCCGGCAAGGCGTACCAGGACGCCCGCGACCTCGAAGACCGCCGCGGCGGGCCCCGCGAGATGAACTACGCGTCGCGGCGGGCCCCGGCCGTCAGCCGCGGCGTCTACGACCAGCACCGCGACGCCTGCCAGCAGCCGGCCATGCACGGCGCGGCGCCCGCCGAGCCAATGACCGCCGCGGCTCCGACCGCCAGGGAGCTGCCCGCCATCGAGCAACCGGTAGCTGTGCAACCGACAACCGTTCAGCCGCCCGCGACCGTGCGGCCGAAGGTCGTGACGCGTCCCGTCCGCCAGCCGGCCGCCGCCCCGAGCAGCGACAACGCCCCGCGGGCGGCCACGCGACCCGCCACGCCCGACACCTCGGCTCCTGTACTGAAGGCCAACCCTCCGGCAACGTCGCCCACGCCGCGGCGGGTCGCGCCCGAGGCGCCCACACCACTGCCGAAGCCGTTGCCGCAGAGCGAGCAGCCGGCCAAGAAGAGCCGCGCCGAGGCCGAGTTCGACCTGCTGTTCCAGCCGACCGGCCTGAACGCGCCGCAGGCGTTGCCCTCGCTCAACCGGTGAGTCCACCGCGGGCCGGACCCTCGACAACCTGAGGTCCGCACCCCTACGCTAGCCGCATGCTGCGGTCACGCCTGTTCTGGAAACTGTTCCTCGCCTTCGCGGTGGTCAACTTATTGGCCGCCTACTTGCTGCTGCGCGGGATGCTCAACTGGTCGGAAGACCGCGCCTACGACCAAGCGGAGCGGCAGCTCAAGGCGATCGCCGTGCTGATGCACCGCGCGTACGGCGACCGACTGCGGGAGGAGCCGAACGAGAACCTGCAGCAGGAGCTGATCCGCCTGGGCGAGGATTCCGGCTACCGGCTGACGCTCATCGACCCCGACGGCCGCGTGCTGGCCGACTCCGCCCAACCCAATGTCGCAGCGGTCCGCGAGATGGAGAACCACGCGAAGCGGCGCGAGGTGCAGCAGGCGCTACGCAACGGGGTGGGGGTCGAGCGGCGGACGAGCGCGTCGGTCGGCGAGCCGTACGTCTATCTGGCGATGCGGCACGACCCCCCCGGGGGCCCCGCCGGCGGACCCGCCGCCACCGTCCGCGCCGCGGCCGCGGTCGAGGTCATCGAGCAGGAGATGGACTTCCTCCAGCGGCGGCTCTCGATGCTCGCGCTCTTCATCGGCGCCGCGCTCCTGGGGGTCACCTACCTCGTGGTCCGCAGCATTGTGCTGCCGGTGCTGGAACTCAACGCCGCCGCCGAGGCGGTGGGGCGTGGCGATTACGAGCAGCGGGCGTTCGTTCCCAACCGCGACGAGCTCGGCGCGCTGGCCGGGTCGTTCAACCGCATGTGCGGCGAGCTGGCCGACCAGATCGCCCAGCTGCGACGCAGCGGCCAGCAGCAGGCGACCGTGCTGGGCGGCATGGTCGAGGGGGTCATCGCCATCGACGCCCAGCAGCGGGTCGTGCTGGCCAACAAGGCGGCCGGGTCGCTGCTCGGCTTCCGCCCCGAGACGGTCGAGGGCCGGCCGCTGGTCGAGGTAATCCGCAACCACACCCTGCACGACGCCCTGGCCGAGGCCCAGGCCACTGGGCGGCCCCACCGACTGGACGTCGAGCAGCAGGGCGCCGAGTCGCTGCTGCTGTCGGTGCAGATCACCCCGCTGGCGGGCGACGAAACGGGCGCGGCGGTCATCGTGCTGAACAACATCACCGAGCTCCGCCGGCTCGAGTCGATCCGGCAGGAGTTTATCGCCAACGTTAGCCACGAACTGAAAACGCCGCTGGCCTCGATCAAGGCGTACACCGAAACCCTCATCGGCGGCGCGCTGCACGACGAGCAGCACGCGATGCAGTTCCTGCAGCGGATCGAGGAACAGGCCGACCGCCTCAACGCGCTGATCCAGGACATGCTCAGCCTGGCGCGGATCGAGTCGGCCGAGCAGAGCTTCGAGCTGACCAGCATCGTTGTCGGTGAGGCGGTCGCCGCCTGCCTGAACGACTACGCGCCGCAGGCCTTGTCGCGCGGCATCGAGCTGGCCGTCGACTCGCTCGAGCCCCACGCCGAGGTGCTCGCCGACGCCGAGGGCCTGCGGGTGATCCTCGGCAACCTGGTCGACAACGCCATCAAGTACACGCCGCAGGGGGGAAACGTCACGGTCGCGTGGCGGATCACCGAACAGAATCAGGTGCTGCTGACGGTCGCCGACACCGGCATCGGCATCCCCAAGGACGAGCTGCCGCGGGTGTTCGAACGCTTCCACCGCGTCGACAAGGCCCGCTCGCGCGAGCTGGGCGGCACCGGCCTGGGGCTGTCAATCGTCAAGCACCTGACGCAGTCGTTCGGCGGGTCGGTGGCGGTCGAGTCGAAGGTCGACGGCGGCACCACGTTCTCGGTCGCGCTGCCGCGGCCCTAGCGAACCGGCTGCAGCCGGGCCCCGCCCGCCCACTGCCGCAGACCCGCGGTCAGCGGCGCGACGTGCTCGGCGTGGCGGACCACCTCGGTGTAGCGGCCGCGGGCGACCTGCTGCTCGCCGTGACGCTCGTAGTCGGCCGCGCCCTCGAACGCCGCCAGCCCCGACTCCGTGAGCGATGGCCGCAGACACTCGACCGCGAACGCCTCGCGGCCGTAGGTCTCGACCGCGCGCACGACTTCGCCGCGGATCTCCTCGTACGCCATCCCGACCTCGATCTTCCGATCGACCGCCGCGTCGTCGAGATGGATGAAGCAGGCACGGTCGGCTAGCTCGGGGCGGACCGATCCGGGGGTCGCCTCGAGGGGGAAATCGTAGCTCGCCAGCGGCCGACCCGTGGCGCGGCGGGCGAGAATTAACGCCGCGTCGAGCACCGCGCGGAACACGTCGTGCCCCATGATGGCGCCCTCGGGGGCGTCGCCCACGACGTAGTCGTAGCCGCCCGCGGCGATCACCTCAGCCAGGCTCTCCGTGGTAGTCTTCAGCAACGTCAGGTCGCCGCCCAGCACCGCTTCGTACAGCTGGCGGTCGGTCAGCGGCGCGCAGAAGCCGGTCATCCGCCCGCCGTTCTGCTCGACCCACTGCTTAGTGCGGTACACCCGCGACTCCCCGCCGTGGCCCGAGCCGTCGGTCAGCACCGCGACATCGGGCCGGGCGATCTCGCACCAGTGCAGCACACGGAGCTCGTGGCCGGGGTGGGCGATAGCCAGCAGCGGGCGGCCGGGCGGCGGTGCGTTGTCGTGTGGCATGGTGATCGTCGGGCGGCCCTGCGTTCGCGGTTCAGGTGGCCCGTCCTCGCAGCTTGTTCCAGGGGGTCTTGAGCGTGCGGACCGCCTGCCGGGCGAAGCGGTCGGCCCGCGCGGTCGCCTGCTTGCGGAGCCGCCGCCCCGCCGATATCGGGCGGGGCTCGTCGACAGCCAGCTCGCGGCACAGCCGCTCGGCGTACTCGGCCAGGCGGGCGTGTTCGTCGACCGCGATACGCGGCGCTTCGTCGTGGATCGCGTCGTCGTAGATAGCTAGCAGCTGGTCGACCATCAGCTCCAACGAATTCTCCCTCCGAACCCGCTCGGCAACGAGCGCGGCGTCGTCGGGGTCGTACCGCGCTAGCCGCGCCGCGACGCCCGCGAGCGTCAGCGGATCGACCAGCAGCCGCCTGCCGAAGTTGCGGAGCCGCTGCTGCTGCAAGTCGGCGCTGGTGACCAACGGCCCCAGCCCGGCGGCGTCGGCCACCACCACGGCGCAGCCGCTCGCCAACGCCTCCCAGGCGCAGCGGCCCTTGGCGAACACGACGTCGTAGTCGGGCAGTCGCCGCTCGGGTTCGGCGCAGTCCGCGCCGAAGCGGCGGCCGATCAGGTCGACCGCAATCCCGGCCTGCCGGCACGCCGAGATAATCGGCTCGGCGGCGTTCTCAGAGAGGTAATTGCCAAACACCGCGGCCCGCTGCGGCCGCCGCGCGGGCGCACGCCGCCGAGCAAAGCGCTCGAGGTCGACGCCGTTCAGCAGCAGGTCGATCTCGTCCTCTCGGTATCCGAAACCGCACACCAGCCGCTCGCGGCACAGCATGTCGACCGCGATCCGGCGCCGAACGTTGGGCAGGTTGGGCGGGACGTCGCCGCGCCAGTGCCAAGCGTGGCAGGTCTGCACCGCGGGGGCGGTCGGGAACCGCAGCATCGCGGCCAGCAGCGAAAGCCCATAGTGCCCATGAATCACATCGGGCCGGTCGGCCAGCAGAGTCAGGTCGTCGAGAACCGGGATCGATTGCTCGCGCAGCCGCTGGCTGAAAGCCCCAAGCCTGGGGGCAAACACCACCGGCCAATGGCCCCGCGCAATCAGCTGCCGCGCGAGGTCCTGCACGTGGGTCTCGACGCCGCCGCTGGCGACCAGCGAGCACGTTGCCAGGAGGACTCGCATGGGGACCGATTTCCAGCGATGAGGTGCGGATAACAACAGCCGAGAGTCTAGGCGGTTGCCGCCGGCCGGGCGATGTCGATTCGGCCGGATTGCCAGCGTCGTGGATCGCGAATACGGTCATCCGCATGCACTCGGGAAGCCGCCGCCTCATCTCGGCCGGCCGCGAGAGGGCCGCAAACTCCCCGATTTCGCTAGCATCTTCCCCCGGGAAGCCTGTTTGGCCAAATCTGCCCCCAGGACCATCACAGAACCTTCACACATTCTTCACAATCCAGAAGTAGGCTGGCGGCTCGCGCGACGTTGGGTCGTCGGGCCCCGTGCGGGGCGAATCCTTCTGCGTCCAGGTTCTTCCAGGAAAGTCGATTCCCAAATGAAATTCTCTCGTTTCCACGCCCTCACTCTTGGAGCCGCCCTGCTCGCCAGCAACACCGGTTGCCAGCCCCCCGCGGCCGAGAAGCAGATCAGCATCGACGGCTCGAGCACGGTCTACCCAGTAAGCGAAGCGGTCGCGGAAGAGTTCAGCGCCAAGAACCCCGGCGTGAAGGTCGCGGTTGGTTTCTCCGGCACCGGCGGCGGCATGAAGAAGTTCGCCGCGGGCGAGATCGACATCTGCGACGCCTCGCGTGGCATGAAGGAGGCCGAGGCCGAGAAGTGCAAAGCGGCCGGCATCGAGTTCATTGAGCTGTCGGTCGCCTACGACGGCCTGGCCGTGGTCATCCACCCGAAGAACGATTCGGTCGACAGCCTGACGGTCGAAGAACTGAAGCAGATCTGGCAGCCCGAGAACCCGGCCAAGAAGTGGAGCGACGTGAACCCCGACTGGCCCGAGGAAGACCTCGTGCTGTACGGCCCCGGCACCGACTCCGGCACGTTCGACTACTTCACCGAGGAGATCGTCGGCGAGACCAAGGCGAGCCGCTCCGACTACGGCGCCAGCGAGGACGACAACACCATCGTCAACGGCGTCGCGGGCAACGAGCACGCCCTGGGCTACTTCGGCTTCGCCTACTACCTGGAGAACCAGGACAAGCTGAAGCTGGTGGCCGTCGACGGCGGAGACGGCCCGGTAAAGCCCTCGATGGAAACGGTGATGGACGGCACGTACTCGCCGCTGGCCCGGCCGCTGTACATCTACGTCAACCTCGAGTCGCTGAAGCGGCCGGAGGTCGCCGAGTTCGTGAAGTTCTACATGGCTCAGGCCGCGGCGTTGTCGAAAGAAGTCGGCTACGTGCCGGTGCCCGAGGACGTCGCCCAGGAGAACGAGACCACCCTCAACGCCGCGCTCTCTCCGGCCGAAACACCCGCCGAAGCCCCGGCCGAAGCGGCCGCCGAGTAGGGACCCCCGCTTGACCTCCACCACCGCCACACCCGACGCGATTCCCGCTGACTCGCTGCATCGCAGCAGCGGCGCGAAGTCGCGCGCGGTGTGGGAGGGCGCCATCTACTGGGTGCTGTGGCTGTGCGCGGGGGTCTCGGTGCTGACAACCCTGGGCATCGTGGTGGTGCTGATGGTCGAGTCGCTGCAGTTCTTCCGCGAGGTGAGCCTGGTCGAGTTCCTGACCGCCAGCGAGTGGTCGCCGCTGTTCCGCGACAAGCACTTCGGCATCCAGCCGCTGTTCTGCGGCACCCTGCTGGTCACCGGCGGGGCGATCCTGATCGCCGCGCCGATCGGCCTGGGCACGGCGATCTACCTGAGCGAGTACGCCTCGCCCGCGGTCCGCGAGACCGTCAAGCCGCTGCTCGAGGTGCTCGCCGGCATCCCCTCGGTGGTGTACGGCGTGGTGGCGGTGACAACCGTGTCGCCAATCATCAAGGCGTGGTTCCACACCGACAGCATCTACAGCGCGGCGAGCGCCAGCATCGTGGTGGGATTCATGATCCTGCCGATGATCGTCTCGCTGAGCGAGGACGTGCTGCGGAGCGTGCCGGGCGCGCTCCGCGAGGCGGCCTACGCCCTAGGGGCCACCAAGTTCGACGTCACCGTGAAGGTGATCGTCCCCGCGGCGCTGTCCGGCATTGTCGCCTCGGTGCTGCTGGCCGTGTCCCGCGCCATCGGCGAGACCATGGCCGTCACGCTCGCGGCCGGCGCCCAGCCCAACCGCACGCTCAACCCGCTCGAGGCCGTGCAGACCATGACCGCCTACATCGTGCAGGTCAGCTCCGGCGACACGCCCTCGGGCACGCCCGAGTACCGCGCGATCTTCGCGGTCGGCCTGACGCTGTTCATCTCGACCATGGCGCTCAACGTGCTGGCCCAATGGATCATCAACCGGATGCGGGAGCAGTACGAATGACCTCTCCGCTCGCCAGCCCCGAAGACGACGCCCTGCTGCGTCGGCGTCAGTGGACCTCGCGCGTGTTCGGCCTGCTGTGCGGCGGCGCCACGCTGCTGTGCCTGGCAATCCTGTTCGGCCTGCTGGCCACGGTGGCCGTCAACGCGTACGACGCCTTCCTGCCGGCCGAGACCCGCGCCGCGCTCGAGGGCAAGTCTACCCTGGAGGGCCTCGGCACTCGCGTCGGCGCGTTGTTCTCCGCCGAGTACTGGCAGCGCGGCTGGCGGTTCCTGGCGGAGGGGCCCTCGCGGCGGCCGGCCGACGCGGGCGTGAACCCCGCGATCTTCGGCAGCCTGTGGCTGATCGGCCTGACGGCGCTGCTCTCGGTGCCGGCCGGAGTCGGGGCGGCGGTGTACCTGGAAGAATACGCCGCCGCGACGCGGTGGAAGCGGCTGGTGCAGCTCAACATCGCCAACTTGGCCGGCGTGCCGTCGATCGTCTACGGCATCCTGGGACTGGGCGTGTTCGTCCGCGCGGTGTCCCTGCAAGCGCCGGGCGGCGAGTTCCTGGTCGGGTTGTCGCTGGGGCGTGTGATATTGTCCGGCGCGCTGACGCTCAGCCTGGTGGTGCTGCCGATCGTGATCCTCGCCTCGCAGGAGGCGCTGCGGGCCGTGCCCAAATCGATCCGCCAGGCGAGCTACGCCCTGGGCGCCACGAAGTGGCAAACCACTTGGCGGCAGGTATTGCCGGCCGCCCTGCCCGGCATGATGACCGGCGTGATCCTGGCGATCTCTCGGGCCCTCGGCGAGGCCGCCCCCCTGGTGGCGGTCGGAGCGGTCGGATTCATTAGCTACACGCCCAAGTCGGCGTACTCAGAATTCACGGCGCTGCCGCTGCAGATCTACAACTGGGCCTCGCGGCCGCAGGCCGAGTTCCACGCCCTCGCCTCGGCGGCAATCCTGGTGCTGCTGGCGGTGCTAATCATGATGAACGCGGTAGCGGTCTGGGTCCGCTACTACTACGGTCAGAGGATCCGATGGTGACCCCCGCCACTCCCCCTCTCTATCCCCGCGCAACGTCAACGCCAAACCGCAACATGAGCGTCAACGCCTTGCCTGCCGAACCGAACCGCACCGGACTCAAGCCGCCCCGGATGGCCCACGCCCGCACGTCCCGCTCCGCGGACGAGCTGGCCGCGTCGGCGCCGAAGATCTCTGTCAGCTCGCTGAACTTCTTCTACGGCGCCAGTCAGGCGCTGTTCGACATCAACCTGAAGATCCCGGAGCACTGCGTCACCGCGTTCATCGGCCCGTCGGGCTGCGGCAAGAGCACCTTCCTGCGGTGCATGAACCGCATGAACGACATGATCGAGGGGACCCGCCTGGAGGGCGACATCCTGCTCGACGACCACGACATCAACGCGCCGCGGGTGGACGTGGTCTCGCTCCGCAAGCGGGTCGGCATGGTGTTTCAGAAGTCCAACCCGTTCCCGAAGTCGATCCTGGAGAACGTGATCTACGGCCCCAAGGTCGCCGGCCTGCGGAACAAGGGGCGGCTGATGGAGATTGCCGAGCAGTGCCTGGAACGCGCCGCCTTGTGGAACGAGGTCAAGGACCGCCTGAACGACTCCGCCCTGGCGCTATCCGGCGGCCAGCAGCAGCGGCTCTGCATCGCCCGGGCGCTGGCGACCAACCCCGAGGTGCTGCTGATGGACGAGCCCGCTTCGGCGCTCGACCCGGCTTCGACCGCGCGGATCGAGGACCTGATCTTCGAGCTTAAGGACCGCTACACCATCGTCATCGTGACGCACAACATGCAGCAGGCGGCCCGGGTCTCGGACCAGACGGCGTTCTTCTTCCAGGGCGAACTGGTCGAGGCCGGCCGCACCAACGAGCTCTTCACCAACCCAACCAGGAAGCAGACCGAGGACTACATCACCGGCCGCTTTGGCTAGCGACGCCGCGTCCGCCCCGTCGCCGAAGCCCAACTGTCCCCCTACCTGCCCGCTGCATGTCCAAACACCTCGAACGCGACCTCGAACTCCTCGAACGCGACGTCCTTGCGCAGTCGTCGATTGTCGAGGACATGATCCGCACCGCGACCCGCTGCCTGCGTGACCAGTCGACCGAGGCGCTCAGCGACCTCGCCGCGCTGGAGCCGAAGGTCAACGCCCGCGAGGTGCGGATTGAAGAAGAGTGCCTGAAGATCCTGGCGCTGCATCAGCCGGTCGCGACCGACCTGCGGCGGGTGGCGACCATCCTGAAGATCAACGCCGACCTCGAGCGCATCGGCGACCTGGCGGTCAATATCGGCGAGCGGGTCCGCTCCATGGCCGAGCTGCCGGTGGTGCCGGCCCCCGCCGGCCTGGACGAAATGACCAGCGTCACGATCGAGATGGTCCGCGACGCCCTGGACGCCTTCGTGGAGCTCGACGCCGACGCCGCCCGCGCGGTCGGCAAACGCGACGACATCGTCGACGACCTCAACCATGACGTGATCAACGAGCTGCACGCGGTGATGCAGGCCCAGCCGAGCCTGGTCGAGCCCGCCGTGCACCTGTTCTCCGCCACGCGGCACCTCGAGCGGATCGCCGACCACGCCACGAACATCGCCGAGGACGTCATGTACCTTGTGGAGGGCGAGATCGCCCGACACCGTCACCGCCAGGCAGGCGCCGAGTTCTAGTTACCCACCGCGTCCATGAGCAAGAACCGCATCCTGATTGTCGAAGACGACCGCTCGCTGGCGGACGTGCTCGACTACAACCTCCGCCAGGATGGCTACGAGACCGTGGTCGCCCTTAACGGGCAGGACGGCCTCAACCAGGCCAAGCTCAAGACCCCCGACCTGGTCGTGCTCGACCTGATGCTGCCAGTCGTCGACGGGCTGGAGATCTGCCGCCGGCTCCGCGCCGACCCGGTCACCCGGCAGATGCTGGTGCTGATGCTGACCGCCAAGGCCGAAGAGACCGACCAGGTGGCCGGCTTCTCGGTCGGCGCCGACGACTACGTCACCAAGCCGTTCAGCGTGAAGGTGCTGCTCGAGCGGATCCGCGCCCTCCTCCGCCGCCGCCAGGGAGAATCCCAGCACGACGAGGTGATCGTCAGCCAGGGCATCCTCATCGACCGCGAGCGGCACCGCTGTACGGCCGGCGACCAGCCGCTCGACCTGACCCCCAGCGAGTTCGGACTGCTCGAGACCCTGCTCCGCCAGCCGGGCCGCGTGTTCTCCCGCTCGGAGTTGATCGACTCGGCGCTCGGCGGCGACTCGCTGGTCCTCGAGCGGACCATCGACGTGCACATCCGTGCCCTCCGCAAAAAGATGGGCGGGTACGCCGAGCTTGTCGAAACGGTCCGCGGCATTGGTTACCGCCTCCGCGACCCGGCCAGCAGCGAGTAGCGGCTGCGGGCCGCGGCTCCCCCCAGCGGCTTGCTGCCCAGCCGCTCGCCAGCAGCACGCGTCAAACTGCTTGACTCGATGGCCCTCATTTGCAGAATCAACGGCGGCAGAACCAACATGCCAGCTTCCTTTCCAAGACTACCGCCGCCGGCAGGAAGCCAGCGGCGGTGGTTCTTTAGTTGACGCCGCGGCTCCGCGCCCCCAATAGCAGCCTACAGAAGCGCGCAGTTGCAGACGTCGCAAAGCGCAAGCATTCCTCCAACGACTTCCGCCGGTACCTGCTGCGGCGCCCGCAGTCGGGTGTGAGTCCAGAATCTAGCGATTTTGGCGCTCGTTCCGGAAATCGCGAGTTGACTCCGGCAAACCGCCGCGGGTGACCTACGCTTGTCGGTCGAAAACCACCCGCCTTCTAGGCCCCTCCCGATACCGGAGACCGCCGTGCGTTCGCCTGCCCTCGCGTTGCTGATTGTCTGCTGCCTGGCCCCTGCCGTCGCCCCTGGCGGGCACCCGGTCGAAGACAGCTTGCGGAACCCGCGGATCGACCAGCTGGAGCGGGAGAAGCTCGAACGGGTGTGGCGGGAGATCGCCGAGCTGCCGCCAGCCGCCGCGGCCCGTGAGCTCCGCAAGGAGTACAAGGAACTCGGCAGCGTGCCGGGCCAAGAGACTCACTTCCGCGGCGTCATGCACAAGGACCCGCACGGGGTGACCATTATCAAGACCGTCAACAGCGATATCTACGACGCCAAGATCACCACCACTTGCCGCGAGGCGGGCATCGGCCGCTTGCTGCACACCACCCGCGAGGTCGAGTTCGAGCTCAAGCACCCCGAGGGGAGCGCGAAGGTGAAGCTCGCCGCCCAGATCGAGCAGGAGCTCAAATCCGACAAGTACCGCGACCTCTTCATGACCGCCCGCCAGAAGTACGCCGACCTGCTGGCGTCCTCGGGCGAGGAGGCGACCCATGCGGCGTTCGAGAAGGACTTCCATCCCAGCGGCCCGCACGGCCTGGAGATCCTGCCACGGCTGGTTTTCTCGCAGGGCGACTGCTTCATCTCGGCGACCCTCTCGGGCAAGGGGATCATGGGCGCGATTTCGGCCCACGACCGCAGCTCGGTCACGACTCAGATGATCAAGGACATCATGCCGCCGTACGAGGTGCACGTCTGGGCGGAGGAGATGCGATAGCCGCTCTCGGGCCTGGGGCCGTTTGACAGGGCGCCCCGGCTAGCGGGAGAATCGGGGCTGCTGCGGCTAATGGCGGAAATTTCCGCCGGGCCGCAGGGAACTTTCCCCGCGGACGGTCCGTCCTAATCCGCGGGAGAACCCTTTACCACTAACCCGTGACGCCGCCCGCGTGGAGACGAGCAACCCAGGCTCGCCGACCCGATCGCCCGACGCGCCCCCCGCGCGTCGGACCGGCGCGGCCCGTGCGCCCGCAGCGGAGGTCGGCGGGGCCGCGGCGGAGGACGACCAGACGATCGACCAGGCGCTGGCGGGCGACTCGGCGGCCTTCGGGCGGCTGGTCGAGAAGTACCAGGACCGGCTGTACAACTCGCTGCTCCGCTACACCGGGTCGTCCGAAGACGCCCAGGACATCGCCCAGGACGCGTTCGTTCAGGCGTTCGTAAAACTCAGCAGCTTTAAGCGCAACAGCGCGTTCTTCACCTGGCTGTACCGCATCGGGTTCAACCGGGCGGCGAGCAACGCGCGGAAGCGACGCGAGCGGACCTCGTTCGACCAACTAAGCGAGGCCGGAGCCCCCGACCCAACCGACCACCAGGCCCCCCCCGAAGCGGCCATGCTCGCCCAGGAACGCGTTGAACTCGTCCGCCAGGCGGTCGCCGAATTGGCCGACGACCACCGCCAGGTGGTCGTGCTGCGGGAGTTCGACGGGTTCGACTACCAACAGATATCCGAGGTCCTCGAGATCCCGATCGGCACGGTCCGCAGCCGCCTGTTCCGCGCCCGGATGCAGATGAAGGAACGTCTGGCGGCGATCGTCGACGAGGCCCAAGAAGCCCTGCAGAAGCCCGACCTGGGCGCCCAGCACTGATACCCGTTCAGCACCAACCATGATGCCCCCCGGCGACAACCCGACCGCTGCCCCCTCGAGCCAGGAAGACTGGGACGAGCTGCTCAGCGCGTACCTCGACGACGAGCTGCCGCCGGAGGAGCGCGCGGCGGTCGACGAGCACCTGGCCGGCAACGCGGATGCCCGGCGGCTGCTGGCCGAGCTGCGGGCCCTCACCGAGACCCTCCACCAGGTCCCCCACGAGGCCGTTCCCCGCAGCATGACCGACGCCGTGCTGCAGGCCGCCGAGCAGCGGATGCTGTCAATCGACCCGGCGCGTGACCAACAACACGGCGACGCTCGCGGCGGCCCAAGCGGCCGATCTTCGCTGCCGATTGGTCGGTCGCGGCGGGGCTGGTTCTGGGCCGTGGCGGCGATCGCCGCGGCGATCGTACTGATGGTTTCGCAGCGGGAAGATCCGGCGCCCACCCTCGCAAAGTCCGATGCCGAGGCCGCGCCCGAGCGGCGCGAGCCGGCCGAGATGCACGCCACCGATGAGGTTGCTGACGGGCCCGCCGAAGCAGACCGCGGCCACTACGCGTCGTCCGCCGAACCGGTCCCCGCCGACGCGTTCCCTGACGCGCAGCCGGCGCCCACGAGCGAGTCGGCCGTCGGCGACCTTGCTTTGAACAGCAATTTCGATGGGGCACGAACCGACGACGCGCAGCCCGCCACGGGGCCGCCGGGCACGCCGATGCCGAGCTCGGCTGCCACCCGCAGCACCCCCACACCGGGCCCACCGGCGCGGGGCGCCGAAACGAGTGGACTCGCGGGTGAGTTCGGGGGCGGCCGAGGTGGGTACGGCGGCGTGATCGGCGAGGCCGCCGCCGGCGTGGCGGACAACCCGCTAGTCGTGCGGTTCGACCTGCGTCCCGAGGCGTTCGCCAACCGCTTCATGGACACCGTGCTCACCAACAACGGCATCGCGGTAGAGCCGACGCCCGTGTCGCTTGGTCGACGCGCCGCCGAGACCGAAACTGAAGGGGCGACGATCGATCGCCCGCCGCGCGGACGGCTGCAGGCCCGCGACATCATGCTGGTCGACGCGCCCTCGCCGCAGATTATTGAGGTGGTGTCGCAGCTCAACCGCGACTACGTGAACGTGTTCGGCATCCAGATCGAGCAGGCGCCGGCAAAGCAACAGGCCAAGACTTATAACTTCCTGCAAGAAGAAGTTGCGCGTCAGCAGCAGGTGGCCGACCGGCTCGGCCCGCTGTCACGGGCGAACGTCGGTCCGCAGCAGGCGGCCAATACGCCGGCGATGCAGCAGCAGATCGCCCGCCGCGACTTCGAGCCGGCGACCGCCAAGCCGCTCGCTAAGAAGAGCCGCGTCCAAGAGCGTGAGCCGCGGGGCGTGGCGATCCGGATCGAGCCCGAAGAGAAGCTGGCGGTCGACACGACCGACCTGTTCGCCCAGATCAACCGCTACGCGGTCGAGAAGCTGTCGGGCGTCAACCGCGAGGCGGGTCGCGGGTCGGCGATCCCCGACACCGTGCCGGTCGTGTTCTTCATGCAGCCCTCGGCCAACCCTGTTGGGGCAGAGCCCGCGGCGCCCCGTCAGTAGCCGCGGCCCGCGGCCAGGTTGTCAAACCGGCCGGATCGGCTAGTCTGCAGCAGAAGCATCGGGCGTGCCCGCACGCCCGATGCCCTCACCCTTCAGGCTCATTCTTCGAGGAAACCCGCGATGGCAGACGTCCGCATCCGCATGCGCCCCAATGGCCCCTTCGTTGTGGAGGGCCCCTTCGAACTGGTCGACTCCGAGGGAAACAAGTTTGAGATCAGCCCCGACAAGCCGGCCGTGGCGCTGTGCCGCTGCGGCGAGTCGAAGAACCGCCCGTTCTGCGACGGCGCGCACAAGGGCTGCTTCGATTCGGACGAGCGGGCGCAGTAACCGCCCTCGGCGGTCGGCGGGGCGGGCGAACCGCCGACAGCTTATCCACGGTTTTCGCGCGCCGGCTGGGCGCCCGCAGAGGGCGCCCAGCCGGCGCGCCCGGCACGATCGGCGTGGGAAGCCCTGGGTTTTTGAGGGTTGCGCGATTCGCTCCGTCGGGCGGCTCATCCGTTTTGCCGGCGGGCTCGGCTTACGGCTGTCAGCGCGCGGCGGGGCCCGGTTAGAATCTGGCCCTCGCCCGCGACGGCCTTACAGCGCCGCCCGCGCCGCACGACCCGCTGACCGACAGGAGCCCGCCCCGCATGGCCGCACAAGAAACCATCACCGCCCCGCCCTCCAACGACGAGAAGAGCACCCCCCAAGAAAACGTCAGCCAGGAGACCATCGACGCGTCGAGTGGCTTCGTTGGCCAGTGGCAGACCCTGGTCAGCACCACCAACTGGGACAAGGGGCAGATCATCTGCTCCTGGCGCGACGAGCTGAAGCAGTCGGGCGCGCCGGTCTCGCAGTACTCGGACGAGGCCTGGTCGCAGATCGTCGGCGAGGTGACCGGCCAGCACGTCGGACGGCTGCGGCGGACCTACGAGCGGTTCGGCCAGACGGCCAAGGACTACGACGGCCTGTACTGGAGCCACTTCCAAACGGCCCTCGATTGGGAAGACGCCGAGATGTGGCTCGAGGGCGCGCTGCAGAACGGCTGGTCGGTGTCGCAGATGCGGGCCCAGCGTTGGGAGACCGTCGGCGACGGCTCCGCGCCGGAAGAACGCCCCGCGGGGACCGCTGAAGCCCTCCCCTCGGCCCCGGCCGCGCAGGGCGACGAAGCCGAGGCGGTCGACGCCGAGATCCGCGACGCGTCCGACGACGACTCTTCGGAAGAGCGTAGCGAGAGCCGCGACGGCAGCGAGCCGCACAGCCTCGACGCCCCCGCCGCGGAACGCCGCGAGCCGGTCCGCCCGATGAAGGACCTGGCGGACCTGCCCGACGACCTGGCCGAGGCGTTCGAGCAGTTCAAGCTGGCGATCCTGACGCACAAGATGACCGGGTGGAGCGAAATCTCCCGCGAGGACGTGCTGGCGTCGCTCGCGGCTCTCGAGAAGCTGGCGCTCGCGCCTTCGGAATAGTGCACGCCGTGCGTAAATGAGACGGCGTTTTGCATCAGAATTCTGGTTAAAACCAAGGGGCGTTGGGTTGGTCAATTCGGGACCGGCTCAACGCCCCTTCTTTTCGGACAATTAGCGTGTCAGCCCGGTCGGCGGCCCTTTATGCTGCGTAATACAGGCCTGGCAGCCCGCGTGCTTTTACTGCGTGCAGGTTTCCGTCGACCTGCCAGCAATAGGGCGGCCTCCAACAGACTGGGCCGCGTCGACCGACACGCGTTTCCAAATCAGGCCTGATGATGATTGAGAACAAGATCCGTAAGTCCACCGTGACCAGCAGCGTCCCCGCTCCGAGCGAGCTTGGCCTGGCCCCGTCGTTTGGCTTTGGCGACCGCATCGGTCTCGCCACGCCCGGGCACATCGCCGCGGTGCGGAACTCGGGCACGCAGATCGCTCCAATCTTCGCCCAGCAGTCGATCCGCGAGATGACCCGCACCAGCCGCGACCCGCGGGGGGTGATGGGCGACGCGATGAATGCCCTGGGCGGCGCCAAGTGGGAGAGCAGCCACGGCGCCGACGCCGACCACCTGAAGACCCCGGACGACGTCAACCGCACGGCCGAGGCGGGCTTCACGTTCTTCACGATCGACCCGTCGGACCACGTCGACCAAAAGGCGGACGACTACTCCGAGGCCCAGCTCCGCGAGCTGTTCGAGCAGGTCCGCGACTCCGCCGAGTGGTTCGACGACTACCGCGGCAAATCGGTGAAGCTGTCGACCGGTGCGGAGATCAACTTCGACGAGGTCACGCTGCTCCGCGCCGCGGTGAAGTACGGCGTCGCGATCCGCGAGGCGATCACCCTCGCCAACCACATCCGCCACGTCCAGACCGAGGCCGGCCGCGACTTTGAGATCGAGCTGAGCGTCGACGAGACCGACCAGCCGACCACCCTCGCCGAGCACTACATTATCGCCGAGCAGTGCCTAAAGGCGGGCATGAAGCTGGTCTCGCTGGCGCCGCGGTTCATCGGCGAACTGGAGAAGGGCGTCGACTACATCGGGGACGTCGCCGCGCTCGAGGCCAGCCTGCACGACCACGCCGCCATCGCCGAAGAGCTCGGGCCGTACAAGCTGAGCCTGCACTCCGGGTCGGACAAGATCTCGATGTACCCGGCGCTCGCCCGCGCGACCAGGGGACGGTTCCACGTCAAGACGGCCGGCACGTCGTACCTCGAGGCGCTCCGCGTCGCGGCGGTGTGCGAGCCGGAACTGTTCCGCGAGATCTGCGACTACTCGCGTCAGCGTTACAACACCGACCGCGCCACCTACCACGTCCACGCCGAGCTGGAGACCGTCCCCGCCCCGGCCGACCTGTCGAGCGACCAGCAGCTGCAGGACGTCTACCTCGAGCGGTGGGAGACCGTCCGCGATGGCCTCGGCTTCACCGAGGCCGGGCGGCAGATCCTGCACTGCGCCTTCGGCTCGGTGCTGACGCACGACCGGCTCGGCCCGGCGCTGCGGAGCTGCCTGACCTCGCACCCCGACGCCTACTCCGACATCCTTGCCGAGCACTTCGGCCGCCACTTGTCGGCTCTGCAGCAGGGGCTCTGATCATGCCGTCGGCGGGGCAACGCGACCAGACCCGCCCGCTCGGCAAGACCGGCCTGCGTGTCCCACGGATCGTGTACGGCGTCAGCTGTCTGGGCAACCTCTACGAGGCGCTGCCACTCGCAACCAAACGCGGCATCGCCGCGGCTTGGTTCCAGGCGTCCGACGCGCGGCCCGTGGCGGTCGACGCCGCCGGCAAGTACGGCGCGGGGCTGGCGCTGGAGGTCGTGGGCGACTCGCTCCGCGAGATGGAAATCGCCCCGGAGGACGTACTGCTGAGCAACAAGCTCGGCTGGCTCCGCACCCCGCTCACGACCGACGAGCCGACCTTCGAGCCCGGCGTCTGGGCCGACCTGCGGCACGACGCCGTGCAGCGGATCAGCCCCGACGGCATCCTCGAGTGCTGGCGGCAGGGGCTCGCGCTGCTCGGCGCGCCGTACCGCCCGCAGCTCGTGTCCGTGCACGACCCAGACGAGTACCTAGCCGCGGCCATCAACGACGACGACCGCCGCGCCCGCCGCGACGACGTCCTCCAGGCGTACGCCGCGCTGCACGAGCTCAAGCAGCAAGGCGAAGTCGCCGCGGTCGGCGTCGGCGCGAAGGACTGGCGGGTAATCAAAGAGCTCTCCGCCGATGTCGACTTCGACTGGGTCATGCTCGCCAACAGCCTAACGGTGTTCCGACACCCCCCCGAGCTGCTGGAGTTCGTCCGCGGTCTCGCCTCGCGCGGCGTCGGGATCATCAACTCGGCGGTGTTCAACGCCGGGTTCCTGGTGGGGGGCAAGTTCCTCGACTACCGCGTTGCCACCCCGGAGGACGACCCCGAGGCGTTCGCCTGGCGTGACCGCTTCTCCACGCTCTGCAGCCGTCATGACGTCGCGCCGGCGGTGGCCTGCGTGCAGTTCGGGCTGTCGGCGCCCGGCGTCGCGGCGATCGCCCTCAACACGAGCAGCCCGTCGCGGGTGCTCGACAACGCCCGCGCGGTAGACGAGCCGGTCCCCGCCGCGTTCTGGCAAGAAGCCAAGTCGTCGGGGCTGATCGACCCGGCCTGCGACTTCGTCGGCTGAGCCGGCCCGCCCCACCTGCCACCTGCCCTACCCCCAGCCGCCCGCCATGATCATCGACGCCCACCACCACTTCTGGGACTACTCGCCGGCGGAGTACGGCTGGATCGACGACTCGATGTCGGCCATCGCGCGGGACTTCGGCCCGGCCGATCTGGCCGCCGCGGCCGGCGAGGTCGGCGTCCAGGGCGTGGTGAGCGTGCAGGCGCGGCAGTCCCTCGCCGAGACCGACTGGCTGCTCGACCTCGCCGACCAGAGCAAGTTGATCCTCGGCGTGGTCGGCTGGGCGCCACTCGCCGACCGTGGCATCGCGGACGTGCTGGGCGGGCTCGCCAGCCGCGCCAAGCTCAAAGCGGTGCGGCACGTTGTGCAGGACGAGCCCGACCCTCACTTCCTCGAGGCGCGCGCCTTCAACCAGGGCGTCGACCTGCTCGAGCAGCACAACCTGGCGTACGACCTGCTGGTGTTCGAGCGGCAGCTGCCGCAGACCATCGACTTTGTCGACCGTCACCCGAACGTCCGCTTCGTGCTCGACCACATCGCCAAGCCGCGGATTAAGGAGGCCGAGCTGTCCCCCTGGCGGGAGAACCTGGCCCAGCTCGCCGAGCGGCCGAACGTCTGCTGCAAACTGTCGGGCATCGTGACCGAGGCCGACCACGCCGACTGGACGCCCGGTGGGCTGCGGCCGTATTTTGACATCGTGCTCGAGTGCTTCGGGCCCGACCGGATGATGTTCGGTTCCGACTGGCCGGTCTGCCTGCTGGCGAGCGGCTACGCCCGGTGGTTCGCAACGGTCGAATCCTGGGCGTCGGCGCTGAGTGAGGACGAGCGTCGCGAGCTCTTCGGGGCCACCGCGGCTCGGGCGTACCAACTGTAGGAGAATCGACTTGAAGGCGTTCCAGATCACCGAGCCCGGTGTTTCGCAACTCATTGAACTCCCCGCCCCCGAGCCGGCCCCCGGCGAGGTGCTGCTGCGGGTGCGATGTGTAGGCTTCTGTGGGAGCGACCTCAACACCTACCGCGGCGCCAACCCGATGGTCAGCTACCCGCGTGTGCCGGGCCACGAGATCGCCGGCGTGATTGAGCAACTCGGCGAGCAAGTCGGCGACGGCGCAACCGAGTGGAGCGTCGGTCAGCACGTGCTGGTGTTCCCCTACACCGAGTGCGGCGAGTGCTCCGCCTGCCGCCGCGGCCGCCCCAACTGCTGCCGCTACAACCAGACGCTCGGCGTGCAGCGTGACGGCATGATGGCCGAGCTGGCCTGCGTGCCGGCGTCCAAGCTGCTGGCGGCCGACGGGCTGTCGCCGAGCGAGCTGGCGCTGGTCGAGCCGCTGACGGTCGGCGCTCACGCCGTAGCTCGGGGCGAGGCCGCCGCCGGCGAGCACGTGGTGGTGTTCGGCGCCGGCGCGATTGGCCTAGGGGCGATCGCCAGCGCCGCCTATCGCGGCGCGGTCATCACGGCCGTCGACATCGACGCCGACAAGCTGGCGCTCGCCCAAAAATGTGGCGCTACCCACACGATCAACTCCGCCAGCGAGGACCTCGCCGCGCGGCTGGCCGAGCTGACCGACGGCCACGGCCCCGACCTGGCGGTCGAGGCGGTCGGCCTGCCGGCGACCTTCCGCGCGGCGGTGGAAATCGTCTGTTTTGCGGGCCGGGTCGTGTACATCGGCTATGCTAAGGAAGCGGTGTCGTACGAGACCAAGCTGTTTGTGATGAAGGAGCTCGACATCCGCGGCTCACGCAACGCCCTGCCGGTCGACTTCGAGCAGGTGATCGCGATGCTCCGCGGAGGCGACTTCCCGACACCCGAGGTGGTTTCCCACCACGGCACGCTCAACCAGGCCGGCGACCTGCTCGCCAGCTGGGCCGAGGCGCCGCAGCGGTTCACGAAGATCCAAATTGACTTCGCGTAAGAGAATCCCCTCCCCCCGGTGGGGAGGGTTAGGGAGGGGGGCTGCCCCGCCTCTACGTTCGGCCACTGTTGCAGCCGAGAACAAACCAACCAGCGGGGCGTCACCCCTCCCCTAGCCCCTCCCCATCGAGGGGAGGGGGACAAAGCTCATGCATCGTCCAGCCTTCATCACGCTCGCATTGACGCTGCACCTAGCATGCAGCGCTGCGTGCTGCGCCGAGGTCACCTTCAACCGCGACGTGCGGCCGATCCTGTCGGACAAGTGCTACTTCTGCCACGGCCCCGACGAGCGTAGCCGCCAGGCTGACCTGAGGCTCGATATCGCCGAACAGGCCCGGGACGCAATCGAGTCGGGCGCGCTTGTCGAGCGGATCTGCACGACCGACGATTCGCTGGTCATGCCGCCAGTCGACTCGAAGCTGTCGCTTACCGCGGCCGAGAAGCAGACGCTCCGCAACTGGCTCGATGCCGGCGCCCGCTACGAACGTCACTGGGCGTTCACCCCGCTGCCCGACCGCGTGCCGCCGCCCAGGACGAGCGACCCCTCTTGGCCCCGCTCGCCGCTCGACCGGTTTGTGCTCGCGCGGCTCGATGAAGAGGGCCTCAAACCGTCGCCCGCCGCCGAGCCGCTCCGCTGGCTGCGCCGCGTGACGCTGGACCTGACCGGGCTGCCTCCGACGCCCGACGAGATCAATGCGTTCAAGCAGGCCGCCAAGTCCGACCCCGAGGCGGCCATGCGCGACGCGGTCGACCGGCTGCTGGCGTCCGACGCGTTCGGCGAACGCCTGGCGGTCGGCTGGCTCGACTCCGCCCGCTACGCCGACTCGTACGGCTACCAGGCGGACCAGCTCAACACCCTGTGGCCGTACCGCGACTGGGTCATCCGCGCGTTCAACGACAACCTGCCGTACGACCAGTTCCTCACCTGGCAGATGGCGGGCGACCTGCTCCCCGGGCCCGACAACCAGGGCCCGACCCGCGACCAGCGGCTCGCGACCGCGTTCAACCGGCTCCACCGCCTGAACGGCGAGGGGGGCGCGGTGTTCGAGGAGTGGCGGATCGAGAACGTCGCCGACCGCGTGCACACGGTCGGCACGGCGGTGATGGGCCTGACGCTCGAGTGCTCGCGGTGCCACGACCACAAGTACGACCCGATCACCATGCGGGACTACTACGCGCTCGGCGCCTTCTTCAACTCGATCGATGAGAATGGCCTGTACGACCGCACCGCCAAGGTCCCCGCGCCGAGCATGCTGCTGCCGAACGAGGAGCAAGAGCACGAGTTGCACGCCGCCCGTCAGCAGGTCGCCGGAGCCGAAGAGAGGTACGCCGAAGCACGCACCACAGCCGACGACCGCTACCGCCAGTGGCTCGCCGCGCTCGAGTCGGGCGAACAGGCGGCCCGCTCGGTCGACCTGGTCGCCGACGTCCGCTTCGACCGGCCGTTCGACGAGACCCAGAAAGACGTCTGGCGCCCGTCGACCGACGACCGGGCCGAGACCGCCGACCTGCCACGCGTCGACGTAACCGACTCGCCGCTGCAGGCCCCGGCCGACCTCGCCGCGCCGCGGCGCGCCTTGCGGCTCGACGGCGACCACGGCGCCACGATCCTAGGCATTCCGCCGGTCGACCGCTGGACGCCGTTCAGCTTGATGCTGACTTTCCGCGAAACCAAGCGGACGCCCGAGCGGGCGATCCTCGCCCACTACTGCCGCGGCACCGACGCCGGCTTCAACGGCTGGGACCTGACCATCGAGGACGGCTTTGTCGCCTCGCGGATGTACCGCGACTGGCCCGGCAACGCGATTGGCGTCCGCACCGTCGAGCCAATCCCCGCCGACCAGTGGCATTCGCTCGCCGCCGTGTACGACGGCTCTTCCGCCGCCACCGGGCTGCGCCTGTACCTGGGTGGCAAGCCTCTCGAGACCCAAATCGTCCGCGACCGCATCTACAAGCAGGCGGGCCTGCCACAGGGCCCCGGCGGCGACTTGGTCATCGGTCAGCGGTTCCGCTCCCGCGGCCTCGCCGGCGGCCTGATCGAGCAGGTCCGCTTCTACAGCCGCGCCATCGCGCCTGGCGAAGCCCGCAGCTTCGCTGACAGCGAGCCGCTGCCGCGTTCGCTTGCGTACTACGCCTCCGCGGTCGACGCCGAATGCCGCGAGGCGGCCCGCGAGCTGGCCGCCGCCCGCGAGCGGCTCGTGATGGCCGAGGAAACGGTGCACGAGGTCCCGATCATGGCCGAGCTGCCCACGCCACGCGCGGCGCACGTCCTCGCCCGCGGGCAGTACGACTCCCCGACCGACGCGTCGACGCTAGTCGGCCGCAGCACGTTCGCGGCCGAGTTCCCGCCGTTCCCCGCCGCCGCGCCGCGCAACCGGTTGGGGCTGGCCCAGTGGCTCACCGCGCCCGACCACCCGCTCACCTCGCGCGTGTTCGTGAATCGGCTGTGGGCCAACTTCTTCGGCCGCGGCCTGGTCGCCACACCCGACAACTTCGGCCTGCAGGGCGCCCAGCCGACGCACCCGGAGCTGCTCGACTGGCTCGCGCGCGACTTCGTCGCCCACGGCTGGGACGTGAAGCGGCTGTGCCGCGAGATCATGCTGTCGAGCACCTACCGCCAGGCGTCGGCCGTGACGCCGGCGCTGCTGGAGGCGGACCCCGACAACCTGCTGCTCGCCCGCGGCCCCGCCCACCGGCTCGACGCCGAGCAGATCCGCGACCTGGCGCTCGCCGCCTCGGGCCTCTTGAACGACGAGGTCGGAGGCCCGCCGGTCTCGCCGTACCAGCCGGGCGAGGACCTGTGGCGTGAGGCGAACATCATGTCGCCCCACTACCAGCAGTCGGTCGGCGAGTCGCTCTACCGCCGCTCGGTCTACTCGGTCTGGAAGCGGACCGCCCCCTTGCCCAACATGCTCGCCTTCGACACGCCGACCCGCGAGGTCTGCACGGTCGGCCGCTCGCGGACCAACACGCCGTTGCAGGCGCTCGTGCTCTTGAACGACGTGCAGTTCGTCGAAGCCGCCCGGGCGTTGGCCGCTGATGTGCTGGACGAGGGGCTCGACAACTCAGAAGCAATCCGGCGGGCGTTTGTCCGCTTCGCCGGCCGCGAGGCGACCGACCCAGAGCAGCGCATCCTCGAGCAGCTACTCGCCGACGAGCAAACCTACTACCGCGAGCACCCCGAGGCTGCCCGCGAGCTGATCGGCGCCGGCTCTTCGGAGGTCGACGCGTCGCTCGACGAGTCCCGGCTCGCGGCCCTAACGACCGTCTGCCAGGCGATCTTGAACCTCGACGCCACGGTCTGGAAACGCTAATCATGCCGCACCCCGACGCCAACCCGTTCGCCGCTAACCGCCGCTGCTTCCTGCGCGGCGGCGCGACCGCGCTCGGCGCGGCGGCTCTCGCGGGATTGTCACCCGTAAGAAGCGCCGTCGCCTCCGGCGCGCGCAGCGCGTCGTCCGACGCGGCGCTTCATACGAATGCCGCGGCTAAGGCCAAACGGGTCATCTACCTGTTCCAGTCCGGCGGGCCCTCGCAGCAGGACCTGTTCGATTACAAGCCGCTGCTGAATAAGCTGAACGGCCAGGAGCTTCCCGACTCGGTCCGCGGCGGCCAGCGGCTGACCGGCATGTCGACCAACCAGTCGTCGCTGCCGCTGGCGGGGTCGCGGTTCAAGTTTGCCCAGCACGGCGAGTCGGGCGCGTGGCTCAGCGAGCTGCTGCCGCACCACGCCAAGATCGTCGACGACGTCTGCTTCGTGCGGTCGCTCTACACCGAGGCCATCAACCACGACCCGGCCATCACGATGATGCAGACCGGCTCGCAGATCGCCGGCCGCCCGTCGTTCGGGGCGTGGCTGTCGTACGGCATCGGCTCGGAGAACGCCGACCTGCCGGCGTTCATCGTGCTGGTCTCGTCCGGCCAGGGTGGCCAGCCGCTGTACGCCCGGCTGTGGGGCTCGGGCTTCCTCGACTCCCGCCACCAGGGGGTGCGGTTTCGCTCCGGCCAGGAGCCGGTCCTCTACCTCACCAACCCGGACGGCGTCTGCCGCTCGAGGCGCCGCGGGCAGCTCGACGCCATCAACCAGCTCAACCAGCTGCAGCACGCCGCCGAGGGCGACCCCGAGATCACCTCGCGGATCGCGCAGTACGAGATGGCGTTCCAGATGCAGATGTCGGTCCCCGAGGCGACCGACCTGTCGGACGAGCCGGAGAGCACCTTCGAGCTGTACGGCGAGGACGCCCGGCGGCCCGGCACGTTCGCCGCCAACTGCCTGCTCGCCCGGCGGCTGGCGGAGCGCGACGTCCGCTTCATCCAGCTCTACCACCAGGGGTGGGACCAGCACTCGAACCTGCCGAAGGACATCGTCGGCCAGGCGAAAGAGACCGACCAGGCGTCGGCCGCGTTGGTGCTCGACCTCAAGCAGCGGGGCCTGCTGGAGGACACGCTGGTCGTGTGGGCCGGCGAGTTCGGCCGCACCTCCTACAGCCAGGGCATCCTCACCGCCGACAACTACGGCCGCGACCACCACCCGCGGTGCTTCACCGGCTGGATCGCGGGCGGCGGCTTCCAGCCCGGCCTGACCTACGGCGCGTCGGACGATTTTGGCTACAACCTCGCATCGGGCGGCGTGCACGTGCACGACCTCAACGCCACGCTGCTAAACCAGCTAGGCATCGACCACGAACGGCTCACGTTCAAGCACCAGGGCCGCCGCTTCCGGCTGACCGATGTGCACGGGAATGTGGTGCGTGAGTTGTTGTCGTAAACCTTGCTTGGCCAACGGCCATGATCACCGTAGCCTGGGGCATCGCCCTAGGTTGGTGTTGGCCTCTATCATGCACCTAGGGAGATGCCCTAGGCTACGGTCAGGTTGGCCGTTGGCCAACCCGCTGGTTAAGTCTCGGGCCAACTACTCCTCAATCGCCCCGTAAACAATCGGCTTCACCAGGTCCTCGGTCTCCGAAGAGTACGGCATCCGCTGTTCCATCGTCACGACGATCAGGCCGTCGCGGGGCGAGACCCAGTAGTGCGTGCTCGCGGCGCCGCCCCAGCCGTACTCGTCTTGGCGTCCGGCGTCGGCGGTGGTGGTGACAGAGAAACCAAGGCCGTAGCCGACGCCCGTGCGGACCGCGGGGCCGAACGTGACCCACCCCGCCTCCTCAGGCACTTGGTTGGTCGTCATCTTCTCGATCGACTCGAGCGACAGTAGGCGCTGCCCTTGCCACTCGCCGCCGGCCTGCACCATCAGCAGGAACCGCATGTAGTCCGGCACGGTCCCCACCAGCCCGCCGCCGCCCGAGAACAGGCCCGGCTTGGTCAGGTAGGGGCTCTTGTGAGCCGCGTCGATCACGTTCAGGCCGCCCTCTTCCTTCGGCGCGTAGTTGGTTGCGAACCGCGGCTGCTTGTCGGCCGGCACGTAGAACGCCGTGTCGCCCATGCCGAGCGGCTGGAAGATCCGCTCGGCGAGGAACTCGTCTAGCGGCATGCCGGCGGCGACCTCCACCACGCGGCCCAGCACGTCGATCCCCGCGCCGTACTTCCAGTCGGTCCCCGGCTCGAACTCGAGCGGGATCTCAGCGAGCTTCGTCGTCATCTCGGCCAAGCTGGTGTCGCGGTCCAACACACCGCTGGCCTCCATCATCCGTTCGGTCCGGGAGCCGTTTTTTGAGCCGTAGGGGATGCCCGAGGTGTGCAGGAACAGATCGGCCACGGTCAGCGTACGCTCGGCCGGTCGGACCTGATCGCCGTCGGCGACCTTGACGTCGGCCAGCTCCGGCAGGTACTTGCCGACCGGCGCATCGAGCTCCAGCTTGCCCTCGTCGACCAGCATCATCGCGGCCGCCGACGTGATCGCCTTGCTCATCGAGTAGATCCGGAAGATCGTGTCGTGCTCGACCGGCAGGCCGGCGTCGAGGTCCCGCTGGCCGTAGACCTCGTCGAACACCACCTTGCCGTGCCGCGCGATCATCACCTGCCCGCCGGCGATGTGCCGCTCGTCGACCAGCCGGTTCATCACCTTACCGACCTCCGCGAGCTTCTCGGCCGAAAGCCCCTCGGCGGCCGGGGTGGACCGCGGCAGGTCATCGGCAATAGCGGACAGGGTGGTCGTTGTGGTCATGAGGGCGGCAACTCCAAGCACCCGCAGGCAGTACAGCATTTGATTCGTACCTTGATTCGTGTGACTTCGCTGAGTGGCATGCCCTGTAAGGGCGTGGTGGCCCCGCTGGTGATTCACCACGCCCTTTGAGGGCGTGCCACCCGGTAGGCGGCCGCCAGAAGAACGGCATCGCCCCTATTGGAACGCGCCGCGATCCCCGCCGCCACCGTAAACCGGGCAAGCCAGGCGGGCTGCGGCGTCAGGCAAGATTTCTGGGGAACCGGCGAATGATCTCTGTAAACGTGACGACTAGTAGGAAGTACCGCCTCACTCACGGGAGCCGTAGCCATGCCGAAGACCATCGCCCTGCCCAGCCACCGCACCGCCGAACAAGGCCAGCAGCGGGTCCGCCCGTCGGCCGTGCCGCCGCAGCCGTTCACGCTCGACCAGGAATTGGAGGTGTTCGGCAATTGGGTCTCCGACCCGATCTGGGTGCCGCCCAAGAACGCCAGCCGGGCGATGGCCGACACGATCCTCCGCGAGACCCGCCCCTTCACGCCGCATGACAAGCAGTGGGACGCCGTATTCCGCTCGCACCGCGACCAGTTCACGCAGGTCCGCGAGATCGACCTGCCGCGGGCGTCAATCCGGCTGCCCAAGGGCCGCTTCTTCGTGGAAATCACTGAGCAGAAGAGCTTCGACCAGATCACCGACGAGATCCCCGCCTGCGTGCAGACGCGGCTCGACGAGTTCCTCGCCGGCCCGGGACGCAAACGCGGCGTGAAGGTGTCGTACCTCAAGCCGCTGTGCGTCGAGTCGTGCGACCACCTGATCCTCACCACCCGCGACGACCTGCAGCGGGCGATCGACAAGATCCAGGACGAGGTGTTCGCCGAGTACCGCGGCATCGTGGCGATCGGCCGCACGATGCAGGCCGCCGCCGCGGTCGGCGACGCCCTGCTCGCCGCCCCCAAGGCGGTCATCAACTACGCCCGCAAGCGGAAGCAGCGGGTGCTCGACGCCTACCACGCGCGGCTCGAGTTCCAACGCCGCAAGACGGCGCTCCGCGCGGCGCGGACCTACGAGAAGTGCCGGACCGACGGCTGCACGTTCGACGAGATGCTGTCGCTCACCTGCCCGCTGGAGCGCGAGGCGGTGATCCGCCAGTACTGCATCGACCAGGAGGTGTCGCACACCACCCGCGACCAACTCTTGTCGATGGCGGGCGGTGTTCCGCCATGGTTCGTTGCGTTCTCGTTTGGCGGGATGATGGGCGGCGGGTTCGCGGCGGGGCTGATCCCCTGGGTGCCCCCGATGCTTGTCTGCGACCCGGCGTTCGTCGCCGAGATGCCCGACCGCCCCGGCGAGCTGCTCAAGATCGGCCACTTCGACGAGGTCGACGGCGTCACGCACGTGGAGATCTAGGTCGGCCGGCGTGCGCGGAAGCATAGGGGGCGCCGCCAGTTCTTTGCGGAAATCGCGGCGCGGTTTGCAGCCTCAATCCAGCGGCTGCGTTACGGCGGTTGAGATGGGCGGCTAGAATGAGGGGACTCCTTCGCCCTCCGGCGTTCTGCCGATGGCATTCTGTTGCTCCTCGCCCGACCCCGCCCCGCATGCACGTTCCGACCCATCGCCAATCCCGCCAGCGGCTTTCCTTCGAAGCGTTGGAAGCTAGGCAGCTGCTCGCGGTCACCTCCCTGGGCGCGGAGGCCGATGCCTACACGCAGGCCGGGGTCGGGGCGGGAAGCGCGGCGGTGCTCGACACGCTCGACGCCAATGGGCCGGGCGACCGGACCTCGTACGTGCGTTTCGATGTCTCCGGCATCGACTTCAGCGCCTACGAATCGGCCTCGCTCAAGCTGTTCAAGACCGCCGCCGCCCGCAACGACAACATTGTCGCCAGCCGCTTCGACGTGTACGGGCTGCTGTCGCTGCCAGGCAACACGCCGCAGGACTGGGACGAGGCGACCCTCGCCGAAGGGAACGCCGGCCTGGAGTACACCGGCGTCAACGGCGACGGCCTCGACACGTCTCGGCTGTACAGCCTCAACGAGGAATCGGGCGCCGACGTCACCGAGGCGGTCCTCGACGTCGACGGCGCCGCCCAGTCGCTCACGGGGCCGGACCTGCTCGCGTTCCTGAAACGCCGGCAGGCAGACGGCGGGCTGGCGACCTTCGTCACCTACATCGACGCCGGCGCGTACCGCGGCTGGGGCTACGGCTCGCGTGAGAACCCCGACCCGGCCCTGCGTCCGGTGCTCGAACTGGACGACGGCGGTCCGGACGTCGACCCAGACGACGCCTACCCCACGAACCCGGTAGCGCTCCCGCGCCAGGTCGAGAACCTCAACCGCGGCGTAGTCGCGGTGCGCCCGTCGGCGTCGTCGGTGTATGTGGGCTGGCGGCTGCTCGGGACCGACGACCCCAACGTCGGCTTCAATGTCTACCGGTCGACCGACGGCGGCCCGCCGGTCCTGCTCCACCGGGGGACCATCACCCAAACGACCGACTACGTCGACGCCACGGCCAACCCCGCTCTGGAGAACACCTACTACGTGACCGCCGTGGTGGACGGGGTCGAGGGGCCGCTCAGCGAGGGCTACACGCTGGCCGCCTCCGCGGCGATCGAGCAGCACCTGACCATCCCGCTCTCGATCCCCGCCGGCGGCGTCACGCCGACCGGCGAGAGCTACTCCTACTCTGCCAACGACGCCAGCGTCGGCGACCTCGACGGCGATGGGCAGTACGAGGTGATCCTCAAGTGGGACCCGTCCAACTCGAAGGACAACTCGCAGTCCGGCTACACGGGCAATGTCTACGTCGACGCGTACACGCTGGAGGGCGACTTCCTGTGGCGGATCGACCTCGGCCGCAACATCCGCGCGGGCGCGCACTACACGCAGATGGTGGTCTACGACCTCGACGGCGACGGCCGCTCGGAGGTCGTCCTGAAGACCGCGCCCGGGACCGTCGACGGCCTCGGCAACGATGTGCTGCTCGACGGCGACAACCCCAACGCCGACTACCGCAACTCTAGCGGGTACGTCCTGTCCGGCCCCGAGTACCTGACCGTGTTCGACGGGCTCACCGGCGCAGAACTGAAGACGATTGATTTCCCGCTCGAACGGATCAGCGCGTCGACCTGGGGCGACTCCTACGGCAACCGCGTCGACCGCTTCCTGTCGGGCGTCGCCTACCTGGACGGCGTGCGTCCGAGCATCGTCTGGGCCCGCGGCTACTACGGGCCGCAGGGGGGCTTCCAGGCCCGCAACGAGGTCGTCGCGCTCGACTGGCGCTCGGGAGAACTAACGCAGCGGTGGCGGTTCAACGCCGCGACCAACGGCGCCAACCCCGAGTACATCGCACAGGGCACCAACGCGCTGGTGATCGCCGACGTCGACGGCGACGGCTTTGACGAGGTCATCCACGGCGCCGCGGCCCTCGACCACGACGGCTCCGGCCTGTACTCCACCGGCCTGGGCCACGGAGACGCGATCCACGTGTCCGACCTCGACCCCTCGAACCCGGGCCTCGAGGTGTTCATGGTTCACGAGAGCCCAAGCCAGTACGAGAGCAACGGGAGGGACGCCGGCGGCGAGCTCCGCGACGCCCAGACCGGCGAGCTGCTGTTCCAGATCCCCTCCAACAACGACGTCGGCCGCGGCGTCGCGGCCGACATCGACCCCAACCACCCCGGGTACGAGTTCTGGGCCTCGACCAACGAGGGGACCCGCTACGTCTACAACGTCTCCGGCGAGGCGTTGTACCCCACGCCCGGCGGCATGATGTACAACTTTGCCGTCTGGTGGGACGGCGACCTGTCGCGTGAGCTGCTCGACGGGACCACCATCTCCGAGTGGAACAACCCCGGCCGGTCGAACCTGGTCTCGTCGGGCAACAGCGGCATCAACAACACGTCGGGGCTGTCGTCGAACAACGGCACGAAGAGCACCCCGAGCCTGGCCGCCGACATCCTGGGCGACTGGCGGGAGGAGGTCATCTGGCGCCGCAGCGACAGCACCGCGCTCGAGATCTGGACCACCACGATCGCTGCCGGCTCGCGGCTGCCGACCCTGATGCACGACACGCACTACCGGTCGTCGGTCGCGGGTCAGAACGTGGCGTACAACCAGCCCTCGCACCCCAGCTACTGGATCGGCGAGGGGATGGACCCTGCCCCGCAGCGTCCCCTCTTCTTCGGCGGCGAGCTGGGCGGCGACTACAACGGCGACGGCCTGGTCAACACGGCCGACTACGCCGTCTGGCGGGACACGCAGGGCAGCACCGACAACCTAGCAGCCGATGGCAACCACAACGGCGTGGTCGATCAGGCGGACCGCGACGTGTGGCGTGACAACTACGGCGCGGTCGCGGCTCTGCCGGCCGTGTTCCCGGCCCCCATCGCATCGGCGGCTTTAACAATCGCCCTGGCGCCGCTCGCGACTGTCGAAGCAGCGGACGCGTACTCGTTGCAGGACGCCGCCTTTGCCCTGCTAGCCGGGCAGCCCGCGGATGCGAAGCCGCCGCAAGAGCTAGCCGCTGGGGAAACTACCACCCCAGTCCCATCCGCCGCGACCTCGAACGCGTCGTTGCTTGACGCCGAACTCCGCCGCATCGGACGCCCCTTAACGCGGCCCAGCTTTGTAGCCGTGAGCGACGACTCCCATCAGTCGTCTACCGACGACGCCTTCGGCGGGTCGACGGAGACAGGCCTCCTCGACGAAGCCATGGGCCCGAAGGGTAGGAAGCTCTAGCGCGCGGCGCCGCGACTCGGTTGCAGAGCACTCTGCGGCTGTGATTGAGACTTCACGCTCCGCCTCTGGAGGATGTTCCCCGGCGGCTACTGGTGGCAGGCGGTGAAAGAAGACCGCGTGCTGCAACTGGATACTCCCGACAGGACCTGGGACGCGTTCTCTTTTGAGCCGAAACGGCTCTGCAGTTCCAGGAGCGGCAGGATCCAACTGCTCCCCTCCGTTCCCAAGACGACGACCGTCGCCTTCCGGAAGTTCCTCGCCCGAGGTGGCTCCGAGGTCTCCGCAGAAATAGTCGCGGGCCAAATCACCCGCATCGAGATAACACCCCGCCGCGACAATTCCTGCACGCTCGTGCTGCCCCCGATGAGATCGTCGGTCGTGGTCACTGACGCCGATGGAACAACGGTCGATTCCACCATCGACAACAGCGGCGACAGCCTGCGCCTACGCTTCGACGCTCAGCAAGGGACTACCTACCTCGTAGTCCAAGCTCCCTGACTGGCCACGGGCAAACGGGGACAGGTCTAATCTGCGACATCAGCCGCCGCAAGAACTTGGCTGGCATGAACTTGACCTCGTGCTCTTGAAACGCAACCGTGCCCGGCAAGGCAGGCGTGTACTTCCTGGCGTCTTTGCCATTCGCTTTCTCTGTTCTGAGACGGGTTCACGATGGCCGACTACCGCGCCACAGAAGGAAAGCATTCCTCTGCATCCCTGCAGCAATGAGCCTAGCAATTCTTTATCGAAAAGAGCCACCCAGCGCGGTCCAATAGAAGGGCTGCTGGGGCTCGCAATCGGCGTGGACCAAGCCTCCTGGGGGCGGTGACACCAATCGGCTTCCGCCGTTGATTGTTGGGGTGGCTGGTTGGTTGGACTTTTGTCCGCTCCAGCGCGCAGCGACGGACAAAAGTCGGGGGGATGGCAGGCGAGCCGCCGTCCTAAGCTCTTTCAATATAGGAGCTTACGAAAAACCACGCCCGAAATGGGGCCCCACTTTTGTCCCTAGGAATCGATGTTGGAATTGGGGACAAAACTCGGCCTGGACAAAAGTCTCGCGGCGTGTGGCCGGTAGCGAGGCGACCGGCGAGGCGCAGGTCGCCGGCTGGGTTTTTCTCTGCCGACTGACCACTTACCGATTGTTCACTTCGTTGCGCCGTACGCCGCGCGGACGCCCTTGAGCTCGTCGGCCGAGAGCGGCGTCACCGAGCCGTGGCGGAAGCGGAACGGGAACTCGAATCCCTCGGCCGGCTCGAACTCGCCCGCGGCGAGGTCGGTGGTTGTGTAGGGCTGGTAGCCGCGGCCGCGGGCGTAGTTGTCGAGGATCAGCCCCCAGACGGCCGGCTTGTCGCCGGACGCGGGCTCGATCTGGTAGCACTCGGGGCCCTCGTAGCCGCGGAGCTTGGCGAGCGAGAAGGTGGGGACATCGGTCCAGGGGCCGTCGATGGAGGGGGAGGTCTCCATGGTGATGGCCTTGAACTTCTCGTCCTTGGTAAAGCGGTAGTAGGCGTCGGGGCCGTGGACAATGGTGGTGTCGATCACGGTGGTCGGCTTCTCGATGTAGATGAACGGCTCGCCGAAGTCGCGGAAGTCCTTGGTGCGGGCGGCCCAGATGCGGTGCTTGGCGAAGTCGTCCCGCGCGGTGGTCGACGCCCAGAACACGAGGTAGTCGCCCTGCTGCTGGTCGTAGACCGCCTCGGGCGCCCAGGTGCAGCCGGCGTCGTCGGGGGCGACCTCGACACGGCGGGGCTCGGACCAGTCGACCAGGTCCTCGGACTCCCAGATGATGATGGCGTGGCTGCCGGCGCGGACCGCGCGGCCCCAGTCGCCGTTGTGGTGGGTCGAGAGGTCGGTGGCGATGAGGTAGAAGCCCTCGCCGTCGGCACGGCGGATGAGGTACGGGTCGCGGACGCCGCGCTCGCCGAGCTCGCTGACGAGCACCGGCTGCGAGTCGTTCAGCGCGGACCAGCGGCGGCCGTCCTCGCTGAGGCCGAAGTAGACCTGCTCGGCGAGCTCGCCCCCCTCGCTGCGGAAGGTGACAAACAAGAACCCGGCCGGCGCGGCCTGCTCGGCGGCTTGGGCGGCAACGCCGTTGGCCAGCAGGACAAACGCTAAGAGTGGGCGAGATGATTGCATGGCGAATCCCTGACAGAGGTCCCAACAGAAGAGCAGGCAAGCAGTGCGGCGCGGCGATCGTCGCGGCAGTCGTTCAGTCTAAAGCACACCCGGGCCTAACGCAAGAAAACTCCATTGCGTTTATGTTTTCAACATGTGACAGAAACCGAGGCGGCATCGATAGCCGTAGATCATTTGACCGGCTCGAATTGCAGCCGCAGCTCGTAGGTCTTGCCCGGCGGCACACTGTGCTCCTGCAGCACGCCGGGCCCGCAGCTGCTGTTGCCGAGGCCGCACTGGGCGGCGTCGATCGAGAGGATGACGTCTGGGCGGGGTGCGAGGTCGTCGGTGTGCGTCGCGGCCGCCAGCTGCTGAGCGGTGTACGGCAGCGCCGAGAACGCGAACGGCTCGCCGAGCGAGGTGACCCGCACGCCGCGACCGGCGTCGTCGGTGAGCTCGACCCACCGCGTGTCCTGGTGGGCGCCGGTCTCCTGCGGGCGGGGCCAAGGAAAGTACTGCTCGGCGACCGTGCTGCGGAACCGACCCAGAAAGGCGCTCGCCTTGCAGTCCGGATAGTTGGCGTGCGGGCCGCGGCCGTAGTAGGCGAGGTTGTCGTAGGCATCACTGACACGCATCACGAGCCCGACGCGTGGCAGCGGCGGCAGAGAAGCGTCCGGCGTGATGCGGCTGGTGAGCTCCAACTGGCCATCGCGCCGCAGCAGCCAGTCGTCGACTACCCGCACGCTGCCCTCGGTCGCTTTGTATTGACGCACGGTCGCGAGGCGGGCGCCCGCGGCCCCAATGTTCATCGACTGCACCGTCGTCTTTTGAAGTTCCAGCTCCGCAAGGCCAGCGTCACGCCACTCCTGCGCGAGCCAGCCGCCAAAGCCCCGGTCGTTGTCGACTGGCGCGCGGAATACCTGTGGCCTCGGACCAAAAGACGGCTTCCCACCGTTTCTCGACTGCGAAAGATCGACCCCGACGCTGCGCCAGTCGATCCGGAACAAAGCATCGGGAGATCGAGAGAGCTCACTGATCAGGCGGTGAAAGTCGTCATTCAAGGCGTCGTCGGTTTGGGTAGCGAGGCGGTTCGCGACTTCGGACGCCAGCGGAAGGTCGTCGGCGAGATCGCCAACGAGGGTGAGCTGCTCAGAAGCGACTACGAATCCCGCGGGCGTCCAGCTGGTCGCCTCGCGCAGCGAGAACTCGAGGTTCAACAATCGCTCACCCGGCTGCGATGGGTCCCAGCCACCAATCGCAATCGGCAACTCGCACTCCCCGCGGGCGGCGCATTCGGGCAGGTCGGCCTCGCCCTGCTTGTTGGCCACTCCGTCCCGCAGCAAGGTCCACTTGAACTGGTAGCCGCTCAGATCGACGAAGTCTTGCCGGTTGCGGAGCCGCACCGTCACGCCGCCATCATCGACCGAGACGAGCTCCGCCTCAACCGGCTGGTACACGTGCTTCAACTCCCAGTACTTGGGCGTCAGCGTGCGGTCGGCCAGCACGACGCCGTTCAGGCAGAACGCGCCGTGGTTGGGCTGGTCGCCGAAGTCTCCGCCGTGGGCCGTGTACTGCTGGCCTTTATCGGCGGTGCGATTCAGGCCCTGGTCGCACCAGTCCCACACAAACCCGCCGAGGAGCTTGGGGTGCGAGTAGATCTCCTGCCAGTAGCGGTCGAGGTTGCCCATCGCGTTGCCCATCGCGTGGGCGTACTCGCTGGTGAGCACCGGCCGCGGGTCGGCCTCGTTCTCCGCCAGGTCGAGCAGCCGCTCCCAACGGGCGTTCTCGGCCCGCTCGGGCGCGGCGTCCGACAGCGCCGACGGGTTCAGGTAATCGGCGCGGAGCCGCGGGTAAAAGCGGCTGCGGACGTCGACCCATGGCGGGTCGCGGGGGTCGCCCTGGGCGCCCTCGTGGTGCACCGGCCGCGTTGGGTCGAAGGCGTGCAGCCAGCCCGCGCAGGCGGCGAAGTTGGCGCCCTGCCCCGACTCGTTGCCGAGCGACCACATCACGACCGACGCGTGGTTCTTGTCCCGCTCGGCGAGCCGGACCACGCGGTCGAGGAACGCGGCGGCCCAGCGTGGGTCGCCCGACAGCTTGCCGCGGAGGCCGTGCGTCTCGAGGTCGGCCTCGTCCATCAAGTACAGCCCGTGGCGGTCGCACAGCTCGTACCAGTACGGGTCGTTCGGGTAGTGGGCCGTGCGGACCGCGTTGACGTTCGCCCGCTTCAGCAGCCGGAGGTCCTGCTCCATCCGCTCGCGGCTGATCGCGTGCCCGGTAGCGGGGTCATGCTCGTGACGGTTCACGCCGCGGAGCCGCACCGGATGGCCGTTGACCAAGAGCTGGCCGCCGGTGATCTCGATCTCGCGGATGCCAACTCCGCAGCCGACCGTTTCGACTACCTCGCCTTTCAAGCTCCGGAGCGACAACTCCAGCCGGTACAGGTGCGGCGTCTCCGCGGTCCAAAGCTTCGCCGCGGGAACCTTCAGTGTGAGCCAATCGAACCGCCCGGCGCCGCGTTGCGGCGTGCGCTCGTTGAGCACGCTCGACCGATTGGCGCGGTTGAGGATCGGCTCGGCGTCGTGCTCAGCGCCGGCCACCTGCTGGTCGCCGTCGAACAGCGTGGCGGCTACTGTCCAACCCGCGAGGTCCTCGGCGGCGGGCGCGTCGAGCTCGACGTCGACCGTGACGGTCGCGTCGCGGTACGCTTCGTCCAGCTCGGTGCGGACCGTGAAGTCGCAGATCCGCTGCGGCGGCGTGGAGTACAGCGTCACGTCGCGGTGGATTCCCGCCATCCGCCACATGTCCTGGTCCTCGAGGTAGGAGCCATCGCTCCAGCGGTAGACCTCGACCGCCAGCTGGTTCTCACCGGCCTGCACCGCGTTCGTGATCTCGAACTCGGCGGGCGAGCGGCTCCCCTGGCTGTAGCCGACCCGCCGGCCGTTCACCCACACGTAGAACGCCCCCTCGACGCCGGCGAAGTGGAGGAACGCGCGGCGGCCGTTCCACACTTCGGGGACCGCGAACCCGCGTCGATAACTCCCAACCGGATTGCGGGCGTCGTAAGCGGTGTAAGTCTCCTTGGGCTCAGAAGTCACACGCGGCGGGTCGACCCTGAACGGATAGCCCGCGCTGACATAGATCGGCGTGCCGTAGCCGTGCATCTGCCAGCTCGACGGGACCGGAAGCGTCTTCCAATCCGAGGCGTCGTAGCCTGGCTGGAAGAACGCCGCGGGCCGCTGCTCGGGGTCGGGCGACCAGTTGAACCGCCAGTCGCCATTGAGCGAACGGACCCAGGGCGAGTCATTGGAGTCGACGCCCTGCGCGTCGGCCAGCGGCCAGAAGGTCGCCCGAGTCGGCTCGCGGCTGATGGCGAGCACCTGCTGGTTCTCCCAATCGGGCGCGGCGGCTGCGCAGGCGGAGCCCAGCAGGCAGGCCAGCAGGACGATCCTACTCATTGCGAACCACTCGGGTTCAGCCTCGCGTCGACGGTGACCGCCTCGCCAGCGGCCAGCGTGATGGCACGCGTCGCGTCGCCGAGCTTGAGCGTGGCGGGCAGCCCGTGCTTCGATGTGATCTTGGCCTTGGAGAGCCGGCCGTTGGCCCACACGAGGTCGATCGTGAACCCGCCCCGCGTTTGCAAGCCAGTGACCGCGCCGTCGGGCCACGCCGCAGGGAGCGCCGGCAGCAGCGAGATCACCGCCGCGCGGTCGCCCGCCACGTCGTCGAGTCGGCTCTGCAAGAGCATCTCGGCGATCGCGGCGGTCGCGCCGAAGTTGCCGTCGATCTGGAACGGCGGGTGCGCGTCGAACAGGTTGGGGTAGGTTCCGCCCTGCCAACGGATCCCGTCGTTCCCTTTTTTTCCGACCGGGCGGAGCTGGTTGCTGATCATCGTCAGGGCCCGATCGCCGTCGCCTAGCCTCGCCCACAGGCACGCCTTATTGGCCAGGCTCCAGCCGGTGCCGCCGTCGCCTCGGGCGTTGAGCGTCTGCCGCGCGGCGTCGGCCAGCTCGGGCGTGTCGGCGTTGATCTCCTGCCCGGGGTAGACCGCCCACAAGTGCGAGATGTGTCGGTGGTGCGGGTCGGCCTCGGGCCGCTCGGTGAGCCACTCCAGCAGGCGTCCGTCCGAGCCGATCTGGTTGGGCGCGAGCCGGTCGCGTGTTTCAATCAGCCGCGTGCGGAGCTCCTGGTCGCGGTCGAGCACCAGCGAGGCGTCGATCACTGCGCCCAGCAGGTACCGCAGCAGCTGCTGGTCCATGGTCGGGCCCATGCAGGTGTGCAGCGATTTTCCATCTTCATCGAGGAAAGCATTCTCGGGTGAGTTGGACGGCGCGGTGACCAGCCAGCCGTGCGTTGGCTCCTCGATCAGGATGCTGGCGTAGAACTCAGCCGCGCCGCGTAGCGTCGGGTAGACCTCCGCGAGGAACTCCTCATCGAGCGTGTACAGGTAGTGGTCCCACAGGTGCTGACACATCCACGCCGAGCACGACACGGTCGAGCCCCAAGCGGCCGACTCGCCGGGCGAGGTGAAGCCCCAGGGGTTGAGCAGCAGGTGGGCCACCCAGCCGGGCGCGTCGTAGTACGCGCGGGCGGTCCGGCCGCCCGGCTCGACCAGCGAGTCGATCAGGTCGAAAACCGGCTCGGCGAGCGGTGAGAGGTTCGTGATCTCGGCCGGCCAGTAGTTCATCTGGATGTTGACGTTGGCGTGCCAGTCGGCGTTCCAAGGCGTCTGCAGCTCCTCGGCCCAGATGCCCTGCAGGTTGGCCGGGAGCCCGCCGGCGCGGGACGAGCAGATCAGCAGGTAGCGGCCGAAGTCGTACAGGGTCGCCAGCAGGTCGGCGTCGGTCGGGTCGTCGGCGTACTTCGCAAGCCGCTCGGGCGTGGGCAGCTTGGCGCTGGGGTGATCGGAGGGCAGCTTCTCGCCGAGCCGCAGCGAGGAGCGCAGAAACCACTTCTGGTAGTCGGCGATGTGCTCCGCCCGGAGCATCGCGAAGTTCTTGCCGCGGAGGTTGTCGAGGTCCCGCTCGGTCTGCTCGACCGGGTCCTCGACCGCGCGGCCGGCGAAGCTCTCAATAACAGTCGCCGCCGACACCGCGATGAGAACGCTGCTCGCGCGGTCGACCACAATGCGGTCGCCCTCGACTGAAACCGTGTTGTCCTCGGCGACGACACGCAGCTTGCTGGCGAAGCCGACGCCGGCGAAGCCGCCGTATCCGTCGGGCAGTTGGCCGGTCATCAGCAGGGTCTCGTCGTCGAACGGCTCGACCGTGGCGTTCTCTGCTCGGGAGAAGTTGATCTCAAGGCTCAGCCCGCCGCTCACCTCGCTCTGCATCCACAGCACAAAGCACTCGGCCGGCTTGCTAACAAACGCCTGGCGGTAGTACTTCCAGCCCCCCTGCGTGTACTGGCAGCGGGCCAGCGCCCGGTCGAGCAGCAGCGTGCGGCGGTAGTCCTCCGCCGGCGACCCTGCCGAGTCGTGCGTGAAGCGGATGTTCAGCTCGCCGAGCTGCTGGTAGCACCCGTATGGCGCGTCCTTACCCTTGCCGTGGTTCGATCCCAGGCCGGTGCAGGTGAAGTTGCGGTTCACCAGTCGCTCGGCCGCGGCGTTGTCGCCGGCCAGCAGCAGACGGCGGATCTCCGGGAGCGACTCGTGGGCCTCGGCCCGGTCGGCGTCCTGGCGGCTGCCGGACCACATGCCGGCCTCGTTCAGCACGACCCGCATCTCGTCGGTCCCGCCGAACAGCATCGCCCCCAGCCGGCCGTTGCCCAGCGGGATCGATTCGGTGAAACGCTCGGCCGGTTTGTCGAACCAGATCTCTCGAGCGACGGCCGTGGAGGCCGACGCCGCGATTAGCAGTGTGGCGATTAGTCGCGTCACGGTTGTTCCTTGCGTAGGTCTTGGGAGGTCGCCAGGGCGAGCGTCCGCTTCTTGCCGCCCACCGCACAATAGAAGTGGTAGACGACGCCCTCGTGCTTCAGCATCCACGGCTTGTGGGCGAAGGTCTTGTCGTAGTCCTCGGAAGGCTCGAGCAGGTTGGGCCCTTCCCACTTGGTCCAGTGCACCAGGTCGCGCGAGCAGGCAAAGGTGTCGAACGCGCCGATCCCCTTCTTCCAACCGGCGCCAAAGTAGACCATCACCCACAGGTCGCCCATGCGTATGAGCTGAGGGTCGCCTGTGATCCCCTTGTGGTTGTCGACCACCGGCCCGGCGCCGTGCCGACGCCAGTTTATCATGTCGTCGGACAGCGCGATGCCGATCCGCTCGACCCAGGCGTCCCGCTGCTTGGCGTTGTAGTACATGACGAACGGGGCGCCGAGCGTCTGGGCCTCGTCGTGGAAGATGTGGCTCTTGTAGAGCGTCTTCTGTTCGAAGGGCCGCGCGTCGGCGTCGTCGGGAGAGAGCACCGGGTTCTCGGCCAGCCGCTTCCACGGCTCGCCAGAGCCGAGGTGCTTGGTGTAGGCCAGACCGATGGCGAGCGGGTCGGTCTCGTAGCCCTGCTTGTGACCGCCGAAGTACGACAGCCAGTAGCGGCCGTCGTGGGCGCCGACCTTCGAACCGCCGCCCCAGACCGGGTCGACCAGCGCGATGCTGCCGTCGGCCTGCCAGCGGTCCCAGCCCTCTTTCTGGAACGGCAGGATCGTGCCGAGCGGCTCCCAGTCGAGCAGGTTGTCGCTGCGGGCGATGCAGGTCTCGTAGCCCACGAGGTCGCGGATCTTGACGTACATCATGTACCACACGCCGTCGTGCCGGAACACGTTGGGGCAGTCGAAGTACTCCCCCTCGTCGGGGGTCAGCAGCGTGCCGTACTTGTAGGGGGTTTGCAGTTCGTCGAAGGTCTGCTGCATGACCGCGTCGTCCACGGCGGTGACCACGGCGGTGACCACGGTGGCGTCCACGATGGCGTCAACTGCGGCGGGGCTGGGGCTGTCGGCATCCGCCTGGGGGGCGGCCATGCCAATCACTAGCGCCAGCAGCAGGTTCGCGTTGCGTGCGTTCATCGGGTGAATTGCCCTTATTGGGGTTTTGTTGTTTCTAGCCGCACCGGCCCCAGCAGCCCAAACGGAACCGGACCGGCCGACTCGGGCAGCGGTCGGGCGTTGGTCCAGGTCAGGCGTTGGTCTGCGGGCAGTTGCTGGTCGGCAACCATCCGGTTGCGCCACACGCCGGCAACCTCAACCTCGAGCTGGTTCCGACCGGGCCGCAGCGCGTCGGTCACCTCGACGCGGTAGGGCGGCGTCCAGGCGACGCCGCACGCTTGCCCGTTGACGATCACCCGCGCCATGCCGGCGACCTCGCCCAGATCGATCCACGCCCGGCCGGCGGCCTGCTGCGGCTGGGCGACCATGCTGGTTGTGTAGCGGGCGGAGCCGACAAACTGCTGGGCCGCCGGGTTCGGCAGGCGGGTCAGGTCCTGCAGCCTGGTGAGCGTCATGGTCGCCGGCGGAGACCCCACGATGCTGTCGAAGCCAACCCGCCAGATTGCGTCGAGCTCGTTGATCTCGGGGCGGCCGAAAATAGGCGGGGGGGTTTCGTCCTCGTCGGTCAGCACCACCAGCAAAGACTGCCAGGGCGACAAGCGGAGCGGCGCGCCCGCGCCGCTGGCCGGCAGCGGCTCTCGTCGACCGGTGACCGGGTCCCACGCCTCGGCGTGCTCGATCGGCACACGGGGCTTGAACACCAACTCGCGCGGCGCGTCCTGTTGGTTGGCGATCAGGTAGGCGTCCCAGCCAGGGCCACGGCGGTGGGTCCACGCGAGCTCGGTGACCGGTTCGCCAGACGGCTGAGAAACCTGAAAGTCGGGCGCGACGCCGATCGACGCGAGGTGCGGCTCCCGCCAAGCGCCGACCGTTACGTTGGGGCTGCGAACCAGCCGCGCCACCAGCCGTCCGACCTGGACGTCGTACTCGCTGTCCTCGTGCCGGCCGAGCGTGCGGCTGGGGAACTCCGCCAGCAGCACCCGCCCGCCCGCCTCGGCGATCTCGAGCAGCTTCTCGGCGACCTCGACCGTCATCCCACCCGGCGCCGACGGCCGCGGCGCGGGGATCACCAGCAGCGCGTAGCTAGCGCCCCCCTGCAGAACGATCCGCCCGTCCTGCACGGCCGCCAACCGCAGCAGCGCGTCGCGATTGAGCGAGTCGTACTGGTAGCCCTGCAGCGGGTTGGACCAGGCGGCCGGGTCGGAAATATTGGCGGAGTGCCTGACCCCCTCGGGAACTTCCCGGGTCGGCGTTCCCTCGTTGGCCAGTCGCTGCTGCTCACGGGCGAGCTGCTCGGCGCCGAACAATCCAGCCAGCGTCGACGCGAGCTGCTCGGGCAGCACGCTGCGGCTCGGCAGCTCCTCGCCGGTGAACACAGCGATGTCCACCACCGGGTCGCCCTGCCGCAGGACCGACTGCAGCCGCCGGCAGTAGCCGATCCAGGCGGGCGCCATCGGCTGCCAGGCCTGGTCGCGCTGCAGATAGGCGCCGATGCCATTGAGCGTGACGCCGGGCTGGCGGTCGAGCCACGGGTTGTGCATCCAGACGTGGTACACCAGCTGGTTCACGCCGAGGCAGAAGTGGCGGTCGGCCTGCGGCTTGAGCAGGGCGGGCGTCTCGTCCCAGCGGATGCGGAGCTGGGTAAAGGCCTCGGCCCCGATGACCCGCTTCCCGTAGATGTGCCCCGCGGAGATGGCGTCGCGGATGTCGGTTGGCTTGTCGTGGGTTGGGCTGTCACGCCAGAACTCGCCCATCGGAATGTCGACGTGCTGGAAGTGCCGCAGCCCGTCGCCGAGCATGGTCGGCGCGGTGCACTCGGCCGTGAACTCGACGCCGGCCTCACTGGCGAGCTGCTCGAGCGTTCCAAAGAACGCGTCGTCGAGTTGGTCGGTCAGGGTCCGGCGGAAGTCATAGAGGAAACGCTCGGAAGCATCGGGAGAGTCAATAATGTAGCCGGCGAGCGTTGGCAGCCACCGGCGCGCGGCGTAGCCGCCGCGCTTGATGAACTCTTCGGGGAGCGACTCGGTCCAGTTCTGGCTGCCGCACTCCCAGCTGTCGACGTGCAGCCGGGTCAGCACGCGATCGGCGAGCGGGCCGCCGAGCTTTTCTCGTGCGGCGCCAAACCAGCTCTGGTACTGCAGCCGGACGGCCGCCGGGTTGAGCTTGTCGCACTCTAGGCCGCGGCCACCGCCGCCGGTGGCGTTCTGCTTGCCGGTCGACGTGTGGCCGAAGCGGAGCACGGTCCACTCGCCCGGCGGCGCGTCCCAGCGGAGCATGTTGTCGGGGCCGAGCTGGTCGCTGAGATCAAGAATCGAGGCGCTTGCCACGCGGGCGGACGCGGGGTAGCGTTCGCGCGTCGGCGGCGAGATCCGCCACACCGCGCCCGACTTGCCGCGGTACTGGTGGACGCGAGCAGCGCCCGACAGCTCGATCCCCTGCACCTTCAGCACCGGGCTCCACTTGGCGGAGTCGAGTTCCTCGGCGCCCGGCTCCGAGCCGGCCGGGTCGAAGGCGAGCCGGAAGTAGCGGGAGGTGACCTCCGGCACGGCGTGCGTCACCGGCCGGCCCTCGTCCTGCCAGCCGTGACGCGGCGGGGCAAGCCGGCTGACCACACGGTACGCATGGCCATCGTCGCTGACCTCGAGCCGCAGCCGCTGGCACTGGTAGTTGCCGCCGTCCGGGCGGATTGTGACCGACCGGCAGGTGAACGGCGCCTCGAACGCGAAGTCGATCACGCACGGCTCGGCGGAGCGGAGCCGCTCGCTGTTGCCCGCCACGACCAGCTGCTGCGCCTGCTGGCCTTCGGCGTTGGTGGTCACCGTGACCGGCACGTTCGCCGTCGAGACTCCCTCGCCCTGTGGAGTGGGGAAGGCCAGCACGGCGATCTCTTGGTAGTAGCCCTCGCGCGCCAGCGGCCGCGGCAGCTCGAGCTCAACTGCTTGGCCGCCTACAGCCGACGCCCGAGACCAGACTACCTGCTGCATCGACTGCTCGGGGGTGATCCACGGCCCGCCGGCCAGGGCGAAGCCGTCGCTCAGGTGCATCGCCAGGCGTAGCTCGAGCCGGTCGGCCTCGCTCGCCGCGTGCCGGACCAGCTCCCACCACTCGGGGGAGAGCTGTGTTGCGGGCGGCGTGATCAGCGGCGGCTCCTGCGGCCCGTAGATCGGCATCAGGTACGCGCCGCCGATGCCGGCCGCCTGCATCGCTTCGAGGTCCGCGGTGATGCCCTCGGCCGACACGGCCGCATCGAGCCAGTACCAGAAGACCCACGGCTTGGCGTCGGCGGCGGGAGTGTCGAACGCCCGGCGCAAATCGGCGATCTCTGCCTGGGCCGGCGGGCAGATCAGCGCAACGAGCAGCCCAGCCAGGGTGAGCACGGTTCGGGTGACGCGCGAGAATGGGTACAAGTCGGGCCTGGCTGCGGGGTGACTTGGCTGGACGGAAGTAGTTGAGGGGCCTCTACTTATGCTAGCGGCAGAGGTCCCCGGTTTTCCACGACGGGGCCGCTCGATTCGGGCCTTGTTTTCCGTCAGGCTTGATTGTCCGGCGTTCGCTCGGCGGTTTCAATGAGCTGGATGACGACGATCTCTCGCTTCACAGCAATTCTCCTGGCGGCCTGCTGCGCCGCCGCCAGCGGCGCCGAGCGCGAGCGTCTGTCCGACAACTGGCTCTTCCACCTCGGCGATGCCGAGGGCGCCCAGCGACCCGAGTTCGACAGCAGCGAATGGTCCGGCGTGCGGCTGCCCCACGACTGGAGCATTGGCCTGCCGCGTTCTGCCGACGAGCCGAGCGCCGGCGGGGGCGGCTTCTTCCCGACCGGGGTCGGCTGGTACCGGCGTGAACTCGAGGTCGCGGCCTCGCCCGGCGAGCGGTGCTGGCTGGTGTTCGAGGGCGTGTACCGCAACGCCGAGGTCTGGTTGGATGGTCGTCGCCTCAACAACGGGCGCCCCGATGGGCAACCCGGCAGGCACGCCTACGGCTACACCCCGTTTCAGTTCGAGGTGACCGAGCAGCTGCGGTCGCCGGGCCCCCACGTGCTGGCGGTCCGCGTCGACAACTCGGCCCAGCCAAACAGCCGCTGGTACAGCGGATCGGGCATCTACCGGCATGTCTGGCTCGAGCGCCGGCCGCTCCGCTCGATCACGCCCGACAGCTGCGTGGTGCGGGTCGACAAGCTCGGCGCGACGACCTGCAACCTCTCGGCCGAGGCAGAAGTCGTCAACGCGACGCCCCACGAGTTCGTGGGCCGCCTGCGGCTAGAAATCATCGCCGCGTCGGGCGAGGTGGTCGCGGCCGCGACCCAGCCGGTCCGTGTTCCCGCCGACGGATCGCAAACGGTTGCGCACTCGCTCCGCGTGATGGACGTTCAAGCCTGGGGCCCCGCGGACCCGGCGATGTACACCGCGCTGTGGGCGATTGAGCCCGAACAGGCCGACCCAGAATTCGGTCCTGAGGACGAGCACGCCGTCTCGTTCGGCATGCGGACCGTGACGGTCGACGCCGAGCGTGGGCTGCTGATCAACGGCGAGCCGGTGGTCCTCTACGGCGGCAATGTGCACCACGACAACGGCTGCCTAGGCGCGGCCGCCTACGACGAGGCCGAGGAGCGTCGGGCGCAGGCCCTGGCAGACGCCGGCTTCAACGCGGTGCGGACCTCGCACAACCCGCCCTCGACCGCGTTCCTGACGGCCTGCGACCGCCTGGGCCTGCTGGTCATCGACGAGGCGTTCGACTGCTGGGCCGCCGCCAAGGTCGAGCACGACTTCCACGAGCACTTCAAGCAGGACTGGCGCCGTGAGCTGGCCGCGATGATCCGCCGTGACCAAAACCACCCGGCGGTGATCATGTGGAGCATCGGCAATGAGATGTACGAGCGCGGCGACGACCACGCCCCGGCGATCGCCAAGGAGATGGCAAGCTTGGCGCACAAACTTGACCCCACCCGCCCGGTCACGGCTGGCGTCAACGGGATCGGCGAGGACAACTGGCGCAGGCTCGACGCGTTATTCGCCGAGCTCGACGCCGTGGGGTACAACTACGAGCAGCCCCGCTACGACGACGACCACCGCCGCGTGCCGGACCGGGTGGTCTACACCAGCGAGTCTTACCCCAAGGACCTCGCCTACAGCCACGACGCGGCCGCGGGCCGCCCCTACGCGATCGGCGACTTTGTCTGGTCCGGGATCGACTACCTCGGCGAGGCCGGCATCGGCTTGGCGTTCCCCCCCGGCGCCGTGGCGCTGCCCCACTGGGAGGGCGTGCACTTCCCTTGCCACGGCGCCCTGTGCGGCGACATCGACATCACCGGGTACCGCAAGCCGATCTCCTACTTCCGCAATATCGCCTGGGGCCGCGGCGAGCGACTGGCCGTGGCCGTCGTCGAACCCGCCCCCGATAACGGGCAGTGGCAGCAGACCCTGTGGTCGACCGAACCGCTGCGATTCAGCTGGACCTGGCCTGGTCACGAGGGCGAGCGACTGACGGTGCAGGTTGCCAGCCGCTGGCCGACGGTGCGGATCGAACTGAATGGCCGGAAGGTCGGCGAGGTTGCGACCGGACCCGAGCGCGGGTATGTCGGGTCGCTGAGCGTGCCGTACGCGGCGGGCGAGCTGACCGCGGTTGCACTCGACGAACACGGTCGAGAGCAGGAGCGGAGCACACTCAAGACCGCCGGCCCCGCCCAGCAGATCACGCTCTCCTCCGAAGAAAGCTACCTCGACGCCAACAGCCAAGACCTGTGCTTCATCGAGGTCGAAATCCAGGACGCCGCCGGTCGGCTCCGCCCCAACGCCGAGCACCAGGTCACCTACACGCTGTCAGGCCCGGCCGAGATTATTGGCGTCGGCAGCGGCAACCTGCTCTCCAACGAGACCTACAACACCAGCCAGCGCCGCGCGCACCACGGCCGGGCGCTGGTCGTGCTCCGCGGTGGCGAATCGCCCGGCGAGGTCACGCTCACCGCCCAGGCCGAGGGCCTCGAACCCGCCAGCCTTACTCTCAACGCCGCGCAGTAGGCTTCGGCCAAGCTGCGGCTCAGCCCCCCAAGACATCCATGCACGACCGACTCCAGATAGTTGCCACCCTGCTGCTAACCGCCGCCGTGGCGGACGCCGCCACGTCTCTTCGCGTCGACCTGAGCGCCGCCAGCGGCCGCCGCGACGCCGAGACCCTCGGCTGGCACGAGTGGGAAATCAAGGAGACCAACGAAGCCAGCCAAGCGTTCGACGGCGTCACGATCACGCTGCGGGGAAACGTGCGGGGGTTCTTGCAGAAGGCGAGCCTGGCGACCGGCGCCACTATCGGCGCCGACGGCGTCGAGTCCGACGGCGCGGTCGAGATCGTTCTCGAGGGCCTGCCGGCTGGGCCGCACTCGCTCGCCACCTACCACAACCAACCGGGTAAGCAGCCTGTGGGCCAGGTGAACCTCACCGCAGCTGGCGCCCGCGTGGAGCTGACGCCCAGCACGAACGCGCAGACCAATGAGGAGGTCGCCACCGGCTACGTGACGTTCGACGCCGTCGCGGGCGAGCCGGTCAGCGTCGCCCTTGAAGCGGCCGACGGTCGTGTGGTGCTCAACGCCCTCGAACTCGACGCCGGCGACCCCCGCGTCCAGGCGTCCACGCCGACGCCCGCCAACTTCGTCGAGCACGCCGACGGCGACAGCGGCCAGGTGCGACTGTCTTGGAAGGCGCCTCGCGGCGGATCAGCGGCGCGGTACCTGGTGCGATTGGCTGCCGGCAAAGACCTCGAGGAAGCAAGCGCAGGCCTGGGTAGCGCCGAGCCCGCGGAAACGACTTCCAGCAAACAGGTGATGGAAGTCGACCCGAGCGACAGCCTGCGGCACTACTGCTGGCGGGTCGACGCGGTCGACGCCGACGGAAACACCACCGTGGGCGACGTCTGGTCGTTCCGCGTCCGCCACCTGGCGTTTCCGGGCGCCGAGGGCTACGGACGGTTCGCCCGCGGCGGCCGTGGCGGACGAGTCATCAAGGTCACCACGCTGTCCGACGGCGGGCCGGGGAGCCTGCGGGCGGCGATCGAAGCCGACGGCCCACGCACGATCGTGTTCGACGTCAGCGGGCGGATCGACCTCAAGGACCGCCTCGTGATCCGCGACAACTACCTGACCATCGCCGGCCAGACGGCGCCGGGCAAGGGGATCTGCATCTCGAACTTCAACCTCGGCATGATGGGCGCCCACGACAATATCGTCCGCTACCTCCGCGTCCGGCCCGGCAATACCTCCGGCGAGACCCTCGACGGCATGGGCATGGCCAGCAGTGACCACTCGATCGTCGACCACTGCTCGATCAGCTGGACGCAGGACGAGTCGTTCAGCTCGCGCGGCGCGAAGAACATCACGCTGCAGCGGACCCTGATCAGCGAGGCGCTCAACATCGCCGGCCACCGCAAATACCAGGACGGCAAGCAGCACGGGTTCGCCGCCAGCATCAGCGGCGACATCGGCAGCTTCCACCACAACCTGCTGGCCCATTGCGCGGGCCGCAACTGGAGCCTGGCCGGCGGCCTGGACCAGGCCGATATCCACGCCGGCCGGTTGGATATCCGCAACAACGTGGTCTACAACTGGGGCTACCGCACGACCGACGGCGGCGCCAAGCAGGTGCAGTTTGTGGCCAACTACTACAAGCCGGGCCCCGCGACCACCGTGTTCCACGTGCTCAAGCCCGAGCGGAATCACGCCTTCGGTCCGCAGGACTACTTTGTCGAGGGGAACGTGATGGAGGGCCGCTATGGCCCCGAGCCTCCGCTGGCAGGGGTTGTCGGGCCGCGCGACGAACCGCTCTCGGAATTTGTCTACGACAAGCCGTTCTTCCCGTCGTACGTTCAGACCGAGTCGGCCGAAGACGCGTACCTCGATGTGCTGGCCGATGTCGGCTGCAACGTCCCCTGCCTGGACGAGCACGACAAACGCGTGCTCCGCGAGACCCGTGACGGCACAACCACCTACCAGGGGAGCCGCAGCGGCATGCCCGGCCTGCCCGACGCGCAGGACGATGTCGGCGGTTGGGAAGACTACCCCGAGGAGCACCGCCCCGCCGACTGGGACACCGACGCCGACGGACTGCCCAACGCCTGGGAACTCGAGCACGACCTCGATCCTAACGACCCGGCCGACGCGGCCGCCGATCCCAACGGTGATGGCTACACCAACCTCGAAGACTACCTGAACGGGCTGGCCGGCTGAACCAGCCCTTACCAGCCGCCAGCCCACCCGGCCCGCTCGGCCTACTACCCCCACAGCCCGCCATCACCCTGTCCCCTGAAGGGCCGTAGCATGTGCCTGGGAGTCCGGTCGCGTGGGGGCGAGATTAAGCCGCTCGCCCGCGATGCGAGGAGTAGGGCCTTCCCGATGCGCTCCACCGCATGCCTTAGCGTTGGGTTCCTGTAAGACGACTGCGGGCGATGCCCCTCAAACGGCCCCTGAATGCAACGGAAGTCCTTAATACCGCAGGATTTGGAGACCTCGAACGTCTGAAAAAAAGGCGATCGGTAATCGCAATTTTTCGCAGACGGTTGTTAGTATAAGGGGGTAAGACCGTGGCGCTACGACCGGATCGATTGATCCAGACCTTATCTCGCGACTGCGGTGCGGCATTCGTCTCGTTCGCTTTTCACCCGATGTACGACCTGGAGCCATCTGCAGTGACGGGAGGGTCGCTCATGAGCTAATTGCGGCGGGGATTGTCTGCGCGGCCGGCATTCCACCAACGCTCTACTGACTGCTTCTATTTCTTTGCTTCGCGTCGCGGCAACGCTTCGCTGTCGACAACATTGACGCACTTATCTACCTGAGGAGAACTAATGAAAGTTACAACTTGGTGCTTCGGCCTGCTGGCCGTGGCTCTCATCGCGACGCCCGCCAAGGCGGCGTCACTTCTCGCCTACGAAGGCTTTGATTACGCGGACGGCACCGACATTGGCCTCGGCGCCGGCGCCGACACCGGCACCGGCTGGTCCGCCGACTGGGCCCGCAACAGCTCCAACGGCGTCGAGAACAGCCTGCGTGCTGTCGTCGGCAGCCTCGGCTATCAAGACACCGACGGCCGCGTGCTGGCGACCTCCGGCGGCTACGGCCTGGTCGACTGGAACGGCCTGCTCCCCGACAACGCGGACGCGGCTGGCTCGGGCTCAAACAAGAACGCCCAGTGGTTCCGCAACCTCGACCTGTCCGCCACCGGCGCCACAAACATGGGTGAGCTGGTCGGCCCGGGCAACTCTTACTACCAGTCGTTCATCGCCGAACGGCGTGGCGTGCTCGATCCGGTTGTTGTCGACACGAACGGCGACATGATCGCCGACACGACCGTCAACGCCCCGAACGGCTACTCTCGCAACGCCCACTACACTCTGGTCAACGGCAACCGCTTCGGCGAAGCGGTCCAGATCGGTGGCGTCGGCGTAAAGAAGGACGCCTGGACCCTCCGCGCCAAGAACTCGGCCGCCGAGGACCAGGTCAGCGACGTGCGGTTCTCCTACAACCAGCAGTTTGTGGTTGTGAAGGTCACCCCGGGCGTCCTCGACGTGAATGACCCGAACTTTGTCCCCGACCTGGTCGAGGTCTGGTTCAACCCGCTCCTCTCGTCGGAAGGCGCCGCGGGCGCTCCCGACCTGGTGAAGTACGTCCTCGACAACGACGTCGCCCCGTACGATGTCGCTCAGACGGGCGTCGCCCTGGCCGCCGGTAACTTCAGCGGCAACCGCAGCGGTTCCGTGATGGCCTTCGACGAGATCCGCGTCGGCCTGAACTGGGGTTCGGTTACCCCGTACGTCGGGCAGGTGGTTCCCGAGCCCGCCTCGCTGGCCCTCCTTGGGCTGTGCGGCCTCGGCCTCGCCGGCGCTCGTCGCCGCAGCTAGTTGATAGAAAGCGACTTGGTGGGCTTGCCCGTCAGGTTGGAGTCGTGCAGCGCGGCGCCCGTGGCAATGCCGCGGGCGCCGCACGCCGCACGCAGGCCCTAACGACCGCCTTTTCCAAACCGTCGCCACCACGGCCGTGCAGATCGGTCAACTACAAATCAAGCGACTCAGACCCCACGCGGTGACTATTCTCACCAAAGTCACGCGCTTGGCCGGGGTTTGATTCTTGCGCCAGGAACAGCGCATACACCGCGGGCGGATCGCCCGGGATTCAGGTAACTCGATCGGATAGGAGGCTTCGCCTAGGGGCGAAGCGAGGTGATGAAACGGGCGAAGAAAGCGGCAACCCTGCTGGCTGCAACGGGTCTGATGTTTGGCGCTGCGGCGGCAAACGCCCAGACGACCCTGGAAGAATTCCAGTGGAACAAGCTTGCGCCGGCCGGCGTGCAAGACTGGACCGTCGGCTCGAACTGGATGGCGCCGACAGCCCCCCCGGGCAACGCCACCTACCCCGACGACCCAATGCACACCGACGTCGACACCGAAGCGATCGGACCGGTGGTCGGCGCCAACCTGGCGGTCGGTCTGACCTCGGACCTCAATGTCAGCATCGGCAACTCGGACATCACCATCTCTTCGCTCAAGCTGGGCGTCAACGGACGCACCACCACCATCAGCGGCGGCACGGGCACCCTGCTCTTCAAGCAGGACGAGCCCTCGCTCATCGAGGTGAAGCCCGACCCGGACGACGAAGAAGACCCGCCTGCGATGGTCGACTTCTACACGTGCTCGTTCAACTGCGGAACGTCGCTCGTGACGAGCCTGGGCAGCACCTCGACGAACGTCATCAGCGCCAAGATCGGCTCGGTCGAGTCGATCGACTTCTCCGGCCCCCGCACGCTCACGCTGTCGGGCGGTCTGTACGAGGTCGCCAGCAGCCCGGCCGACGACACGACCTCCAACAACACGATCTTCCGCAGCCACATCGGCACGTACAACCCGGCCGTCGGGATCGACAACCAGCCCCGCCTGCTGGTGACCGGCCCGCTCGTGACCGTGGACGACAAGGTCCTCAACGCCGATATGACCCCGACCGACCAGGCGCTGACGCTCAACGGCGGCGGTCCTGGCACCCCGCAGTTCCTCAACGACGACAATACCGAATTCGGCCAGGGCTTCGCCCACGGCATCATCGACCTCGCGGGCGGGATCAGCGGACCGGGCAAGCTGCGTCTGGGAACCCAGAGCCGCGCCGACGAGGCGGTGCCGCTCGGCACGGTCGTGCTCTACGACAACACCTATACCGGCGGCACCACTATCGACCGCGGCAACGTGATCCTCCGGAGCAACAACGCGTTCGGGCCCACCGGCACGGTGCAGAACGGCAACCCCGCCAACCAAATCGGCTACAACCTGATTGTTGAGCCGGGCGTCGGCGAATCGGCGGTCGGGCTGGAGCGGGTGATCACCAACCCCTGGAACGTCCCGCACGACTTCACCGTGAAGGGGCAGCACTCGCTGAAGCTCACCGGCAACGCGCCGGCTTCCAACAGCGCCGGCTGGGTGAACAACCTAGAACCGGGCGCAACGTTCACCATGACAGGGCGGATCTACACCTCGGAGAACCCCGAGAACATCTACACATTCGACGGCAGCGGCCGCACCGTTATCCAGGGCGTGATCGCCAATGCGGCGAACGCGTTCCTCGACAGCGGCGGCCCTCAGACCACCATGTTCCAGAAGCTGGGAACCGGCACGGTTGTGGTTGAGTCAAGCCTGCACGGCGCCACCAACACCTTCAAAGCCGGCACCTCCAACCCGACCTCCGACACCATCCTGATCAGCGGCGGCAACCTCCACTTCGCCGCCATCGGCGACATGGGCGCCGCCAGCGGCACGGTCCGGTCTACCGGCGGCGCGATCGGCGTCGACACCGGCACGATCGCCGCCGTCAACAACGGCTCGGGCAACTTCGCAAACCGCTTCAGTAACTTCGCGATGCGTCCGACCTACCCCGGACTGTTCCCGAACAGCGAAGTCCCCGGCTTTAGCGAGTACGACAACGGCGGTCTGATGCTGACCACCGCGGCCGACGCCGCTGCAGCGATCAACTTCACAACGGGCAACATGGCCCGCTTCCAGGACATGACCCTGGCGGCCCCCGAGGGCGGGATGACCTTCACCGGCACGATTACGCCGGCGAACAGCACCTACCGCCTGGGTGGCGGCAGCGGCACGCTGACCATCGCGGCCAGCAAGCTGGCGGGCGCCCCAAACCTGGTCGTCACCAATGGTGGCGACTACAAGAACCCCAACGGCGAGGACCGCGAGCGGCTAGGCATGGTGCGTCTCACCGGCACGACCACCAACGCGCTGTCCACCAAGATCCTGGCCCGGTACCACTCGACGCTGCAGGACCAGGCCGCCGCGGACGACGTAGCGCTGGCCGAAGAAGAGCAGCTGCAGGGCACCACGCTGGCGGTCGCCAGCCTGGCGGACGGCGCCAGCAGCATCGGCTCGTCGACCTCGGCCGGCAGCCTGCTGATCCAGGGCTCGACCCTCCGCTACGAGGGCGCCGCCGGCAGCACCAACCGGCAGTTTACCATCGGCACCGCCGGCGCCACGCTTGACGCCTCGGGAACGGGGGCCATCAACTTTACCAGCACCGACGCCCTGACCATGGACACCGCGCAGTCGCGGGGGGGCATCGTCGACTCGTTCGAGAAGCGTGGCGGAACCCTTGGCGGCGACCTCTACGACCTCGGCGACACCAGCGACCTGCTCATCGGCATGGGGGTCAGCGGCAACCTGATCCCGGACGACACCGTGATAACGAGGATCCTCAGCCCGACCCGCGTCGCCCTCAGCAACGCGGTCGAAGAGGGCACCTTCGCCACCAACACGACCGTCAGCTTCACGGAGGTCGATCGCTACCTGACGCTTACCGGCGACAATGCGGGCGACAACCGCCTGGCGGCCCAGATCGTCGACTCCGCCAACAGCGGCGTGGTGGGCGTCGAGAAGTCCGGCGCGGGCAAGTGGGTGCTTAGCAACGCCGCCAACAACTACACCGGCGACACGATTGTCGAAGACGGTGTCCTCAGCCTCGAGGCCGCCTTCCTCGCCGACAGCTCGGACGTCCGCCTGTTTGAGGACGGCACGCTCGACCTGAACTTCGCCGGCAGCGACGACATCAACTCGCTGTACTTCAACGACCTGCCGGTCTCGATCGGCACGTGGGGCAGCCTGGCTTCCGGCGCCGACAACAAGCGGGATTGGTTCACCGGCCTCGGCATCCTGAACGTCGGCATGCTCGGCGCGATCGGCGACCTGGCCGGCGACTTCAACCGCGACGGCGTCGTGAACGCGGCCGACTACACCGTCTGGCGTGACAACGACGGCGCCGCCAACGAGGACGCCCTCAACGGCAACGGCGACGGCCTAGGCGGCATCGACGGCAACGACCTGGCCCTGTGGAAGAGCAACTACGGGGCGACGCTCGCCTCTGCGAGCCTGGACACGGGCGCCGTGCCCGAGCCTTCGGTCCTCGTGCTGATGCTGGCGGCCGCGCCACTCGGCCTGCGGGGCCGGCGCCGCTAAGCAAGCATCCCGCCTGCTGGCCAACGCGGTTCAACCGCAGCCAACCCTCAACGCCGCGGCGAGTCGGCCGACCCGCCGCGGCGTTTTTCATCCCGCCCCCTACCGTCCTCCCCCCAACATGAACGCACCCTTCACCCGTGTGCTCCTGCTAGCCGCCGGCGCGTTGCTGACCGCGGCTGTCGGCGTCGACGCCGCGCAGGACCTGTCGCCGGACGAGGCCGCCTACCGCCAGGTCGTCCGCGGCCGTGCCGAGAAGATCGTCACGCAGCTCCAGCTGAGCGACCCGGCCCAGGCCGAGCGGGTCACGACGCTCATCGCCGACTACTACCGCGGTCTCCGCGACCTGCACGACGCGCGCGACGCTCAACTCGAGGAGCTGGCCGGCGGCGACGAGCAGCCGCGGACCCTCGCTAAGCACGAGTCGCAGCTCGCCCTGCAGAAGCAGCGGCGGACCTTCCTGGCCGGGCTGTCCGCCGACCTGTCGGCCGAGCAGGTCGACCGGGTCAAGGACGGCCTGACCTACGGCGTCGTGGGCGTGACGATGGGCGCCTACCGCGAGCTGCTGCCCGGGCTGACCGACGAGGAGCAGCGTTACATCTACGCCAACCTGGTCGAGGCCCGCGACTACGCGATGGAGGGCGGCTCTTCGCACGAGAAGCACGGCTGGTTCGGCAAGTACAAGGGGCGGATCAACAACTACCTTTCTGCACGCGGCTACGACCTGAAGCAGGCCGAGCGGGAGCTCGCCGAGCACGAGCAGCAGGCCGCCAACCAATCCAAACCGCAAGAGTAGTCATGCCTAGCCACTGTTCGACCCGCGTCGCGGCCACCGCCGCGTTGTGCCTGTCCCTGTGCGGCGGCGTCCTCGCCCAGTACCCCAAGATCACCTCGGAGGTCGCGGCCGAGAGCGCGCGGCGGACCGAGGCGATGCGTCTCCGCTCGGACGAGGCCTGGGAGCGGGCGCTGCCGGCGATCGAGGCCGCCGCCGAGCAGGGCAAGCCCTACATCCCCGACGCCGCGCGGCCGGAAGACCTGCCGCAGGCCGAGATCCCGGCGTTCCCGGGCGCCGAGGGGGGCGGCATGTACAGCTTCGGCGGCCGCGGCGGGCGGGTGATCGTGGTAACTAACCTTAACGACGACGGCCCCGGCAGCTTCCGCGCCGCCCTCGAGGCGGGCGGACCCCGCACCGTGGTGTTCAACGTGGCGGGCGTCATCAAGTTGAAGAGCCGCCTGGTGGTCCGGGCGCCGTACCTGACGATCCACGGCGGCTCCGCGCCGGGCGACGGCGTCTGCATCGCCGGCGACACGGTCGAACTCGAGACCCACGACGTCGTGATCCGGCACATGCGGTTCCGCCGCGGCGCCACCTGGGTCGGCGACCGCAACGACGCGCTCGGCGGCAACCCGATCGGCAACATCATGCTGGACCACGTCTCGGCCAGCTGGGGGCTCGACGAGAACCTGTCGATGTACCGCCACATGTACCGCCCCGAGGACGGCGGCCCCGACGTCAAGATGCCGACCGTCAACATCACGATCCAGAACTCGATCTTCAGCGAGGGCCTGGACACCTACAACCACGCGTTCGGCAGCACGCTGGGCGGTTACAACAGCACGTTCCACCACAACCTGTGGGCGTGCAACACCGGCCGCAACCCGAGCGTCGGGATGATCTACGACTTCAACTTCATCAACAACGTGCTGTACAACTGGCGGCACCGCACGGTGGACGGCGGCGACCATCGCAGCTTCTACACGCTGATCAACAACTACTACAAGCCGGGCCCGGTCACGCCGATGGATCAGCCCATCGCCCACCGCATCCTCAAGCCCGAGGCCCGCCGCAGCCCCTACTACCTGCTGGACTACGGCAAGGCCTACGTCGACGGCAACGTGGTTGAGGGGAACGAACGGGTCACGGCCGACAACTGGGACGGCGGCGTGCAGGTCGACATCGGCCAGCCCCGCGAGCCGCTCAAGAAGGGCGTCCGCGTTCCGACCAACCAGCAGCTGCTCGACGAGATCCGCTCCGACCGCCCGTACCCGCACTCGTACGTTGACATCCAAACGGCCGAGGAGGCCTACGAGCTGGTGCTGGCGGGCGCCGGCGCCACGCTGCCCCGCCGCGACCCGGTCGACGAGCGGATCATCGGTATGGTCCGCTCCGGCACGGTGACCTATGAGGAGGGCAAGGGCATCCTGACCGACATCTCGCAGGTCGGCGGCTACCCCGAGTACAACGGTGAACCCTACGCCGACGCCGACGCCGACGGCATGCCCGACGAGTGGGAGCAGGAGCACGGCCTCAACCCGCACGACGCCGCTGACGCCATCGCCGACGCCAACTCCGACGGCTACACCAACATCGAGGCCTTCCTCAACGGCGAGGACCCCGCCGCGCCGCGTGACCAGCCTATCCAATCCCCGCGGACGTATGTTGACCTGTTCTGGCAGTCGTTCTAGCCCCTCGTTGCTGATGGCGGCGTTGCTCGTCGCGGCGGCCCTGCTGCTGGCGGTTGCCGCCCCCACCCGCGGCGAGTCGATCCTCAGCGGCGACCAGGCGCGGGAGCTCGTTGAACAATTCGTCGAGCGTTTCAACGCGTGCGACCAGGAGGATGTCCAGAACGCGGTCTCCAACGCCGAGGCGGCCGACTGGATCCTCGACAACGCGCCCCGCTTCGACTGCCCCTCGGCGCGGCTGGTCGAGACCTACTACTTCCGCTGGTGGACCTACCGCAAGCACATTGTCGCCACGCCCGAGGGGCGGGTGCTGACCGAGTTCCTCACGCCGGTCAGCCACGCCGGGCCGTACAACACGGTGTCGTGCGCGGTGGGGCACCACATCGCCGAGGGCCGCTGGCTGCGTGACCAGGCCCTGCTCGACGAGTACCTTGGCTTCTGGTTGACGAGCGGCCCCAACGGCGGCCTCGCGACGCACTACCACAAGTTCAGCAACTGGAACGCCGCGGCGTTGGTTGAGCGGGCCAAGGTGACCGACGACTGGCGGTGGCTGGTCGGGCAGCTCGACGCCCTGCTCGCCGACTACCAGGCGTGGGAAGCCGAACGCCAACTCCCTAGCGGCCTCTTCTGGCAGCACGACGTCCGCGACGGCATGGAAGAGTCAATCAGCGGCGGCCGCCGGGTGAAGAACGTCCGGCCGACGATCAACAGCTACATGGTCGCCAACGCCCGGGCGATTGCCGCCATCGCCGAACGGGCCGGCCGCGGCGACCTGGCCGCGGCTTACGCCGACAAGGCTGACCGTCTGCACAAGCAGATGATCGACGCGATGTGGGACGCCGACGCGGGATTCTTCAAGGTGCGGCTCGAGTCGGGCGGGCTGTCCGACGCCCGCGAGGCGATTGGCTTCATCCCATGGGTGTTCGACCTAGCGGGCCCCGAGCACACCGCGGCTTGGGCGCAGCTCAAGGACCGTCAAGGCTTCTGGGCGCCGGCCGGGCTGACCACCGCCGAGCGCCGCCACCCGGCGTTCCGCACGCACGGCACGGGCACTTGCGAGTGGGACGGCGCCGTGTGGCCGTTCGCCACCAGCCAGACGCTGACCGGAATGGCCAACCTGCTGCGGGGGCCGCAGCAAGACGTTGTCGGCCGGGCCGACTACTTTGAGCAGCTGCTCCGCTACATGGAAAGCCACAAGCAGCACGGCGCCGCCTACATCGGCGAGTACCACGACGAGGTCACCGGCGAGTGGCTGATCACCGGCCCCAAGGCGCAGCGGAGCCGCTACTACAACCACTCGACCTTCAACGATCTGGTCATCAACGGCCTGATTGGCATTGTGCCCCGCGAGGATGGTATCCTGGTGGTCGACCCGCTCCTCCCGGCCGACGCTTGGGACTGGTTCTGCTTGGAAGACGTCGCGTACCACGGGCACAACGTGACTGTCTTGTGGGACCGCGACGGCCAACGCTACGGCCGCGGCGCCGGACTCACCCTGATCGTCGATGGGGAGCCGGTCGCCAACTCGCCTCGCCTCGAACGCGTATCGAGCGAGCTACCGTCCGCCACTCAGGAACGAGACCCATGACTCTGCGAATCCAATCGGCGTTGGCCCTCGCGTTGCTTGCGATCGCGGCCACGCTGACAACGAGCAGTGCGTACGCCGCGGATCCCAACGCCGACGGCGGCGTCATCTGGCTCGACCACCCGGCCGGGCAGTGGACCGAGGGCCTGCCGGTCGGCAACGGCCGCCTGGGCGCGATGGTGATGGGCGGCGTCGCCGAGGCGCGGTGGCAGTTCAACGAGGACAGCGTCTGGAATGGCGGCCCCCACAGCTACGCCCACGCTGGCGCCGCGAAGGTCTTGCCGAAACTGCGGGAGCTGCTGCTCGCCGGCAAGCAGGCCGAGGCCGAGAAGCTAGCCATGAGCGAGTTCATGTCCGAACCGGTCCGCCAGCGAGACTACCAGCCGTGCGGCGACCTCCTCATCGCGTTCAACCACCAAGGCGAGCCCGAGAGCTACCACCGGGCCCTCGACCTCGACACGGCGCGCGTCACCACCAGCTACCGCGTGGGCGAACGCACCTACACCCGCACGACGCTCGCCAGCTACCCGGACAACGCGATCGTCATCCGCCTGAGCTGCGACCAGGCCGGCGGCCTGTCGTTCCAGGCGAGGCTCACAGCACCGCACGAACAGTCGCAGACCAAGTCGTCCGACGACCGCACGCTGCTGCTCACCGGCCGGGTCGGCAATAGCGACGAGGACCAGGTCCGCTTCGCCGCCCACGCCCGCATCACAGAGACCGACGGCCAGCTAGGCCGCGATGGCGACGCCCTGTCGGTCAGCGGCGCCTCGCACGCGACGCTGCTCCTGACCGCCCGCAGCAATCACCTCGGCTACCGGGACCTCTCGGGCGACCCGACCGCCCGCAGCGAGGCCGACCTCCAGCCGGCGTCCGAACGCGAGTACCAGCAGCTCGTCGACCGTCACACCGAAGACCACCAGTCGCTGTACCGGCGGGTGTCGCTCGAGCTCGCCGGCGAGGTGAGCGACAAGCCGACCGACCAGTGGGTGCTCGCCAGCCAGGGCCAAGCCGATCCGAAACTCGCCGAGCTGCTGTTCGACTACGGCCGCTACCTGATGATCGCCAGCAGCCGCCCCGGCGGGCAGCCCGCCAACCTGCAGGGCCTGTGGAACGAGGACCTCCAGCCGGCCTGGGGCAGCAAGTACACGATCAACATCAACACCGAGATGAACTACTGGCTGACCGACCCGTGCAACCTGCCGGAGTGCGCCGAGCCGTTGTACGACGCAATCGGCGAGCTGTCGGAGTCCGGCGCCGAGGTGGCCCGCGAGCACTACAACGCGCCGGGCTGGGTCGTCCACCACAACTTCGACCTGTGGCGCGGCGCGGCGCCAATCAACGCCTCGAACCACGGCATCTGGCCGACCGGCGGCGCGTGGCTCTGCCAGCACCTCTGGAACCGCTACGCCTTTAGCGGTGACGAGGAGTTCCTCCGCCACACCGCGTACCCGCTACTGAAGGGCGCCTCGACGTTCTTCGTCGACTACCTGGTCGAAGACCCCCGCAACGACCAGGGCCTGCTCATCAGCGGACCGAGCAACTCGCCCGAGCAGGGCGGACTGGTGATGGGCCCGACCATGGACCACCAGATCATCCGCGCGTTGTTCGAGTACACCATCGCCGCCAGCGAGCAACTCGACGTCGACGCCGACCTGCGTGGCGAGCTGCGGTCGCTCAGCGCCCGGATCGCCCCCAACCAGATCGGCCAGCACGGCCAGCTCCAGGAGTGGATCGAAGACGTCGACAACCCGTCGAACCGACACCGGCACGTGTCACACCTGTGGGGCGTGTTCCCGGGCGACGAGATCACCCCCGACACGCCCGATCTGTTCGACGCGGCCCGCACGTCGCTCGAACAACGGGGCGACGAGGGCACCGGCTGGTCCCGCGCGTGGAAGATCAACCTGTGGGCCCGGCTCCGCGACGGCGACCGGGCCGAGAAGGTGCTGCGTGGCCTGCTAACGCTGACCGAGTCGCCGCTGACCGACTACCGCGGCGGCGGCGTGTACGCCAACCTGTTCGACGCCCACCCCCCCTTCCAGATCGACGGCAACTTCGGCGCGACCTCGGGCATCTGCGAGATGCTCGTGCAGTCGCACCGCACCACCGACGACGGCCGCCGGCTGATCGAGCTGCTCCCCGCCCTCCCCTCCGCCTGGCCCGACGGCGAAGTGAAGGGACTCTGCACGCGCGACGGGCTGGTGATCGACATCAAGTGGAAGGACGGTCGGTTCGAGGAGTGTGTCGTGCAATCCAATCTTGATGGACGCTTCCGTTTTGTGTTCGGGGCACACTACTCCGACTCCGACCTCGCGGCCGGCGAGAGCACGACGATCCACCCCGGTGCGGCAATGCTGCGTTAGCACGATCGCGACTTACTCACCATGAAACCGAGTCGACAAATGGGGACTGGCTCTGTGCTTTGGGGGGTCTTGGCGCCAATGGCCAGCCGTTGTCGCTCAGTGCCTGCCCCCATTTGTCGACGGGCCAATCCTCCGTGGTCGCTCACAATTCTTGTAGTGACCCTCTTGTCAGGCGTTGCTCAAACGATCGCGGCGGCCAATTGCGACCAGTGGGGCCGCTGCGAGCTCAAGCTTACAGGCCCGGCCACGGGCAACCCGTTCGTCGACGTGAAGCTCACCGCCGAGTTCACCCAGGCCGATCAGCGGATCACGGCCGCCGGCTTCTACGACGGCGACGGCGTGTACCGCGTGCGGTTCTCGCCGCCGACCGTCGGCGAGTGGAGCTACGTCACCTCGAGCAACGCCAAGCAGCTCGACGGCCAGCGCGGTTCGATCACCGCCGCGCCGCCGACCGGCGACAACCACGGCCCGGTCCGCGTTGCGCGCCAGTTCCACTTCGCCTACGCCGACGGGACGCCGTTCAAGCCGCTCGGCACCACCTGCTACGCGTGGACCTCGCAGCCCGACGAGCTGCAGGAGCGGACGCTCGAAACCCTCGCCGCCGCGCCGTTCAACAAGGTGCGGATGTGCGTGTTCCCCAAGCGGTACACCTGGAACGAGAACGAGCCGCCGAGCTACGCCCTTGAAGGCACGCCGCCCGACCAGTGGGAATTCGATCGCTTTAATCCCGAGTTCTTCCGGCAACTCGAGCGGCGGATCGACCAGCTCGCCGGGCTCGGCATCCAGGCCGACTTGATCCTGCTGCACCCGTACGACAAGGGGCACTGGGGCTTCGACCGCATGCCCGCCGAGGCCGACGACCGCTACCTGCGGTACGTGGTGAGCCGGCTGGCCGCGTTCCGCAACGTCTGGTGGTCGCTGGCCAACGAGTACGACTTCATGAAAGAGAAAGAGGAGTCGGACTGGGACCGGATGATCCGGGTCGTGACCGACGCCGACCCGTACGGCCGGCTGACCAGCATCCACAACGGCTTTCAGATCTACAACCACACCAACCCGCGGCTGACGCACGCCAGCATCCAGAACGGCTCGGCCGCCGAGGACCCGGGCCGCGCCGTCCTGTACCGCGACGCCTACCGCAAGCCGATCCTGCTCGACGAGATCAAGTACGAGGGCGACATCCCCAAGCGGTGGGGCAACCTGTCGGCCGAGGAGATGACGCACCGCTGCTGGAACACGATCATCGCCGGCTGCTACCCGACGCACGGCGAGTGCTACCTGGCCGACGACGACATCCTGTGGTGGGCCAAGGGCGGCGTGCTCAAGGGCCAGAGCCCCGCGCGGCTCGCGTTCCTCAAGCAGGTGCTCGACAACGCCCCAGCTGCTGGCATCGACCCGATCGACAAGTGGCAGCACCCCCGCATCGCCGGCCAGCCGGGCGCGTACTACCTGGTCTACCTCGGCAAACAGTCGCCCGAAGAGTGGTACTTCGTCCTGCCGAAGCACGGCCTCGAGGACGGGATGCGATTCCGCGTCGACGTGCTCGACGCGTGGAACATGACCGTCACGCCGATCGACGGCGAGTTTGTCGTCAAGCAGCAGACGCCGTACTTGTTTGCAGATGAGAATGAACGCACAGTCCCGCTGCCGAGTCGGCCCTACCAGTGTGTGCGGATTGAGCGGGTGGAGAAGAGTGAATAATGGCCAGCAAATACACCGCGGCGAAGCCGCGCGCTTACTCCCTCCCCCTCGTGGGGAGGGCCGGGGAGGGGGGCGGCCCCGCGGACGGATTTGGCCCACGGGTGAACCGCGGGCAGTCAGCTGCTCCAGGGCCTCCCCCCTCCCCTAGCCCCTCCCCACGAGGGGGAGGGGGACACATGCTGGCAAGCCTTTCCAGCGCGCTCGGACTTACTCTTCTATTCAGCGCCTGTGTTGGCGCCGCCGAACCGGTCCTCCCCATCGCCGACACCACCACCAGCCCCCACGCGGTGCTGCGGCCGATCGGCGTCGAGCAGGCCCAGTGGACCGACGGCTTCTGGGCCGAGCGGTACCGGGTGTGCCGCGAGCGGTCGATCCCGACCATGGGGGACATCATGGAGAGCGGACGCTACAAGCCGTTCCTCGGCCACTTCCTGATTGCCGCCGGCCAGGCCGAGGGGGACTACCACGGCGCCGCCTGGAACGACGGCGACTTCTACAAGTGGATCGAGGCCGCCTGCGCGATGCTCGCGGTCGAGCCTAATGGAGAGCTCCGCGCGGCGGTCGACCGGTCGGTCCGCGCGATCGTCGCCGCCCAGCGCGACGATGGCTACCTCCACACGCCGGTGCTGATCCGCGCCAAGAACGGCGACCCCACCGCCCAGCCGCTCTCCGACCGGCACGACTTCGAGGTCTACAACATGGGCCACCTGATGACCACAGGGTGCGTCCACTACCGGGTGACCGGCTCGACCGAGCTGCTCGACGCGGCCAAGCGGGCGGCCGGCTTCCTCGAGCGGGCGTTCGCCAACCCCACGCCCGAGATCGCCCGCAACTCGGTCTGCCCGTCGCACTACATGGGCGCGGTCGAGCTGTACCGCACCACCGGCGACCAGCGTTACCTCCGCCTGGCGGAGCACTTCCTGGCGATGCGCGACCTGATCACCGACGGCGGCGACGACAACCAGGACCGCGTGCCCTTCCTCGAGCAGCGCGAGGCGGTCGGCCACGCCGTGCGGGCGAACTACCTGTACGCCGGCGTCGCCGACCTGCTGCTGGAGACCGGCGACCCCCGGCTCCGCGGGCCGCTCGACGCCGTGTGGCGGAACGTCACCGAGAAGAAGCTATACGTCACCGGCGCGTGCGGCGCGCTGTACGACGGCGCCTCGCCCGACGGGTCGGCCGCGCAGGGCGAGATCACCCGCACCCACCAGGCGTACGGGCGCAACTACCAGCTCCCCAACACCACCGCCCACAACGAGACCTGCGCCGCCCTCGGCGCCGTCTTCTGGAACTGGCGGATGCTGCTCGCCACCGGCGAAGCGAAGCACGCCGACTGGATCGAGCTGGCGATGCACAACGCGGTCCTGTCGGGCGTCGGCCTCGCGGGCGACGACTACCTGTACGTGAACCCCCTGCGGCGTCTCGACCCCGAGCCGGCCGACCTGCGGTGGCGCCGCTCGCGCGAGCCGTTCATCGTGTCGTTCTGCTGCCCGCCCAACGTGGTCCGCACGCTCGCCGAGCTGAGCGGCTACGCCTACAGCAAGTCGGACGACGCGCTGTGGGTCCACCTGTACGGCGCCAACAAGCTCTCAACCGAGCTGGCCGGCGGGCGGCTGCGGGTGACTCAGCAGACCGACTACCCGTGGGACGGTGCGGTCACGCTAACGATCGACGAGTGCCCCAACGCCGAGTTCGCCCTCGCGCTGCGAATCCCCGGCTGGTGCGACGGCGCGACGCTCCAAGTCAACGATGAGGAGACCGACGCCACCGCCGACGCGAATGGGTACGCATCGATCCGCCGTCGCTGGAAGCCGGGCGACACCGTGAAGCTCGACCTGCCGATGCCGGTCGTGCTGCTCGAGTCGAACCCCCGCGTCGAGGAGACGCGCAACCAACTGGCCGTCAAACGGGGCCCGGTGGTCTACTGCCTGGAGGCGGCCGACCTGCCGGCCGGCGTCCGCGTCGACCAGCTCGCCCTGCCGGCCGACGCCGAGCTGACCCCGCGATTCGAGCCCGACCTGCTCGGCGGCGTCACCACCATCACCACCGATTTATTGCAGCGCGACCAGCAGGCGTGGTCGTCGCTCTACCGCCCGGCTAGCGCCGACCCCGGCGAACGGGTCAAGGCAAAGCTGGTCCCGTACTACGCCTGGGGCAACCGCGGCCCGGGCGAGATGTCAGTCTGGCTGCCGCGGGACTGACGGCGGCGGAGCGTCCCGCCGCCAACCATCATGGAAGAACCGGCCGATCGTTCGTTGACGAGGCGGCCCGACTGATCAAACGCTTCGTGCTCCCACGAGGTATGCCCACGCGAGCGTGGGCATGGCGCCCGGCGTATCATCGTCGTAGGATTGATTCTTGCCTTACTAGGAGCCCGAGTGGTGGCGAAAGAACCAGACGAGAATGCCGGAGATGACATTAACGAGAGGCTGCTGCAATGGGTCCGCGAGATAGAGGCCCGCTACCCGGACACAGACGACGATCCGCCGCCGGTAAGGGTCAAGGGGGGAGTGGACGCCGAAATCGTCGAGTACCTGCTTGCACTCGAAGAGAAAACGGACTTCAGCCCCATTTTCAAGACCGACGAGGCAGGGAGGGTGATCGACGTTGGGATTGGCGTTCTCTCCGGCGACGGCATGGCCATTAAAGAGATTCTTGAGCGGGTTGAGCCCCTCCGCAGCGTCGCCTCGGCTGAGGTTTATGAGGTGGGCTCGGAACCTTTGGAAAACCCCTTCAAGGATGCCGACCTCCTATACCTGGCCGGGTGGACAAAGCTTACTAGGCTCAAGGTCTCGGTCAGCAAGGTCAGTGGCCATGCTATGGTCAACCTCACCTGTCAAAACAAGCTCGAGGATTTGGTGCGGCTTTCCTATGGCAGACACACGACCGACGCCGACCTAGTGCTCGCGTCGGTCGCCCACTGTCAGAATCTCCGCGAGATCGATCTCCGCTTGACCGACCTGACAGACGACGGCGTGCGGCGCCTCGCGCAGCTCACCAAACTAGAGAAGCTCGACTTCAGCAACACCAGCGTGAGCGGCGAGGGATTTGCCGATGCGCAGTATGCACTCGCATTGCGTGATCTGAACTTGGAGAAATGCCCAATCACAGACCGTGGATTGAAGCAGATTGGGCAGTTTGTAAACCTAGAACAGTTCTACGCCGGAGGAAACTGCAAAAAGGTCACAGATAGCGGCATCAACTACCTTACTCAACTTGAGCGACTGAAAACCGTATCAATATGTGGAGCCAGTATCACCGCAAGAAGCACAGCTTCACTTGAACGACTCAATCATCTCAAAACCCTTTGGATTGAGAACACACCTCTTGGTGACGAAGTTGTTCCCAACCTCAGTCGCTTAGTGAGCCTTGAACGCCTGTGGGCGAAGGGTACAAAGATCTCAAACGATGGCTTCAAGCGGCTGCAGCAAGTATTGCCTAGGTGCGAATTGATACGAGATTGAGGTTAACCCGGATATTTCATCCATTGTTTTCAAAGCCGGGCGGCTGGTGGCACTTTACGCCGTTAACCCTCTGAGTTGGTTAGCGGTTTGTACTTGCAGTTTGGTCGCCTTGAGGATTTTGGGCGGTGTG